>NZ_BCRB01000008.1 GCF_001552375.1 Cellulomonas iranensis NBRC 101100 = JCM 18110 | reverse complement strand
CCCGCGACCCCGCCGCGCGGCGCGCACGGCGCCCCGGCCACACCCTCCACGGGCACGGCGCGGCAGGGCGAGCCGGAACCCTCGACGGGCTCGACGAGCCGCGTGCGGGCCCGTCTCGCGCGGCTGTCGGGCAGGTCCGGTCCGGCGTACCCCGCCCTCGAGCCGGTGCTGCAGGCCGTCCGCACCAACCACCCGAAGGCCGACCTCACCGGCATCGAGCAGGCCTACGTCGTCGCCGAGCAGGCGCACCGCGGGCAGCTGCGCAAGAGCGGCGACCCGTACATCACGCACCCGGTCGCGGTCGCGACGATCCTCGCCGAGCTGGGCATGACGCCCTCGACGCTCGTCGCCGCGCTGCTGCACGACACCGTCGAGGACACCGACTACTCGCTCGACCAGCTGCGCCGCGAGTTCGGGCCCGAGGTCGCGATGCTGGTCGACGGTGTCACGAAGCTCGACAAGGTCGCGTACGGCGACGCGGCGCAGGCCGAGACGGTGCGCAAGATGGTCGTCGCGATGTCGCGTGACATCCGCGTGCTCGTCATCAAGCTCGCGGACCGCCTGCACAACGCGCGGACGTGGAAGTTCGTGTCGTCGGCGTCCGCCGAGAAGAAGGCCCGCGAGACCCTCGAGATCTACGCGCCGCTCGCGCACCGGCTCGGCATGAACACGATCAAGTGGGAGCTCGAGGACCTGTCGTTCGCGACGCTGTACCCCAAGGTCTACGACGAGATCGTGCACCTCGTCGCCGAGCGGGCCCCCGCGCGCGAGGAGTACCTCGCGACCGTGCGGGAGCAGGTCGGGACGGACCTGCGCGCCGCGAAGATCAAGGCGACGGTCACGGGCCGCCCGAAGCACTACTACTCGATCTACCAGAAGATGATCGTGCGCGGCCGCGACTTCGCAGACATCTACGACCTCGTGGGCGTGCGCGTCCTGGTCGACACGGTGCGCGACTGCTACGCGGCACTCGGTGCGCTGCACGCGCGGTGGAACCCGGTCCCCGGCCGGTTCAAGGACTACATCGCGATGCCCAAGTTCAACCTCTACCAGTCGCTGCACACGACCGTGATCGGGCCGGGCGGCAAGCCCGTCGAGATCCAGATCCGCACGCACGACATGCACCGCCGGGCCGAGTACGGCGTCGCGGCGCACTGGAAGTACAAGGAGACGGCCAAGAGCGGCCAGCCGGACACGGCGGGCAACGACATGACGTGGCTGCGTCAGCTCGTCGACTGGCAGCGCGAGACGGCCGACCCCACCGAGTTCCTCGACCTGCTGCGCGACGAGATCGCCGGGGCCGAGGTCTACGTCTTCACGCCCAAGGGCGACGTGCAGGCGCTGCCGTCCGGCGCCACACCGGTCGACTTCGCGTACGCCGTCCACACCGACGTCGGTCACCGCACCATGGGTGCGCGCGTCAACGGTCGCCTCGTGCCGCTGGACTCGGTCCTCGAGAACGGCGACGTCGTCGAGGTCTTCACCTCGCGCTCCGAGACCGCCGGCCCCAGCCGCGACTGGCTCGCGTTCGTCAAGAGCCCCCGCGCGCGCAACAAGATCCGCCAGTGGTTCACCAAGGAGCGGCGCGAGGAGGCGATCGAGCACGGCAAGGACGCCATCGCCAAGGCGATGCGCAAGCAGAACCTGCCGATCCAGCGCCTCATGTCGCACGAGGCCCTCGTCGCGCTCGCGCACGAGATGCGGTACGCCGACGTCTCCGCGCTGTACGCGGCCGTGGGCGAGGGGCAGGCGTCGGCCGCGTCGGTCGTTCAGCGGCTCGTGCACTCGCTCGGCGGCGAGCCCGCCGCCGAGGAGGACATCGCCGAGACCGCGCGTCCGGGCGCGACCGCGCGGCGCGTGCGCACCGGCGACCCGGGCGTGGTCGTCAAGGGCGTCGGCGACGTGTGGGTCAAGCTCGCGAAGTGCTGCACGCCCGTGCCGGGCGACGACATCGTCGGCTTCGTGACGCGCGGTGCCGGCGTCTCGGTCCACCGCTCCGACTGCCTCAACGTCGAGGCGCTGCGGAACCAGCCCGAGCGCATCGTCGAGGTGTCCTGGTCGCACACGAGCTCGCAGCTGTTCCTCGTGCAGATCCAGGTCGAGGCGCTCGACCGCTCGCGGCTGCTGTCCGACGTGACGCGCGTGCTGTCCGACCACCACGTCAACATCCTGTCGGCGTCGGTGTCGACGTCCCGCGACCGCGTCGCGCTGTCCCGCTTCGTCTTCGAGATGGCCGAGCCGTCGCACCTCGCGTCGGTGCTGTCCGCCGTGCGTCGCATCGAGGGAGTGTTCGACGTCTACCGGATCACCGGGTCGCGCGGGGCCGAGGAGCCCGCGATCCGCGCCTGAGCGCCACCGGGCGCACGCTCGCCCCCGGCGGTGGTGCGCTCGTCGGCGACCTGCGCGAGGACGTGACGCGCGCGGCGGACGCCGCGGCCGCCGTGCAGGGACGCCGCGGCCCGCGCCGCGCGACCGGTGTCGAGCCCCACGTCGCGCAGCGCCCGCAGCAGCGGCAGCGACTGCGCCGGGGGCAGCCAGCGGGCGACGTCCAGCGCCGTGCGCAGCACCGTGGTCACGCGCACGCCGTCGATCGTCAGGACGTCCGCGTCCGACAGCTCCGCCTCGTGGGTGCGCCGGTCCGGGTGGGGGTCGGGACGTCGCGCACGCGTGCGCACCAGCACGTCCGCCCGCGCGGGGGACGGACCCCCGACGTGCACCCAGACGGCCGTCGCACGGCCGATCACGCCGCGCTCCGGCACGAGCGCGGCCAGCGCGGCGACCCGCACCGCGGGGTCCTCGGTGCACGCCGCCACGCGCGCCGCACCGCCCCACACCGGGGTGATCAGGCCGTCACGGAGCAGCCCGGCCCACTCGAGCGACGACACGTCGGCGCGGTGCACCACCGAGCGGCCGGGGCGCGGCCCCGGACGCAGCTGCCGCAGCGCGCGGGGGACGGCGGGGACGACGGGCGGTGCGGGTGTGCTCACGTACGCAGGATGCCCGCCCGCCTCCCCGGGCGGGGGAGCGGACGGGCATCCTGTGGACGGCGGATCAGCCGCGGGCGTCGTCCGCGGCGCGCTGCACCTGCTCGAGCCACGCGCGACGCGCGTCGAGCGCGGCCTGCGCGTCGGCGATCTTCCGCTGGTCGCCGGCGGCGCGGGCCTTCTCGAGGTCGGCCTCGAGCCCGGCGATGGCCTGCTCGAGCTGTGCCGCCGCTCCCTCGGCGCGGGCACGCGTCTCGGGGTTGGTCCGGCGCCACTGCGCGGAGTCGGCGTCGCGGATCGCGTTCTCGACGGCGCGCATGCGACCCTCGACGCGCTGCAGGTCGGCGCGCGGGACCTTGCCCGCCGCGTCCCAGCGGTCCTGGAGCGAGCGGAGCGCGGCCTTCGCTGCGGCGAGGTCACGCACGGGCAGGAGCGCCTCGGCCTCGACCAGCAGCGCCTCCTTGACCTCGAGGTTGGCGCGGAACTCCTCGTCGACGGCCTGGTTCGCGGCGTCGCGGGCCGCGAAGAACGCGTCCTGCGCCGTGCGGAACCGGGCCCACAGCGCGTCGTCGACCTGGCGGCTGGCGCGGCCCGCGGCCTTCCAGCGCGTCATGAGGTCGCGGTACGCCGCCGACGTGGCACCCCACTCGGTGCTCGTGGACAGCGCCTCGGCCTCCGCGACGAGCTGCTCCTTGGCGGCCTTCGCGTCGGCGTTGCGCGACTCGAGCTCGGCGAAGAAGTGCCGCCGCTCGCGGTCGAACGTCGTGCGCGCGTGGCTGAACCGCTTCCAGAGGGACTCCTCGGTGGGGCGGTCGATGCGCGGGCCCGAGCGCTGCGCGTCCTTCCACTGGTCGAGGAGCGAGCGCAGCTGCTCGCCCGCCGGACGCCACTGGATGCGCGACGGGTCGGTCGCGGCGATCTTCTCGGCCTGCTCGACGATCTGCGTCCGGGCGGCGATCGCGGCCTCGCGGGCCGCGGCGCGCTCGGCCTCGGCCTGGGCGCGTCGCTCGCGCGCACGCTCGCGCAGGCCCTCGAGCCGCGTACGCAGCCCGTCGAGGTCCCCGACCGCAGCGGGCTCGGCGAGCTCCTCGGTGAGACGCGTGAGGGTCTGGTCGATCTCCTTGACCGAGAGGTCGGTCGCGGACAGCCGGGCCTCGAACAGCGCGACCTTGGCCTGCAGGTCGAGGAAGCGCCGCACGTACAGCGCGAGCGCCTCGGGCGCGCTCGCGCCCGGGAACTGGCCCACGACGCGCTCGCCCGCGGCCTCGACGACGTGCACCGTGCCGTCCTCGTCGACGCGACCGAACGTGGCGGCTCGCGCCGCCTCGGCCTCCTCGTCGGGCGTGGGCACCGGCACCGCGGGGGTCGCTGGTGCCGCGGCGCCCGCCGGGCGCGGACCGGGTCGCAGCGAGGCCGGGGTGGGGCGCGGACCGCCCGGGCGGGGACGCGGGCGCGGGGCGCCCGAGGCGACGGGCGCCTCCGCATTGGCGGCGGCCGTCTCCGCCGCCTCCGGCTCGGCCGCGGGCTCCGCCTCGGTGGCCGGTGCCGCGGTCGCCGCCGTCTCCGGTGCCTGCGCGGCGTCCGGTGCGTCGGTGCCCGCAGGCGTCTCGGTGACGTCGGCGGGGGCCTGCGCGGCGTCGCCGTCCGTGCCCTCGACGGGCGTGTCGTCAGCGGGCGTGCTCTCGTCTGGCGTGCTCTCGGCAGGCGCGCCGTCGCCGGGCGCGGCGTCGTCGGACGTCGTCGCGCCCTGCGGCTCGGGAGCGGCGGCCGGCTCGACGGCCTCGGGCGCGTCCTGCACGACGTCGGGCGCGGCCTCGGCCTCGGGTGCCGGCGCGTCACCCGCGAGGGGGGGAGCCTGCTCGGCGTCGTCCACGGACGGCGTCGTCGGGTGCTCGGTCACTGGATCTCCACTCCCTCGATGGTGACGTCGGTGACCGGACGTTCGCTGCCGTCCTGGGTCCCCGCGTCAGCGATGGCCTGCACGACGTCCAGACCGGACGTGATGCGGCCGAACACGGTGTAACCACCCGCCGCGTCGGACGGGATCTGCGAGTCCTCGTAGACGAGGAAGAACTGGGAGCCCATCGAGGCACCGTCGCCGCTGACGCGCGCCATGGCGATGGTGCCCGCCGGGTAGACGTCGTCGGCCGGGGCGTTCTCGACCGGGCCCCACGCGTAGCCCGGGCCGCCCTGGCCGGTCGCCGTCGGGTCGCCGCACTGCAGCACGTGGATGCCGGTCGTGACGAGGCGGTGGCACAGGGTGTCGTCGAAGTAGCCCTCGTCCGCCAGGGTCACGAAGTTCGCGACCGCCTGCGGCGCGGCCGCGCCGTCGAGCTCGACGCCGATCTCACCGGCGGACGTGCGCAGCGTCCCGGTCCACGTGCGGCCCTCGGCGAGCGCCGGGTCGGGCACGGCGCCGCCGTTGCCGGTCCGTGCGGGCAGGGCCGCGGGTGCCGTGGCCGCGCCGGTCGGTGCGGCCTCGACGGGCTCGCCGCCGCGCGTGAGGCCCGCGACCGCGGCGACGCCGATGCCGAGCGCGAGCACCCCGACGACGCCGACGGCGACCGTGCGCGTGCGCCGCTGCCGCGCGCGCTGCGCCTCGACCTGACGCGCCTGCCACTTCTCGTGCCGGCGGTGCGCGTTCTCGCGCTCGCGCTTCGAAGACACCGCTCTCCTCGACTCGTCGTGCCGGCGGGGTGCGCCGTGCCTTCTGCGGCCCGGGCCGTGCGGCCCGGCTCCGGCGGACCTGGTGCCGGACCCCGACAGTCTAGGCAAGGCGGGGCCGTCGCCGTGCACCCGTGCCGCGACGCGCGCGCCGGTGCGTCGCGGCCCTCGTCTAGCGTGGCCGCATGCAGATCCTCACGCTCGTCGCACCGGTCTTCGCGGCACGCTGCTCGGTGGTCGTCGCGGACGACGGCACGTGCGTGGTCGTCGACCCGGGGGCCGGTGCGGGGGAGCAGGTGCGCCGCGCCGTCGCCGAGCGTGACCTGCACCCGCGCGCGGTGCTCGTCACGCACGGGCACGCCGACCACACGTGGGACGCCCCGGCGCTCGCCGACGCGTTCGGCGTGCCGGTGCTGCTGCACGCGGGCGACGCGTACCGGCTCGACGACCCGTTCGGGAGCCTGGGCGTGCTCGACCCGCGGCACGACCCGACCGGTCCGCTCGCGCAGGCGCTGGCCGCCGCGGGCGTCGACCTCGGCTCGTGGCACGCGCCCGCGCACGTCGAGACGTTCGGCACGGCGGACGGCGACCGCTCACCGGACACGGTGCTCGACCTCGGCGGCGTGCGGCTCACGGCCCGGCACGCGCCGGGCCACACCGAGGGCTCGACGCTCTACGTCCTGGGCGACGACGCCCCCGAGCCGGTCGTGCTCAGCGGCGACGTGCTGTTCGCCGGGAGCGTCGGGCGCACCGACCTGCCCGGCGGCGACCCGGCCGCGATGGCGACCACGCTGCGCGACGTCGTCGGTGCCCTGCCGCGCGCCGCGCGCGTGCTGCCCGGGCACGGCCCCGCGACCGACGTGGCGACCGAGCTCGCCACCAACCCGTACCTGCGCGCCGTGCGCTGACGACCGGCCCGCGGACCGTGCACGAGGCGCTCCGCACGTCTGGGATCATCGGAGCCATGGCGCGACCCACACCCCTGTCCGGATTCCCCGAGTGGCTGCCCGAGGGGCGCATCGTCGAGCAGCACGTGCTCGACGTGCTGCGCCGCACGTTCGAGCTCCACGGGTTCGCGGGCATCGAGACGCGGGCCGTCGAGCCGCTCGACCAGCTGCTGCGCAAGGGCGAGACCTCCAAGGAGGTCTACGTGCTGCGCCGGCTCCAGGAGGACCCGGACGCACCCGCCGAGCGCGCCGGGCAGCTCGGCCTGCACTTCGACCTCACCGTGCCGTTCGCGCGGTACGTGCTCGAGAACGCCGGGCACCTCGCGTTCCCGTTCCGGCGCTACCAGATCCAGAAGGTCTGGCGCGGCGAGCGCCCGCAGGACGGCCGGTTCCGGGAGTTCGTGCAGGCGGACATCGACGTGGTCGGCGCGGGCGCGCTGCCGTACCACTACGAGGTCGAGCTCCCGCTCGTCATGGCCGACGCGCTCGGCGCGCTGCGGGACCTCGGCGTGCCGCCCGTGCGGATCCTCGTGAACAACCGCAAGGTCGCCGAGGGGTTCTACCGCGGCCTCGGGCTCGACGTCGTCGAGGCCGTCCTGCGCGGCATCGACAAGCTCGACAAGATCGGCCCCGACGCCGTCGCCGAGCTGCTCGTGGCCGAGGCCGGCGCGTCCGCCGCGCAGGCCGCCGCGTGCCTCGAGCTCGCGGGCGTCCGCGGCGAGGACGCCACGGTCGTCGACCGCGTCCGCGAGATCGCGGCACGGCACGACGCGTCCACCGACCTGCTCGAGGAGGGGCTCGCCGAGCTCGGTGCGCTCGTCGCCGCGGCGGCCGAGCGGGCGCCGGGCGTGGTGGTCGCCGACCTGCGCATCGCGCGCGGCCTCGACTACTACACGGGGTCGGTCTACGAGACCGTGCTCGTCGGCCACGAGGACCTCGGCTCGATCTGCTCGGGCGGGCGCTACGACACGCTCGCGTCCGACGGCGCGACCACCTACCCCGGGGTCGGCCTGTCGATCGGCGTCTCGCGGCTCGTGTCGCGTCTGCTCTCGGCCGGCCTCGTGCGCGCGACCCGCTCGGTGCCGACCGCCGTGCTCGTCGCCGTCACGAGCGAGGAGCGGCGCGCGCAGTCCGACGCCGTCGCGGCCGCGCTGCGCGCGCGCGGCGTGCCGACGGAGGTCGCGCCCAGCGCCGCGAAGTTCGGCAAGCAGATCCGCCACGCCGACCGGCGCGGCATCCCGTTCGTGTGGTTCGTCGGCGACACCACCGACGACGGCGCGCCGCGGCAGGACGAGGTGAAGGACATCCGCTCGGGCGAGCAGGTCGTCGCCGACGCCGCGTCGTGGACGCCGCCCGCCGAGGACCTCCTGCCGCGCGTCGTCGCGGGCTGACCGGGCGCGCCGGCCTCGACCGCCGACCGGCGCGGGCACGCGTCGGGATCGGCCACCGACGGACAGGCGTGCGGTGCGGGGGGCACCGGCGCGCACGTGTCCGCCGGGCCGTCCCGCCGTCCGTCGGCGGTGCCGGCGCGCGCCGGGGACCCGGCGTGCCTAGCGTGTGCGCGTGACCCCGCGCGAGCACGTCCCCGCCACCGGTCCGCTCACGCTGCGCGGCCACATCGCCGGCGTCGGCACGGCCGAGGGCACGCGACTCGTGGTCGGGCGCTGGCTGCGGTCACCGCTCGGCGCGTTCGCCGACGTCATGGTCGAACGACCCGACGGCACACGTGTGCTGCTCGCGCCACGGCCCGACGTCGCGGCGCTCGTCGAGCGGCTGTACACGTTCGACGCGGTCCACCTGGTCGACGTGCGCGTCGTCCCCGACGCGGACGCCCGCACGTGGACCGTCGTCGCGGGGCCGCTCGACGCGCGTCTGACGGTGGGCGCCCGCACGGCCGTCGGGGTCGCGCTGCGCGCGCTGCCGCCCCGCCTGGTCGACCTGCCGCTGACGGCCCCGGTGGTGGACGCCGTCGCGGGCCTGGTCGTGCCGGGCGTCCGCACGCGCGGCACGGGGCGCGACGGCTCGCCCGAGACCTACGCCGCGCGCGACCAGCACGCGGTGGTCGCGCTCGAGGCCACGTGGGGCGGCCGCGCGCTCGGGCCGCTGCGCCGCGTCGAGCCGGCCGTGCGGTTCGGCTTCTCGTCGGCGCCTGCGGCGCCGACGGTCACGGCGGTCGCCGTCCGCATCGGGACACCTCGTTGACATCGGTTCGAACACGTGTTCGACTCGTGCGGTGCGATGGGACGCCCAGAAGACCCAGGAGGTCGACGCCGGTGCGCTGCCGGGCCTCGAGCTGCGGGCCCTGCCCGGCCTGGTGCGCAGCGTCCGCACGCCCGACTTCGCGGGCGTGACGTTCCACGAGGTGCTGTGCCGCAGCGCGCTCAACCGCGTCCCTGACGCCTCCGCCGTGCCGTTCCGGTGGACCGTCAACCCGATGCGCGGGTGCCTGCACGCGTGCGCCTACTGCTTCGCCCGGCCCACGCACGAGTACCTCGACCTGGACGCCGGCCGCGACTTCGAGACGCAGATCGTCGTCAAGACCAACGTCGTCGAGGTGCTGCGCGCCGAGGTCACCCGGGCGTCCTGGCGGCGCGAGCACGTCGCCCTCGGCACCAACACCGACCCCTACCAGCGCGCCGAGGGGCGCTACCGGCTCATGCCCGGGATCATCGACGCGCTCGCGGGCTCCGGCACGCCGCTGTCGGTCCTCACCAAGGGCACGTTGCTGCGGCGCGACCTGCCGCAGCTGGGCGACGTGGTGGCCGCCGGTGGCGCCGTCGCGGTCAGCGTGTCCCTCGCGACGGTCGACGAGGAGCTCCAGGCCGCGCTCGAGCCCGGCACGCCCACGCCGCGCGCGCGGCTCGAGCTGGTGCGGGCGGCACGCGACGCGGGACTCGCGTGCGGCGTGCTCGTCGCGCCCGTGCTGCCGTGGCTGACCGACGACGACGAGCACCTCGACGCGCTGCTGCGCGCCGTCCGTGACGCCGGCGCGACGTCGGTGACCGTCCTCGCGCTGCACCTGCGCGGTGCGGTGAAGGCCGTGATGGGGGACTGGCTGCGCACCCACCGGCCCGCGCTGCTGCCGCGGTACCGGCGCCTGTACGGCGACGGCGCGTACGTCCCGCGCGACTACCAGCGCTGGCTCGACGCGCGCGTCGCACCCGCGCTCGCGCGGCACGGCTTCGGCGCGGGCGAGGACCGTCGGGCGTGGCGCGCGCGGGCGGGCGGGGCCGGGGAGGCCGACCGGGTCGAGGCGGCGGCGCCCGTGCCGACCCTGTTCTGACGCCGGCCGTGCGCCGTGGCGCGGCCCGGTGGCGGGCGAATGCGTGCGGCCCGCGACCCTGCGGCGCGACTAGGATCGTCCGGACGCCCGACCGGGCGTCGTGCACCCGACCCGAAGGACCTCCTCCCGTGCTGCGCACCCACACCGCCGGCTCGCTGCGAGCCGAGCACATCGGCACCACCGTCACCCTCACGGGCTGGGTGGACCGGCGGCGCGATCACGGCGGCGTGGCGTTCGTCGACCTGCGGGACGCGTCGGGCATCGCCCAGGTCGTCATCCGCGACGAGGCCGTCGCGCACGGCCTGCGGGCCGAGTACGTGCTGCAGGTCACCGGCGAGGTCGGGCGACGCCCCGAGGGCAACGAGAACGCGAACCTCGCGACGGGCGAGGTCGAGGTCGTCGCGCACGAGGTCGTCGTGCTCAACGAGTCCGCGCCGCTGCCCTTCCAGGTGTCCGCGTCGGTCGACGAGCCGGTCGGCGAGGAGGCGCGTCTGCGCTACCGCTACCTCGACCTGCGCCGCCAGGGCCCCGCGCACGCGCTGCGCCTGCGCGCCCAGGTGAGCCAGGCCGCGCGCCGCGTGCTCGACGACCGCGGCTTCGTCGAGGTCGAGACCCCGACGCTCACGCGCTCGACCCCCGAGGGCGCGCGCGACTTCGTCGTGCCCGCGCGCCTCGCGCCGGGCTCCTGGTACGCGCTCCCGCAGTCGCCGCAGCTGTTCAAGCAGCTGCTCATGGTCGCGGGCCTCGAGCGCTACTACCAGATCGCGCGCTGCTACCGCGACGAGGACTTCCGCGCCGACCGGCAGCCCGAGTTCACGCAGCTCGACGTCGAGGCCAGCTTCGTCGACCAGGACGACGTCATCGAGCTCGCCGAGGCCGTCCTCACCGCGCTGTGGCGGCTCATCGGCCACGAGATCACCACGCCGATCCCGCGCATGACCTACGCCGACGCGATGGAGCGCTACGGCACCGACAAGCCCGACCTGCGGTTCGGGCTCGAGCTGACGGACCTCACGTCGTACTTCGCGGAGACGCCGTTCCGCGTGTTCCAGGCGCCGTACGTGGGCGCGGTCGTCCAGCCGGGCGGGGCGAGCACGCCGCGCCGCGGGTTCGACGCGTGGCAGGAGTGGGCCAAGCAGCGCGGCGCCAAGGGCCTGGCCTACGTCACGGTGGGCGAGGACGGCGAGCTCGGCGGCCCGGTCGCCAAGAACATCACCGACGCCGAGCGGGCCGGCCTCGCGGCCGCGGTCGGCGCGCAGCCCGGCGACGCGGTGTTCTTCGCCGCCGGGAAGGCGACGGAGGCCCGCGCGCTGCTGGGCGCCGCCCGCCTGGAGATCGGCCGCCGCGGCGGGCTGATCGACGAGGACGCGTGGTCGTTCGTGTGGGTCGTCGACGCCCCGCTGTTCAAGCCGACGGGCGAGGACGACGACGTCGCGGTCGGCGGCGGCGCGTGGACCGCCGTGCACCACGCGTTCACCTCGCCCACCCCCGAGTGGGTCGACCGCTTCGAGGAGGACCCGGGGGCCGCGCTCGCGTACGCGTACGACATCGTGTGCAACGGCAACGAGATCGGCGGCGGCTCGATCCGTATCCACCGCCGTGACGTGCAGCAGCGCGTGTTCGAGGTCATGGGCATCGGCCCCGAGGAGGCCCAGGAGAAGTTCGGCTTCCTGCTCGACGCGTTCCAGTTCGGCGCGCCGCCGCACGGCGGGATCGCGTTCGGCTGGGACCGCATCACGGCCCTGCTGACGCGCTCGGAGTCCATCCGCGAGGTCATCGCGTTCCCCAAGTCGGGCGGCGGCTACGACCCGCTGACGGGTGCCCCCGCGCCGATCTCGGTCGAGCAGCGGCGCGAGACCGGCGTCGACGCGAAGCCGAAGCAGCCGAAGGCGGCGGACGCGGCGCCCGAGGCACCCGCCACCGCGTGACCGACGGGCTCCTCGCCCGGCTGCCCGCGGCCCTGCGCACCCGGCGCGACGTCCTGTCCGACCGGGAGCGCTGGGCCGCGGCGTGCGTCGTGGCGTCCGACGACCACGCGGCCGTCCTCGTGCGCGACGTCGGGGACGGGCCCGCCGTGTGGGCGGTCGGCGACCCGGGGTCCCTCGCGACGCTGCTCCCGCCGGCGTTGGTCGCGCACGCGGCGGGGGCGCGGTGGGTCACCGCACCGCGCGACGTGCCGGTCCCGCCCGAGGCGCTCGCGGCCGCGGGCGTCGTGCGCCGCACGGCGTGGGACCGGTTGACGAGCGCCGCACCGCCGCGGCCAGTGGAGGGCGAGGGCGCCGTGCGTGCGCTCGACCCGGACCGCGACGCCCCGGCGATCGCCGCGTGCCTGGACGCCGCCAACCCCACGACGCAGGCGCGGCCCGGCGCCGACGACGACGCAGCCTGGTGGGGCGTCGAGGGCGATCACGACGACCTGCTCGGCGTGATCGGCGTCGCGTGGCGCGGCGGCGTGGACGGCGCGCGCTCGGTCCACCTGCACGGCCTCGGCGTCGTGCCCGCGGCACGCGGCCGGGGCCTGGGGACCGCGCTCACCGCCGTCGCGACGCGACGCGCCCTCGAGGGCGGGGCGCCGTGGGCGTCGCTCGGGATGTACGCGGACAACGCGGCCGCGCGGCACGTGTACCAGTCGCTCGGGTTCGCGGTCGACGTCGAGAACGCCGGCTACGGGCCGCCGGGCGCCGACCGCCCCTGAGCGGGGCGCACCGTCACCACCGGCGAGGAGCCTCCTCGCCGGACCCGAGCGTGAGGTGCGGACGGGGCGCCTCGTCGAGCTCGGGGACGCCCATCCAGGTGCCGTCGCCGTCGTCGACCGACAGCTGCTGCGGCCGCGCGTGGAACGACCGGCGCCACTGGAACCACAGCACGGGCACCAGCAGGATCACGAGCAGCGACCCGTCCAGGAACACCAGGGCGGCGGACTTGCGCGTCGTCGCGTCGGTCGAGCTCGTCAGGACGAGGATGTGCGTCGTGATCGCCACGACGACGGCCGCGACCGCGAGGGTCCACGCGCGGGCGCGCCACCGCAGCCGGCGGTAGGCGGCGGGGTCGGTGGGCGCCAGTCGTGCGAGCGGGATCCGGGCCATCCCGCCTGCCTACCGCACGGCGGCGCCGTGGCGCGTCGGCCGCGCGGGTGACGCGCGTCAGTGCAGGATCGCGAAGCGCTCGTAGAGCCGGCGCAGGGGGCGTGGGGCCCACCAGTTCGCGCGGTCGAGCACCGTCATGGTGGCGGGGACGAGCAGCAGGCGCACGATCGTCGCGTCGATGAGCACGGCGACCGCCAGCGCGAACCCGACCTCCTTGATGACCACGAGGTCGCCCGCGACGAAGCCCGCGAACACCACGACGATGATCGCGGCGGCCGACGTGATGATGCGGCCCGAGCGCTGCAGGCCCAGGCGGACCGCGGCGTCGGTCGCCATGCCCTCGTCGTGCAGCTCCTTCACGCGCGACAGCAGGAAGACCTCGTAGTCCATGGCGAGCCCGAACGCGAACGCGACGACGAGCGCGAGCACGTACGTCTCGATGCCGCCGGGCGACTCGAAGCCGAGCAGGCCCTCGAGATGGCCGTCCTGGAAGCCCCACACCATGACGCCCAGGGCCGCCAGGATCGACAGCGCGTTGGTCAGCAGCGCCTTGACGGGGATCACGACCGACCCGGTCATGAGGAACAGCAGCACGAGGGTCGCGACGCCCACGATCCCCAGCGCGAGCGGCGCGCGTGCGACGAGCGAGGCGGTGAAGTCGATCTGCGACGCGGCCTGCCCGACGACCCAGCGGTCGAACGGCACGTCGGACGCGCGCACCTGGCGGACCACGTCGGCGGCGACGGGGCCTCCCGGGTCGTCGGTCGCGGCGCGGACGCCGATGACGACGTACGAGCCGAGCGGCGCGGGCGGGTCGACGGACGCGACGTCGGGCAGCTCGGCGAGCTCCGCGGCCCACGCCGTCGCGTCCTCGAGGGACGTCGCTGCCACGACCGTGACGGCGGCGGACGACGCGCCGGGGTAGTTCTCCTCGAGGTCCGCCACGTACTCGCGCTGCGCGGTGCCGGCGGGCAGCAGCTCGAGCCCGCTGATCCGCAGCTGCGTGCCGAGCGCGGGGGACGCCAGCAGGCCGAGCACGACGACCGATCCCAGCATGACCCACCACGGGTGCCGCTGGACGCGGGCGGCCAGCGTCGAGAACGCGCCGTCCTCGCGCTGCACGTCCGACGCGCGCCGCAGCACCGGCAGGCGGGACAGCAGCCCGGGGCGCGCGAGGTGCCGGCCCGCGAGCGTGAGCAGCGCGGGGACGAGCGTCACGGCCGTCGCGACCGCGACGAGCACGACGACGACGCCACCGGCACCGATGGCCCGCAGGATCTCGGGTCGGAACACCAGGAGGCCGGCGATCGAGACGGCGACCGTGACGGCCGAGAACACGACGGTGCGTCCGGCGGTGGCCATGGTCCGCTCGACCGCGGTGACGACCGGTCCGTCGCCGCGGCGCCGACGGCTGCCCGCGCCGCCGTCGACGTCGACGAGCCGGTGCAGCTCCTCGCGGAACCGGGACACGACGAGCAGCCCGTAGTCGATCGACAGGCCCAGGCCGAGCACGGTGACGACGTTGACGACGGACGCGTCGACGTCCATGACGTACGTCATCGCGAGTAGCCCGCCGAGGCCGCCCGCGATGGAGGCGAGCGCACCCGCCATGGGCATGGCGGCGGCCAGGAAGCCGCCGAAGACGACGACCATGACGAGCAGCGCGACCGGCAGCGCGACCAGCTCGCCCGTGCGCAGGTCCTGCTCGACCTGGTCGGTGATCTCCTCGACGATGAGGTGCTCGGCCCCCACGACGCCGTGCACGTCGGGCGCGACGGCGCGCAGGTCGCCGGGGACGTCGCGCAGCCGCTGCTCGACGTCCGCCAGCGCCGCGGACTGCGCGTCGGGGCCCAGGTCGGGCGCCAGCTCGACGACCACGAGGAACCCGCGACCGTCCTGCGCGAGCAGCGGTGCCGCCGCGGGGCTCGTCACGCCGCCGGGCAGGACGAACGGGTCGATGACCGACGCGACGTCGTCGAGCGCGGCCAGCTCCGTGCGCGCGGGCTCGAGCGCGGCCGCGACCTCGGGTGCGGCCGGGTCGACGCCCGAGACCACGAGGGTGACGCCCGGGCCCGTCGTGCGCTCGGCGGCGAGGATCTCCTGCCCGCGGGTCGACTCCGCCCCCGGCACGCCGGGTGCGCCGGTGCTCATGCGGTCGAACAGGCTCTCGCCGTGCAGGCCCTGCACGGCGAGGCCGTAGCCGACGACCGTGAGGACCAGCCAGACGACGACCGTCAGGCGCGGGTGGTGGGCGACCGAGCGGCCCAGGCGTGCGAACACGCGGGTCATGGTCGCAGGTCTGCGGCGCCCCGCGCACGTCCCGGCGCCCCGTGGCAGGTCGCGCCGGTGCGCGGCCCCGCGGGGCCGGACGTCGGCACCGGTGCGTACGCTCGCGGCATGGACCTGTTCGACGCGGTCACGTCGACCGCGCAGGGGCTGCCCGCGCCCTCCGCCGGCGCCCCCCTCGCGGTGCGGATGCGTCCGCGCACGCTCGCGGAGGTGGCCGGTCAGGCGCACCTGCTCGTGGCGGGCTCGCCGCTGCGCCGGCTCGTCGAGCCGGCCGACGAGGCCGCGCGGCGCGCGGCGCCGTCGTCCGTGATCCTGTGGGGCCCGCCCGGGACCGGCAAGACGACGCTCGCCTACCTCGTGGCCGCGACGTCGGGCCGGAGGTTCGTGGAGCTGTCGGCCGTGACGGCCGGCGTCAAGGACGTGCGCGCGGTGGTCGAGGACGCGCGTCGGCGGCTCGCGGCGGACGGGTCCGAGACGGTGCTGTTCATCGACGAGGTGCACCGCTTCACCAAGGCCCAGCAGGACGCGCTGCTGCCCAGCGTCGAGAACCGGTGGGTCACGCTCGTCGCGGCGACGACCGAGAACCCGTCGTTCTCGGTGAACTCGCCGCTGCTGTCCCGGTCGCTGCTGCTCACGCTGCAGCCGCTCACGACCGACGACGTGCGGTCCCTGGTGCTGCGCGCGGTCGAGGACGAGCGAGGGCTGGACGCGTCGGTCGTGCTGACCGACGACGCGGCCGACCACCTGCTGCGGCTCGCGGGCGGCGACGCGCGCAAGGCGCTGACGATCCTCGAGGCGGCGGCGGGCGCCGCGCTGGGGGACCGCGACCCGGACGCCGACCCCGCGGAGCCCGCCGTCGTCGACCTGGCGACCATGGAGCGCGCGATCGACGTGGCGGCCGTCCGCTACGACCGTGACGGCGACCAGCACTACGACGTCGTGAGCGCGTTCATCAAGTCGATGCGCGGGTCCGACGTCGACGCGGCGCTGCACTACCTCGCGCGCATGGTCGCCGCGGGGGAGGACCCACGGTTCATCGCCCGGCGCGTCGTGATCGCCGCGTCGGAGGAGGTCGGCATGGCCGACCCGAGCGCGTTGCAGACCGCCGTCGCGGCGGCGCAGGCGGTCGCGCTCATCGGCATGCCGGAGGCGCGGATCATCCTCGCGCAGGCCGTGGTGCACGTCGCGACCGCCCCCAAGTCGAACGCGTCGTACGCGGGCATCAACCGCGCCCTGGAGGACGTGCGTGCGGGCCGCATGGGGACGGTCCCGCCGCACCTGCGGGACGCGCACTACGCCGGCGCGCAGGGGCTCGGGCACGGCAAGGGGTACGTGTACGCGCACGACGAGCCGCACGCCGTGGCGGCGCAGCAGTACCTGCCCGACGAGCTGGTCGGCACCCGGTACTACGAGCCGTCCGACCGGGGGTTCGAGCGGTCGGTGGCCGAGCGGGTGGCGCGCATCCGGGCGATCCTGGGCGACGGCTGACGACGCGAACGGTGCGGGCGCGCCCGTTCGTCTCGAAGGTTCGACACCTGGCGCGAGGCCGTCGCACGACGGGGCCGCGGGTCGGGATTTCCGGTCGCGGCCCCGCGGCGGGTAGCATTGCGGGGTTGCCCGGCGTACGACGCACGGGCGACGTCCCTGGGGCCTCAGCCCGCACCCGTGTTCCGTGCCGGGTGCACCGTGGTCGGCCCCGCACCCGTCGGACGTCCTGTCCGTCCGGACCTCGTCCGGTGCACGGGTGTGATCGTCACGAGACACGACAGGAAGTACAGCTGTGAGCAACGTGACCCGCTCGCGTCGCCAGGTCCGCCTGAGCCGCGCGCTCGGCCTGGCCCTGACGCCCAAGGCCGTCAAGCACTTCGAGAAGCGCCCCTACCCCCCGGGCGAGCACGGCCGTGCGCGCCGCCGCACCGAGTCGGACTACGCCGTCCGGCTGCGCGAGAAGCAGCGGCTGCGCGCGCAGTACGCGCTGCGCGAGAAGCAGCTCGCCAAGGCGTACGAGAACGCCCGCAAGGCCCCGGGCCTGACCGGTGAGGCGCTGGTCGAGGACCTCGAGACGCGTCTCGACGCGCTCGTGCTCCGTGCCGGCTTCGCCCGCACGATCCTGCAGGCGCGCCAGACCGTCACGCACCGTCACGTGCTCGTCGACGGCAAGATCGTGGACCGCCCGTCCTTCCGCGTGAAGGAGGGCCAGACCATCCAGATCAAGCCCAAGTCGCAGGCCACCGTGCCGTTCCAGGTCGCCGCCGCCGGCGCGCACCGCGACGTGCTCCCCGCCGTGCCCGGCTACCTCGAGGTCCAGCTCGAGAAGCTCAGCGCGACGCTCGTGCGCCGCCCGAAGCGCGCCGAGGTCCCCGTGACCTGCGAGGTCCAGCTGGTCGTCGAGTTCTACGCCCGCTGACCCGGCACCGACGGACGCCCCGCCGCGCACCAGCGCCGCGGGGCGTCCGCGTCCCTGCCGCCGGCCGGGGCGCGGCCACGACCGGACCGACGGGTAGGGTGGCGCAGGTCGCGCGGCGCGGGTCGCCGCGCTCCGACGATGTGCGGCGACCGTCGCAGGTGCCGCACGACAGGAGGGGTCGCATCCATGCTCGGTGACGTCGCGGGACTCATCGCCGCGATCGCGTTCGTGCTGCTCGTCGGCCTGCTCGCGGTGCCGCTGCTCAAGCTCGGCAACGTCCTCGACGAGGCGCGCACCTCGGTGCGGGAGCTCACCGACCACTCGCTGCCCGTGCTCGACGAGACCGCCAAGGTCGTGGCGTCGTCCGCCACCCAGATGGACAAGGTCGACACCGTGACGACCGCGGCAGCCCAGGTCGGCGAGAACGTCTCGGCGCTCACCTCGCTCGTCACCGCGACCGTCGGTGCGCCGCTGCTCAAGGTCGCGGCGTTCTCCTACGGCGTGCGCCGCGCCCTGGCCGGCCTGCGTGCGGGCGGCCGCCGATGAGGCGGCTGTTCTGGGTCGGCGTGGGTGTCGCGCTGACCGTGGTCGTGGTCCGCCGCGGCCGACAGCTCGTGGACGCGTACGCACCGGCCGGCTCGGCCGACGCCGTGGACGGCGCGCTGCGGGTCACGCGCGCGCTGCGCGCGGCGCGCGACGACTTCCGGGCCGGGGTCGCCGAGCGCGAGGCCGAGCTGCTCGACGCGCTCGTCGGCGACGTCGACCTCGACGAGCTGCGCGCCACCGCGCCGCGTCGCCGCGCCGAGCTGCGTGACTCCTTCGGGGGGCGCCCGCCGCGCGACGACCTCGCCCGCGACCTCGCCGCGCGCGGCTGGGCCGGCGAGCCGACGCAGGACCCGGACGACGACGAGCACGCCCCCTTCTTCTGACCGGGCCCGCCCCGGCCCCGCGGCCAGCGCGCCGCCCACCACCGAACCTCCCGCCGCCGCCCGGCGACGGCCCCCACCTGACGAGGACGACATGCGCACCGCCGAGATCCGCCAGCGCTGGCTCGACTACTTCGCGAGCAAGGACCACGCCATCGTGCCGTCCGTGCCGCTCATCTCCCCGGACCCGTCGATCCTCTTCACGATCGCCGGCATGGTGCCGTTCATCCCGTACATCCTCGGCACGCAGGACGCCCCCTGGCCCCGGGTCGCCAACGCGCAGAAGTGCATCCGCACCAACGACATCGAGAACGTCGGTCGCACGACGCGGCACGGCACGTTCTTCCAGATGCTCGGCAACTTCTCGTTCGGCGACTACTTCAAGCAGGGCGCGATCGAGCTCGCGTGGGAGTTCCTCACGGGCGACCAGGCGTCGGGCGGCCTGGGCCTGGAAGGCGACCGGCTCTGGGTGACGATCTGGAACGAGGACGCGGAGTCCGCCGACACGCTGCGCCGGGTCGGCGTCGACCCGCGCCACATCGTGCGGCTCACGCGCGAGGAGATCTTCTGGGACACGGGCCAGCCCGGCCCGGCGGGCCCGTGCGCGGAGTGGCACTACGACCGCGGTCCCGAGTTCGGCCCCGACGCGGAGGGCGGCACGGTCGACCCCGGCGGCGACCGCTACCTCGAGATCTGGAACCTCGTGTTCGACCAGTTCGTGCGCGGCGAGGGGCGTGGCAAGGACTACCCGCTGCTCGGCGAGCTCGAGCGCAAGGCCATCGACACCGGCGCCGGGCTCGAGCGCATCGCGTACCTGCTGCAGGGCAAGAACAACCTGTACGAGACCGACGAGGTCTTCCCCGTCATCGAGCGTGCCGCCGAGCTCACCGGGCGCCGCTACGGCGCGGGCGGCGAGGACGACGTCCGGCTGCGTGTCGTGGGCGACCACGTGCGCTCGTCGCTCATGCTCATCGGCGACGGCGTGACGCCGTCGAACGAGGGCCGCGGGTACGTGCTGCGTCGCCTCGTGCGGCGCACGGTGCGGTCGATGCGCCTGCTCGGTGTCGAGGAGGCCGCGCTGCCGGAGCTGCTGCCCGTCAGCCGTGACCTCATGAGCGTGTCGTACCCCGAGGTCGAGCGTGACTTCGACCGCATCGCGCAGGTCGCGTACGGCGAGGAGGACGCGTTCCTGCGGACGCTCACGGCCGGCACGACCATCTTCGAGGGCGCGGTCACCAAGGCGAAGGCCTCGGCGGGCGACGCGGGCGTGGTGCTCACGGGCGACCAGGCGTTCGCGCTGCACGACACCTACGGGTTCCCGATCGACCTCACGCTCGAGATGGCCGCCGAGCACGGCGTCACGGTCGACGAGCAGGCGTTCCGCACGCTCATGCAGGCGCAGCGCGACCGTGCGCGTGCCGACGCGCTCGCCAAGAAGACCGGCCACGCCGACACGAGCGCCTACCAGCAGCTGCACCAGACCCTCAGCACCGACCACGGCGCCCCGGTGCGGTTCGTCGGCTACACCGACACGACCGCGAGCTCGACGGTCGTCGGGCTGCTCGTCGACGGCGTGCCCGCGCCGTCCGCGACCGCGCCCGCGCACGTCCAGGTCGTGCTCGACGTCACCCCGTTCTACGCCGAGGCGGGCGGCCAGCTCGCCGACACCGGCACGATTAGCCTCGAGAACGGCGGCATCGTCGAGGTCGACGACGTGCAGGCGCCGATCAAGGGGCTGTCGGTGCACCACGGGCGGCTCGTCGACGGCACGCTCACGATCGGGGACGCGGGTGTCTCGACGATCGACACCGCGCGCCGTCGCGCGATCGCCCGGGCGCACACCGCGACGCACATGGTGCACAAGGCGCTGCGCGAGGAGCTCGGCGACAACGCCACGCAGGCGGGGTCGGAGAACGCGCCGAGCCGCCTGCGGTTCGACTTCCGCTCGGGTGCGGCCGTGCCGGCGTCCTCGCTGTCGCAGATCGAGGGGCGCGTGAACGAGCGCCTGCAGGACGACCTCGAGGTCACGGACGCGGTCATGGCGATCGACGAGGCCCGTGCGCTCGGCGCGATGGCGCTCTTCGGGGAGAAGTACGGCAACGAGGTGCGCGTCGTGTCGATCGGCGGCGACTGGTCGCGCGAGCTGTGCGCCGGCACGCACGTGCGTCGCTCGGGCGAGCTCGGGCTCGTCACGCTGCTCGGCGAGGCGTCGATCGGCTCGGGCGTGCGACGCGTCGACGCGCTCGTCGGCGACTCGGCGTACGGCTACCAGGCCAAGGAGCGCGCGCTCGTGAGCCAGCTCTCGGGCCTGCTGGGCGCGCGCCCCGACGAGCTCGGGGACCGCGTCTCGTCGCTGCTCACGCGGCTCAAGGAGTCGGAGAAGCAGCTCGCGGCGCTCCAGCAGGCGCAGGTGCTGGCCGCGGCCGGGTCGCTCGCGGCCGGTGCGCAGCAGGTCGGTGCGACGCGCGTCGTCGCGCACGACGCGGGCGAGCTCGCGTCGGGCGACGACCTGCGGACGCTCGCGCTGGACGTCCGCGGGCGGCTGGGGGAGTCCTCCCCGGTGGTCGTCGCGGTCGGCGGCGTCGTCAAGGGCCGCCCCGCGGTGGTCGTCGCGACCAACGCCGCCGCGCGCGAGGCCGGGCACCGCGCCGGGCAGCTCGTGCGCACGGCGTCGGGCGTGCTCGGCGGTGGCGGCGGCGGCAAGGACGACGTCGCGCAGGGCGGCGGCACCGACGCCGCGCGCCTCGGCGAGGCCCTCGAGGGCGTCGTCGCGGCGGTCCGTGGCTGACGGCGGCGACGCCGTCGTCCGTGGCGTGCGCCTCGCGGTCGACGTCGGGACGGTGCGCGTCGGGGTCGCGTCGAGCGACCCCGACGGCCTGCTCGCGACGCCGGTCGAGACCGTCGCGCGGGCGTCCGGCAAGCCGCGGCCGGGTGCCGCGGACGTCGCGCGGATCGCGCACGAGGCGCGCGAACGGGGTGCGGATGTCGTGTACGTCGGACTTCCCCGCCATCTCTCGGGCGCGGAAGGGTCGTCGGCGGGGCTCGCGCGCGCGTACGCTGTCGCACTGGCGCGCGCGGTCGGACCCGTCCAGGTCCGGCTGGTCGACGAGCGGATGAGCACGGTGTCCGCCCATCACGCGCTCCAGGCGTCCGGCCGATCCGGGCGCCGCCACCGGCAGGTCGTCGACCAGGCGGCCGCGGTGGTGATCCTGCAGCAGGCGTTGGACGCGGAGCGGTCCACGGGGCGACGTCCCGGGGAACGGGTCGAGGTCGACCCTGGCCGTGACGCGGCAGCACCAGGGGGCGGTGCGGGCGACGGCACGACGACGGTGGAGTGACGCACACGTGAGCAACCAGACGGAATGGTGGGCCCCCGTGAGGTCGGAAGACGGTTCGCCCGATCTGTTCGGCGGTGACCGCGCGACCCCCGACGGCGGTGCGCAGCCTCCGCGTCGCCGCTCGCGCGCCGCGGGGCGCAAGCGTGAGGAGCGGCTGCGCAAGCAGCGCCGTCGCCGCTCGATCGGCGTCCTGCTCGTCGCGCTCGTGCTGGTGGCCGGGGCCGGGTACGTCGTGTACTCGCTCGTCGGCGGGTCGCTGTTCGGCGGCGACTCGAGCGCGGCGCGCGGCGTCGACGACTACCCCGGCCCGGGCCGCCCCGGCGCTCCCACCATCACCGTGAACGCCGGTGACTCGGGTGCCGTCATGGGCAAGACCCTCGAGGAGGCGGGGATCGTCGCGACCGCGAAGGCGTTCACGGCGGCCTTCAACGCGAACCCCGACGCGTCGAGCATCCAGCCGGGCACCTACCAGCTCCTGCTGGAGATGAAGGCCCAGGACGCGGTGCTCGCGCTCCTCGACCCCAAGAGCCGGGTCTCGACGCGCGTCACCATCCCCGAGAGCTGGACGGTCGAGCAGATCCTCGAGAAGGTCAGCCAGGTCACGACCGTCCCGCTCGACGAGCTGCGTGCCGCTGCCGCCGACCCCGCGGCGATCGGGCTGCCGGCAGAGGCGAACGGCAACGTCGAGGGCTGGCTGTTCCCGTCCACGTACCAGTACGAGCCGGGCACGACGCCGGCGCAGATGGTCGGCCAGATGGTCGCCAAGACGATCGAGGTCCTCACGTCCAAGGGCGTCCCGCAGGACCAGTGGGAGACCGTGCTCATCAAGGCGTCGCTCATCGAGCGCGAGGCGGCGCTCGACGCCGACCGGCCCAAGATGGCGCGCGCGATCGAGAACCGTCTCGAGAAGGGCATGCGCCTGCAGATCGACGCGTCGCTCGCGTACGGTCTCGGCATCCCGGGCACGCAGCTGACGCTGGACATGCTCCAGACGTCGGACAGCCCGTACAACCTCAACCGGGTCACCGGGCTGCCCCCGACGCCGATCGCCGCACCGGGGGAGCCCTCGATCGACGCGGTGCTCAACCCGGCGGACGGTCCGTGGCTGTTCTGGATGACGATCAACCTCGACACCGGCGAGACGCGTTTCGCGACGACGAACGACGAGCACGAGCAGAACCGCGCGCTCTACCGGCAGTGGCAGGCCGAGAAGGCGGCCCAGGAGGCGCAGGGCGACGAGGAGCAGGACGGGTGACGACCGCGGTGCACCGGGCCGCCGTGCTCGGGCACCCGGTCGCGCACTCGCTGTCGCCCGTGCTGCACGCGGCCGCGTACGCCGCGCTCGGGCTCGACGGCTGGCGGTACGACGCGGTCGACGTCACGGAGGACGCGCTCGCGACGTTCCTGCGCGACCTGGACCCGACGTGGGCCGGGCTGAGCCTGACGATGCCGCTCAAGCAGACGGTGCTGCCGCTCCTCGACCACGTGGAGCCGTTGGCGGAGGTCGTGGGTGCCGTGAACACCGTGCTCGTGCACGGCGCGGGTGCCGGCCGCACGCTCACGGGTGCGAACACCGACGTGCACGGTCTGGTGCGGGCGCTCGGGGAGGCGGGCGTCGTCGACGGCGTGCGCACCGGCGCCGTGCTCGGTGCAGGGGCGACCGCCGCGTCGACGCTCGCGGCGCTCGCGCAGCTGGGGTGCACGTCGCCGCGCGTGTACGTGCGCACGCAGGCGCGCGCGGGTGGTCTGCTGCGGGCCGCGCACCGCATGGGCGTCGAGCCCCGGCTGTGCCGGCTCGACGACGCCGCCGCGGAGATCGCGCGCGCCGACGTCGTCGTCAGCACGCTCCCCGCGCACGCGGCGGACGGCGTGGCGGCCGCGCTGCCCGCGTCGGTGCGGGGTGCGCTCCTCGACGTCTGCTACGACCCGAGCCCCACCGCGCTCGGCAGCGCCTGGGCCGCGCGGGGCGGCGCCGTCGTCGGCGGCGAGCGGATGCTGCTGCACCAGGCGGCGGAGCAGGTCCGCCTCATGACCGGTCGGGTCGCGCCACACGACGCGATGGACGCGGCGCTGCGCGGCGCGCTCGCCGCCGCCTGACCCATCGCCGCCGCGGCGTGACGCCGGTGTGATCCGGCCGACGCGTCCTTCAGGCGCGGCCCGCACGTGCCGATGACCTCGGGGGCGCCAGCTCGCGGCGCCGCGGAACGAGGAGGCGCGCGTGAAGCAGCTGGGTGAGGTCCTGCTCGACGAGGGGCTCGTGACGGAGGCGCAGCTGCTCGCGGCCCTCGACGTGCAGACGTCCATGGGGACGTCGCTCGGGCGCACGCTCGTGGAGCAGGGCGTCCTCTCCGAGGCGCAGCTCGTGCGCGCGCTGGCGGCGCAGGTCGGCATGGAGTTCGTCGACCTCGACGAGTACGCGGTCGACCGCGCGGCCGTCAGCATGGTCCCGGGCGCGCTGTGCCGGCGCTACGCCGTGCTGCCGATCGGCCTGCGCGACGGTGCGCTCGTGCTCGCGACCGCCGACCCCGGCAACGTCGTCGCGGTCGACGACGTGCGCACGGTGTCCGGCATGGGCGTCATCCCGGTCGTCGCGACCTACGACAACGTGCACCGTGCGATCGACCGGTTCTGCCGGGCGGACGACGAGATGGAGGACCTCTCCAGCGCGTTCGAGGAGGAGCACGCCGAGCCGGAGGCGGACCTGTCGCGCCTCGGGGACTTCGTCGACGACGACGCGCCGATCGTGCGCTACGTCAACCTGCTCGTGACGCAGGCCATCACCGACCGCGCGTCCGACATCCACATCGAGCCCACCGAGCACGACCTGCGGGTGCGGTACCGCATCGACGGCGTGCTGCACGAGACGCAGCGCTCGCCCAAGAACATCCAGGGCGGCGTCATCAGCCGCGTGAAGATCATGAGCGACATCGACATCGCGGAGAAGCGCAAGCCGCAGGACGGCCGCATGTCGGTGAACCACAACGGACGCAAGATCGACCTGCGCGTGGCGACGCTGCCGACCGTGTGGGGCGAGAAGATCGTCATGCGCATCCTCGACAACTCCACCGCGAGCCTCGACCTGCGGGACCTGTCGTTCCTGGACCACAACTACGAGACGTACCGCGAGTCGTACACCAAGCCCTACGGGATGATCCTCGTGACGGGGCCGACGGGCTCGGGCAAGTCGACCACGCTGTACGCGACGCTCAACGCGGTGTCCCGGCCGGAGATCAACGTCATCACGGTCGAGGACCCCGTCGAGTACCGGCTGCCGGGGATCAACCAGGTGCAGGTCAACCCCAAGGCGGGCCTGACGTTCGCCGCGGCCCTGCGCTCGATCCTGCGCTCCGACCCGGACGTCGTGCTGCTCGGCGAGATCCGTGACCACGAGACCGCGCAGATCGCGATCGAGGCCGCGCTCACCGGTCACCTCGTGCTGTCGACGCTCCACACCAACGACGCGCCGTCGGCCGTGACGCGCCTGACGGAGATGGGCATCGAGCCGTTCCTCGTGGGCTCGGCGCTCGACTGCGTGGTCGCGCAGCGGCTCGCGCGGCGGCTGTGCCCGAAGTGCAAGGAGCCCTACCAGCCCTCGCCGGCCGAGCTCGAGGCGGCCCGGTTCCCGTGGATGCCGGGGGAGCCGCTGCCGCAGCTGTTCCGGCCCGCGGGCTGCAGCGCGTGCTCGCGCACCGGGTACAAGGGGCGTCTCGCGCTGCACGAGGTGATGCGCGTGACCGAGGACATCGAGCGGCACGCCGTCGCGCACTCGTCGTCCGCCGACATCGCGGCCACCGCCGAGAAGCAGGGCATGGTCTCGCTGCGGCACGACGGCTGGCACAAGGTCGCGCTGGGGCAGACGTCGATCGAGGAGATCCTGCGCGTCGTCGCCTGAGGCGCCCGCCGGCCGCGGCGCGGGCTCAAGTCGGCTCGCGCCGTGGCCGATGACAACCACGGGCACCCGTGTGCCACGCCCGCAGCCGCGGGCACGACGTCGTGACGACGGAGGAAGACGTGACCGACTCGTACCAAGGGCGTCCCGGCGAGCCGGGCAGGGGCCTGCCGCCGTACCGTCCGGCCGGGCCGCAGGCGACCACGGCGCCGGCCGCGACGACGCCGGTGCCCGGGGTCCCGACCCAGGGCGCCCCCGCCCCGTGGCAGGTCGACGCGCGCCCCGTCGCGCCCCCCACGACGCCCGGGGGAGGCCACGCGTACCCGCCCGCGTCCGGGGCCGCGCCCGCATCGGGCCCCGGCTACGGCGGCCAGTGGCCCCAGCCCGGGCAGCCGGGTGCGGCGGCACCCGCGTACGCGCCGGCGCCCGCCGTGGCCGCGCCTCCCGCGGCAGCACCCCGCCCCGCACCGGCCGCGCACCGCCCCGTCACGCGGGCCGGCGTCGGGCAGGAGCGGCACGAGGGCGACATCGAGATCGACGACGTCCTGCGCGAGCTCGTGCGGCTCGGCGGCTCCGACGTGCACCTCACGTCGGGCGCGCCGCCCATGGTGCGCATGAGCGGCTCGCTGCGTCCCATGGAGCAGTTCGCCACGATGGCGCCCGACACGCTTCGCCGCTCGCTCTACTCGATCCTCTCGCAGAAGCAGCGCGAGCAGTTCGAGGAGGCGCTCGAGCTCGACTTCTCCTACGCCGTGCGCAACGTCGCGCGGTTCCGCGTGAACGTCTACCAGCAGCGCGAGTCGGTCGGCGCGGCCTTCCGCGTGATCCCGTACGAGATCAAGCCCCTCGAGGCGCTGGGCGTGCCCCCGGTCGTCGGGACGTTCGCGGGCCTGCCGCGTGGGCTCGTGCTGGTGACGGGTCCCACCGGATCCGGCAAGTCGACGACCCTCGCGGCGATCATCGACCTCGCCAACCGCACGCGCGAGGACCACATCATGACGGTCGAGGACCCGATCGAGTTCCTGCACCGCCACAAGAAGTCGCTCATCAACCAGCGCGAGGTCGGTGCCGACACGCACTCGTTCGCCAACGCGCTCAAGCACGTGCTGCGCCAGGACCCCGACATCATCCTCGTCGGCGAGATGCGCGACCTCGAGACGATCTCCGTCGCGCTCACCGCCGCCGAGACCGGCCACCTGGTGTTCGCGACCCTGCACACGCAGGACGCCGCCCAGACCATCGACCGCGTCATCGACGTGTTCCCGTCGGGGCAGCAGGCGCAGGTGCGCACGCAGCTGGCCGGGGCCATCCAGGGCGTCGTGTGCCAGACGCTCTGCAAGCGGACCGACGCCCCCGGGCGGGCCGTCGCGACCGAGGTGATGGTGGCCACCCCCGCGATCCGCAACCTCATCCGCGAGGGCAAGACGCACCAGATCTACTCGGCCATGCAGGCCGGCGCCCAGCAGGGCATGCACACGATGGACCAGCACCTCGCCGAGCTCGTCAAGACCGGGAAGATCTCGTACGAGGTCGGGCTCGAGAAGTGCCACCCCGTCGAGGACTTCAACCGGCTGGCCGGCCGCATGGGCGGCCAGACGCAGGGCGCGGCCGGCCTGGTCGCCGCGGGCGGAGGCTACTGATGGCGAGCAAGACGTTCGAGTACGCGGTCCGCGACCGCAGCGGCAAGATCGTCAAGGGGCGCGTCGAGGCGTCCAACCAGGCGGCGGTCGCCAACCGGCTGCGCGAGATGGGCATGGCGGCCGTCTCGATCAACGAGGTCAGCACCGGCGGCCTCAACGCCGAGATCAAGATCCCCGGCATGAGCGACAAGGTCTCGCTCAAGGACATCGCGGTGATGTCGCGCCAGCTCGCGACGATGATCAGCTCCGGCCTGTCGCTGCTGCGCGCGCTGTCGATCCTCGCCGAGCAGACCGAGTCCAAGCCGCTGCAGCGGATCGTCGCGCAGGTCCGCAACGACGTCGAGACCGGTGTCGCGCTCTCGACGTCCCTCGGCCGGCACCCGCAGGTCTTCCCGCCGCTCATGATCAACATGGTCAAGGCCGGCGAGGTCGGCGGCTTCCTCGACCAGGTGCTCGTGTCGGTCGCGGGGAACTTCGAGTCCGAGCTCAAGCTGCGCGGCAAGGTCAAGAGCGCGATGACGTACCCGGTCGTCATCTTCGTCGTCGCGATCCTCGCCGTCATCGGCATGCTGCTGTTCATCGTGCCGATCTTCGAGTCGATGTTCTCCTCGCTCGGCGGCGACCTCCCCGCTCCGACGCAGTTCCTCGTGTTCCTCTCCGGGATCCTCAAGGTCGGCATCTTCCCGCTCGTCGCGCTGCTGGTCGCGTTCGGGGTCTGGTGGGCGCGGCACAAGAACGACCGCGCCGTGCGTGAGCGCGTCGACCCGGTCAAGCTGCGCATGCCGGTGTTCGGCAAGCTCTTCCAGAAGATCGCGATCTCGAGGTTCACGCGGAACTTCAGCGCGATGCTGCACGCCGGCGTGCCGCTGCTGCAGGCGCTCGAGATCGTCGGCGAGACGAGCGGCAACATCGTCATCGAGCGCGCCACCAAGGCGGTGCAGGACTCGGTCCGCTCCGGTGAGTCGCTGGCCGGTCCGCTCGCCGAGCACCCGATCTTCCCGCCGATGGTCGTCCAGATGATGGCCGTCGGCGAGGACACCGGTGCGCTCGACACGATGCTCGGCAAGGTCGCGGACTTCTACGACCAGGAGGTCGAGACGACCACCGAGCAGCTGACGAGCCTCATCGAGCCGCTCATGATCGTCGTGATCGGCTCGATCATCGGCGGCATGATCGTCGCCCTCTACATGCCGATCTTCAAGATCTTCGAGCTGGTCCAGTGAGCCGTCGCCCTGGCGGCGACCCGGGCTTCACGCTCGTCGAGGTGCTCGTGGTCGTCGCCGTCCTGGGCGTGCTCGCGGCGATCGCCGTGCCGGTGCTCCTCGGTCAGCGGGCCCGAGCCCTCGAGACCACCGTGCAGGCCGACCTGCGGTCCGTCGCGTTCGCGGTCGCGCAGGCGGACGACGGCTCGGGGACCCTCGACACCGACCGGTTGCGGGACGTGGTGGTCGTGAGCCCGGGCAACGTCGTCGAGGTCGCCGCCGACGGCGACGCGTGGTGCGTGCGCGGGTGGCACGACGGGGTCGTGGACTCGCGCCGGTGGGTCCTCGACCGCGGCGGGCTCGACGCGGACGACGCGCGCTGCGCGGGCGTTGCCGTCGTCTCCTGGTGAGCGCGACCGCTCCCACGGCCGGGCTGCGCGCCTGGTGAACGGCCCCGCTGGGCCGATCGGGCGCCGCTGCGCGGCACCCCGCCCGGCTGGCGTACGGCCGCACGGGTGATCTGCGCGGCGGCGGGTCAAGTGCACGACGACACCGTCCGAAGCACGGTGCGGAGCCGGCCGCGAGGTCGGTGCCGCTGACACCTGAAACTGACACCTGAATGGGGACGGGCATGATCGCTCGCATCAGCAAGGCGCTCAACAAGAAGGACGGGGACAAGGGCTTCACGCTCATCGAGCTCCTCGTCGTCGTCATCATCATCGGCATCCTCGCGGCCATCGCGATCCCGGTGTTCCTCAACCAGCGCAAGAGCGCGGTCGACGCCTCGATGAAGTCGGACCTCCGCACGGTCGCCACGGCCATGGAGACGTACCTGACGGCGAACAACGGCTACCCGACGAGCGAGACCGAGCTCGGCGCCATCGCCCTGTCCGAGGGCAACGTCCTCAAGGTGGACGTCGCTGACGACAACGCGTCGTACGTGATCGCCGCGACGCGCGCCGACGGCGCCCAGCCGTCGAGCCTCGCGGACGGCGACGCGTGGATCTACGACTCCGGCAAGGGCGGCCTGCAGAGCACGGCCGGCGACGACGTCACGGGCTTCACCGTGACGTCCACGGCCGACTGAGACTCGCCCGGCTGGAACGCAGGACGACGTCGGTCGCCGGGGAGAGCGCACGCTCTCCCCGGCGACTTCCCTGTACGGCTCGGTCTTCGTTGGAGGAGCACGTGAGCGCCACCCGCATCGCGCACCGCACGCACCGCCCGGTCGACGACGGCTTCACCCTCGTCGAGGTCATCGCCGCCCTCGCGATCGTCGGCATCGTGGCGTCCACGGCGCTCTACTTCTTCGTCAACGGGACCCGCTCGATCACGCACCAGTCCCGCACGCAGTCCGCGGTGACGGTCGCGAACGAGTCCATGGAGGACGCGTTCGCGGTCAGCGCGAAGCCCGTGACCAAGGGGCCGCACCAGTTCTCCGGCCTGCTGCGCGACCGCCCGCAGGCCGCCGTCGAGCAGGCTTGGGCAGCCGCGCAGGCCGCGGGGCTCGACGGGCTCGACCAGACCTACCCCGCGTGGGACCCGCAGCCCGCGACGGGCGCCGCCCCGGCGGTGCCGATCACGCGGACCACGGTCCTCGACAAGGTCGAGTACACGTCGACCATCCTCATCGGGACGTGCTACCGGCCCACCGGCGGCGCGAGCCAGGACTGCACGCGCACCGGCGCCGGTGCGACGCCGCCCGCCGTGACGCCCGCGAACACCGTGCGCCTGCTGCGCGTGATGGCGCTCGTGCAGTGGCCCGACCTGACGGGCAGCTGCGGCGGCACCTGCACGTACCAGACGCAGTCGCTCGTGGACCCCAACGAGGACATCGTCTGGAACAACACGACCCGGCCGATCGCCGTCGACGACAACACGTCCGTCCCGGTCGGCGAGTGGGTGGACGTCCCGGTGCTGCTCAACGACGTGCTGGGCCCCGTGACCAGCAACCCCGTCGTGAACGTGACCGCCCCGACGTTCGGGACGGTGGCGCCCGCGCCGACCACGGGTCAGCTGCGCTACACCGCCCCACCGAACCGTTCCGGCGTGGCGACGTTCACGTACCAGCTCAAGGACCGCGCCGGGCACATGTCCGACGTCGCGACCGTGCGCGTGACCGTGACCGGCAAGGCGCGCGACGACACCGCCTCGGCGATCCGGAACCAGGTCGTCACGATCCCGGTCCTCGACAACGACCTCGGCACGCCGACGGCCGTCGTGATCGACACGCCGCCCACGGGCGCGTCGGTGAACCTCAGCAACGGCGGGCGCACGGTCGACTTCCGTGCGGCCACCGACGGGACGTACACGTTCCGGTACCACTTCACCGACGGGACGTCCGACTCGACGCAGGCGGTCGTGACCGTGGTCGTCACGAACTACGCGCCGCCCCTCGTCTCCGACTTCGTCGCGAACGTGCCCGCGACCATGTCGCTCACGGACTTCGACATCGACATGCTCGGCAAGACGGGCAACCCCGAGGGCTACCTGTACGAGATCGTGTCGATGTCCGTGAACCAGGGCCAGCTGAAGATCGACGGGCCGCTCGGGGTCCGGAACGTCAACATGAGCAACTACAAGCGCGGCACGCGGTTCCTGTACGCCGCGCAGACCAACACGCTCGGCACGTGGACGTTCCAGTACCGCGTGTTCGACCCCGAGGGTGGGCAGGGCTCCGCGGTGAAGACCGTGACGCTGCGGATCGTGCCCGTGGCGGTGGACTTCACCTACCAGGTCCGCACGGGCGTCAACGAGGCGCGCATCGACCTCAAGAACCAGCCGGGCATGGCCCCGACGAACTTCAGCGGCACCGTCAAGCTGGTCGACGGGGCGTTCCCGTCGTGCGTCGTCGATCCGGGCGGCCAGGAGTACCACAACGGGATCATCAAGATCCGCACGACCAACAAGAAGGCCGGGACGTGCACGATGCGCTACCAGCTGGCGAGCCCGTCGGACCCGGCGGTCGTCTCCGAGGTCAAGACGATCACGATCGTGGTGAAGTAGCGGTGACCGGAGGCCACGGACGCGACCGCGACACCACCACGTCGACCCGCGACGCCGGGATCACGCTCGTCGAGCTCATCGTCTCGATGGGGATCTTCACCGTGCTCGTGGCCGTCGTCATGGGCGGGGTCGTGATGATGAGCCGCAGCACGGTGCGCGCGGACGTCACCGTGACCGCGAACGACGGGCTCCGGACCGCGTTCCAGCGGCTCGACCGGCAGGTGCGGTACGCCGAGGCCGTGAACTTCCCCGGTGACGGGGCGCAGGGCCGCCGCTACGTCGAGTTCCGCGTGTCGGCGACCGTCTCGGCCACGGGAAGGGCCACGTGCACGCAGTGGCGGTGGGACCCCACCGCGGGCACGCTCGACCGGCGCAGCTGGGAGGACTGCGTGGGCGTCGCGGTGCCGGCGTTCGGGACGGTCGTCTCGGACGTGCAGCCGCCCGCCGACGGCGTGACGGCGAACTACCCGTTCCAGCTGCTCAAGGCGACGGAGGACAACCCGCGCCAGCGGCTCGTCGTGCGGCTGCGGGCGGGGGACAGCACGCTCGGCAACCCGGTCGAGCAGCGCACGGTCTTCGTCGCGCGCAACAGCTCGACCGGGTCCCTGACCAACAGCGACACGAGCACGCCCGGGGTCAGCGACATCCCGGTGTGCATGGCAGGAGGCAGGCCGTGAGGACGATCCGGAGGGCGTGCGACGACCTGCGGCGGGGCGGCGACGAGGGCATCGCGATGCTCAGCGCGATCATGCTCGCGCTGATCCTGACGACCCTGAGCATCCTCGTGCTTGGGCTCGTGCTCTCGCAGGCGATGCCGACGCAGTTCCAGCGCAAGAGCACGCAGACCGTCTACGCGGCCGAGGCCGGCATCGAGACGGCGTTGAGCTCGGTGCGGACGGCGCTGGGGAGCGAGGACTTCGTCGGGGCGGTCTACGGCGACATCCGCAAGCTGCCCTGCGCGTTGGAGGGGACGGTCGCGACGCCCGGTGGCGACCTGGGCTACAAGGTCACGGTCCGGTACTACCGCGACAACCCGGCGGGTCAGAGCGAGTCGTGGCTGAACTCGAAGAAGCTGTCGTGCGTGCCCGGCAGCGGGACCACGCTGCAGCCGCTGTTCGCGTACATCACGTCCACGGGTGACGCGCCGACGGGGGCCACGCTCGGGCAGGACGACGCCGTGCGGACGATGTCGAGCATCTACCGGTTCAACACGACGAGCACCAACGTGGTGGGCGGGCGCCTGTACAGCTACGAGTCCAAGTACTGCCTGCGCGCGGACGGCACGACGGCCGGGTCGACCGTCAGCTACGTGCGCGTCGACCAGTGCGGCGTCGACGACGACCGCGAGCTGTGGGTGTACGACAAGGACTACCAGATCAAGCTGGCCATCACGACGCTGCCCGGCTCGGGACCGCCGCTGTGCATCACGGGCCCCTCGACCAACACGTCCAGCCTCACGTTGGCCTACCTGCGGGAGTGCGCCGCCGCCACGAGCTCGTCACGGTGGAACCAGCTGTGGAGCTGGGAGGCCGGTGCGCGCTTCAAGGGTGAGAACACCGCGATCACGAACTACGGCGCGTTCTGCCTGCGGTCCTCGGGCACGCCGCTGAACAGCAAGCTCTACACGGGAAGCTGCTCGGACAAGCAGGACTGGGGGTCGTTCAACCCGGACCCGGCGGTCGGTGCCGGTGCCGCTGGCCCGAGCACGAACCAGATCGTGAACTTCCTCGAGTTCGGTCGCTGCTTCGACGTGACCCGCCTCGACGTCAACTTCGAGCACATGATCATCTACCCGTGCAAGCAGGACCCGTCGGGCGGCAGCAACCTCGAGTGGAACCACAAGTGGTACTACTCGGAGCCGACCGGCGGCGCGACGACCGTCGAGACCCAGATCGTCGTGCGTGTGAACAACAGCACGGCCCCGAGCAACACCTACTGCCTCACCGCGTCCGCCACGACGCTGTACCCCAAGCTGACGAGGTGCAGCGACTCGGCCCAGAACCAGCGCTGGATCCGGTCGGGCGACACGGGGAACTACCAGACCAGCTTCACGTTCATGCCGAAGGGCATGCAGACCAAGTGCATCGGGCTCGGGGACGGGTTCGAGGAGGCCAACTGGTCGAAGATGGTGCTCGCGGACTGCAACGGCGGCATCGACCAGAAGTGGAACGCCCCGCCCGAGAAGGTCAGTGCGTCCGTGGGCAACTACCTCGAGAGCCGGGGCGGATGAGGCAGGATCCTCTGCCATGACAGCGCTGCTCGTGGTCGTCGCGGCCGTGCTCGGTCTCGCCGTCGGCTCGTTCCTCAACGTCGTCGTCTGGCGCGTGCCGCGGGACGAGTCGGTGGTGCGACCGCCGAGCGCGTGCCCGGCGTGCGGGCACCCGATCCGTCCGCGCGACAACGTGCCCGTCGTGTCGTGGCTCCTGCTGCGCGGGCGGTGCCGCGACTGCGACGCCCCCATCAGCGTGCGGTACCCGCTCGTGGAGGCGACGACGAGCGTGCTGTTCGCGCTCGTCGTGGGGTGGCTCGGCGCGTCCTGGGCGCTGCCCGCGTTCTGGTACCTCGCCGCCGTCTCGGTCGCACTGTTCCTCATCGACGTCGACGTGCGTCGGCTGCCAAACGCGATCGTCCTGCCGTCGTACCCCTTGGCGTTCGTGCTGCTCGCCCTGGCGAGCGCGAACCCGGGGGGACCGTCGGACTTCTCGGCGCTGCTGCGCGCGGTGCTCGCGGGCGTCGCCCTGCTCGTGTTCTACGTCGTCCTGCGGGTCGTCTACCCCGCCGGCATGGGGCTGGGCGACGTCAAGCTCTCGGGCGTGCTCGGCCTCTACCTCGGGTGGGTCGGGTGGTCCGCCGTCGTGGTGGGGGCGTTCGCCGCCTTCCTGCTGGGGGGCGTGTACGGGGTCGCGCTGGTCGTGCTGCGCCGCGCGGGGCGCAAGTCCACGCTGCCGTTCGGCCCCTGGATGCTCCTGGGCGTCGCCGTCGGCCTCGTCGCCGGCCCCGCCGTCGCAGGGTGGTATGTCGGACTGCTGTGACCCGCGGCGTCGCGCCCTCAAGAGGTGCGGCGCTCGTGCCGATGAGTGCCTCGTACGGACGGACTCCCGGAAGGACCTCCAGTGGCCTCATCGCGTGTGATCGGCCTCGACATCGGCACCACCGCGGTGCGTGCTGTCGAGGTGGAGTTCGGGTCGGGCGGGCCCGCCGGGACCGTCTCGCCCACGTTGCTGCACGCAGCGGTCGCCCCCTTGCCGCCCGGCGCGGTGCGCGAGGGTGAGGTCGTCGACCCGCGCGTCGTGTCGGACGCGATCCGGGGCATGTGGTCGCGCGGTGGCTTCTCGTCGAAGGACGTCGTCATCGGCGTGGGCAACCAGCGCGTCGTCGTGCGTGAGCTCGAGCTGCCGTGGATGCCGGCCAACCAGCTGAAGGCGTCGCTGCCGTTCCAGGTGCAGGAGCTGCTGCCCGTCGCGTCGTCGGAGGCGCTGCTGGACTTCCACGTGACGGGGGAGTCCGACGGCGACACCGGGCGCCGCGTGCACGGCATGCTCGTGGCCGCGCAGCGGGACACCGTCGCCGCGAACGTCCTCGCGGTCGAGGGGGCGGGGCTGCGCCCGGTGATGGTCGACCTCAACGGATTCGCGTTGCTGCGCGCGCTGTGCCGCGGCGAGTACGCCGAGCACGTCGTCGCGTTCGTCGACATCGGTGCGCGGCTCACCAACGTCGTCGTCGCCGACCACGGCACCCCCAAGCTCGTGCGCGTGCTGCCGTCGGGCGGTCAGAACATCACCGACGCCGTCGCGGCGGCGCTGCAGGTCTCGCAGCCCGAGGCGGACCAGGTCAAGCGCACGCTGGGCCTGGGCTTCTCCCCGCCGCCGGGGCACGAGGCCGCGGCCGAGGCCATCGTCGAGGCGACGCGCACGCTCGTCGAGTCGATCCGCAACACGTTCGTCTACTACGCGTCGAACCACCCCGGGCGGGCGATCGAGTCGCTCGTCGTCACCGGTGGCGGCGCGCACCTGTCCGGGCTGGGGCAGTTCCTCTCGAGCAGCACCCGTCTCCCCGCCGGCCTGGGCGACCCCGTCGCCGGGTTCCGGCTCGGCAAGAACCTCGACCGCACCGTCGTGCAGGGCGCGGAGTCCACCGTCGCCCTTCCCGTCGGCCTCGCCTACGGAGTCGCCGCATGAGCGCCCAGACGCTGCGCGCCCCCGCGCGCCAGAAGAAGGGCGCGGCCGCGTTCACGCCCGGCCTGCCCCAGGTCAACCTGCTGCCGCCCGAGGTACGCGCCGCGCGCTCGCTCGCGGTCGTCAAGCGGTGGCTCGTCGTCGCGCTGCTCGTGACGGTGGCGGTCGTCGCGCTGGCGTACGTCTCGGCGGTCTTCGTCCGCAGCGCGGCGGAGGACCGACTCGCCGACGCCGAGAGCCGGACCATCGCGCTGCGGGCCGAGGAGCGCAAGTACGCCGAGGTGCCGCAGGTCCGCGGGGCGATCGACCAGGTCACGGCCGCGCGCCAGACCGCGACCGCGACCGAGATCCGGTGGCTGCCGTACCTCGACGCGGTCAGCGCCGTCCTCCCCGACGGCGTGCGCATCGAGTCGTTCGCCGCCACCGGCCCGTCACCGACGGGCCTGGTCTCGCAGTCGACCAGCCCGCTGGACGCGCCGAGCATCGCGTCGTTCAGCTTCCAGGGGCAGTCGACGACGGTCCCCGACACCGCCGCGATGCTCGACGGGCTCGCGTCCGTGCCGGGTCTGCAGGACCCGTGGGTGTCGTCGATCGCGGTCACCGAGGTCGACGGCACGACCTTCTACACCTTCTCGGCCACCGTCCAGATGGGGCCGACGACGCTCGCGCAGCGGTTCGCCGCGACCACCGAGGAGAGCTGACATGCGGTCGAGCAAGGCCACACCGTGGATCGCCGGCGCGGGTGTCGTCGTCGTCCTGCTGCTCGTGGGGGCGTGGTTCCTCGCGATCTCACCGGTCCTCACGGCCGCGGGCGAGACGAGCACGACCGCCGACCAGGTCGAGGCGGACAACGCGCTGCTGACCGACCGCATCGGCGTGCTGCGCGAGCAGTTCGAGCAGATCGACACCTTCCGCGCCGAGCTCGCGACCCTGCGCACGTCGGTGCCGAGCGACGACGACCTCGCGGGCTACCTCCGCCAGCTCGACGGGCTGGCGGCGACGCACGCGGTGACGCTGCTCACCGTCTCGCCGTCGACGCCCGTCGCGTTCGTCCCGGAGGTCGCAGCCGCACCGAGCGACGCCGCGACGAGCGACTCGACCGGTGAGGACGCGGCCGTCGACGCCGCCGCCGCACCGGCGTCGGCGGCCCCCGCGGGTCTCGTGTCCGTCCCGCTGGGCATGACGGTCGTCGGCGGCTACGAGAACGTGCGTGCCTTCCTCGACGCGTTGCAGGTCGGCACCGAGCGCCTGTACGTCGTGGAGTCGGTCGTGGGCGCCAGCCAGAGCGACGCGGAGGCCGGCGGTGGCCGGCCGGCGACGGCGGTCGGCGACCTGGAGATCAACGTGAGCGGGTACCTGTTCGTCCTTCCGGACACCACGACGGCGTCGCCCGCGCCGGAGGCGACCGAGGAGCCGGCGCTGCCGACGCGCCCCGAGGGCCGCAACCCGATGGTGCCCCTCGGCTGAGTCGACCCGTCGACGCCCCGTCCGCCCCGCCCGGGGTGGGCGGGGCGTCGTCGTCCGAGGTGCGGGCGGCCGAGGGCTGCGGGGTCGCGGGCGTGGGAGGATCCCCGCATGCTCCGTTGGCTGACCTCAGGCGAGTCGCACGGTCCCGCGCTCGTCGGCATCCTCGACGGTCTGCCCGCCGGCGTGCGGGTGGAGACGTCCGACGTCCGGGCCGCGCTCGCGCGCCGCCGCCTCGGCCACGGCCGCGGTGCGCGCATGAAGTTCGAGCAGGACGAGGTGCGCCTGCTCGCGGGCGTGCGGCACGGGCTGTCGCAGGGCGGTCCGGTCGCGGTCGAGATCGGCAACACCGAGTGGCCCAAGTGGTCGGACGTGATGTCGGCGGACCCGGTGGCGCCCGAGGCGCTCACGGTCGACGCCGGGACCGGTGACGCGCGGGAGATCGCCCGCAACCGGCCGCTCACGCGCCCCCGCCCGGGCCACGCGGACCTCGTGGGCATGCGCAAGTACGGCTTCGACGACGCCCGGCCGGTGCTCGAGCGCGCGAGCGCGCGCGAGACCGCGACGCGCGTCGCGCTCGGCACGGTCGCCGCGGCGTTCCTCGAGCAGGCGGCGGGCGTGCGGCTCGTCTCGCACGTCGTCGCGATCGGACCGGTGGGCGTGCCCGACGACGCGCCCGTGCCCACGCCCGACGACGTGGCCGCGCTCGACGCGGACCCCGTGCGGTGCTTCGACCCCGCCACGAGCGCGGCGATGGTCGCCGAGATCGACCAGTGCCACAAGGACGGCGACACGCTCGGCGGCGTCGTCGAGGTGCTGGTGCACGGCCTGCCGTCCGGCGTCGGCACCTACGTGCAGGCCGACGGGCGCCTCGACGCGCGGCTCGCGGCCGCGCTCATGGGCATCCAGGCGATCAAGGGCGTCGAGGTCGGTGACGGGTTCCGCACCGCGGCCCGGCGCGGCTCGCAGGCGCACGACGAGATCGAGCGCGACGCGTCGGGCCGGATCGTGCGCCGCACGAACCGGGCCGGCGGCATCGAGGGCGGCATGTCGAACGGCGAGGTCGTGCGCGTGCGCGCCGCGATGAAGCCGATCTCGACCGTGCCGCGCGCGCTCGCGACCGTGGACACCGCCACGGGCGAGCCCGTGACCGCGCACCACCAGCGGTCGGACGTGTGCGCGGTGCCGCCCGCGGCCGTCGTCGCCGAGGCGATGGTCGCGCTGGTCGTCGCGCAGACGCTGCTCGAGAAGACCGGCGGCGACTCGGTCGCCGAGGTGCGCCGCAACCTCGAGGCGTACGTCGCCTCGATCCCCGAGCTGCTCGCGTGACCCGCGCGCGGGCGTGCGGCGGCGTCCGCGCGCCCGCCCGGCACGCGGACAGCCCCGGACCGCGCGGCCGCGCGCACTAGGCTGCCCGTCGTGCCAGCCGCCGTCCCGCCCCCCGGTCCCCGTGTCGTGCTCGTCGGCCCCCCGGGGGCAGGCAAGTCGACCGTCGCGGAGGCGCTCGCGCAGCGCTGGCAGCTGGCCGTGCGCGACACCGACGCCGACGTCGAGACCGTGACGGGCAAGACCGTCGCGGACGTGTTCGTCGAGGACGGCGAGCCGCGCTTCCGCGAGCTCGAGCGCGACGCGGTCGCCGCGGCGCTCGCCGAGCACGACGGCGTCCTGGCCCTGGGCGGCGGCGCGGTGCTGCACGACGCGACCCGCGCCGCGCTGGCGGCGTACCGCGCGGCGGGGGGCGCCGTCGTCTTCCTCGACGTGAGCCTCGCGCACGCGGCGCCCCGCGTCGGCTTCAACCAGGCACGTCCGCTGCTCGTCGGCAACCCGCGTGCCCAGTGGCAGGCGCTCATGGAGGCCCGACGCCCCGTCTACGAGGAGGTCGCGACCGTGCGCGTGCCGACCGACGGGCTGCGCCCGGCCGAGGTCGCCCAGGCCGTCGAGGACGCGCTCGGTGCGCTGCGCACCGCGGGGGGTGACGCGTGAGCGGCGAGCAGACGGTCCGCGTCGCGGGGGAGCAGCCGTACGACGTGGTCATCGGTCGGCACCTGCTGGGTCGGCTGCCGGACATGCTCGGCGGCGGCGTGCAGCGCGTGCTCGTGGTGCACCCGGCGGCGCTCGCGGCGTCGGCCGACGCGGTCCGCGAGGACCTGCTGGCGCACGGGTACGAGGCGTACGTGGCACAGGTCCCCGACGCCGAGGAGCAGAAGACCGCGCAGGTGGCCGCGTTCCTGTGGGGCGTGCTGGGCCAGGCGGGGTTCACGCGCTCCGACGCCGTCGTCGGGCTCGGCGGCGGCGCGACGACCGACCTCGCGGGCTTCGTGGCCGCGACGTGGTTGCGCGGCGTGCGCGTCGTGCAGGTGCCGACGACCGTGCTCGCGATGGTCGACGCCGCGGTCGGCGGCAAGACCGGCATCAACACGGCCGAGGGCAAGAACCTCGTCGGTGCGTTCCACCCGCCCGCCGGGGTGCTGTGCGACCTCGCGGCCCTCGAGTCGATGAGCCCCCACGACTTCGTGGCGGGGCTCGCCGAGATCGTCAAGTGCGGCTTCATCGACGACCCGCGCATCCTCGAGCTCGTCGAGGAGCACACGGCGCTGCTGCGCGACCCCGCGGCGGCGGCGTCCTCGCCGGTCCTCGCCGAGCTCGTCGAGCGGGCCGTGCGCACCAAGGCGCGCGTGGTCGGCGAGGACCTGCGCGAGGCGGGCCTGCGGGAGATCCTCAACTACGGGCACACGTTCGGGCACGCGGTCGAGCACGTCGAGCGCTACCGGTGGCGGCACGGCGCGGCGGTGTCGGTCGGCATGGTGTTCGTCGCCGAGCTCGCGCGGCTCGCCGGTCGCCTCGACGACGACGTCGTCGCGCGTCACCGGTCGGTCCTCACGGCGCTGGGGCTGCCCGTGACGTACCGGGGCGACCGGTGGGAGCAGCTGCTCACGGCGATGCGTCGCGACAAGAAGACCCGGGGCGACCTGCTGCGGTTCGTGGTCCTCGACGGGCTCGCGAGCCCGTCGCGCCTCGAGGGACCCGACCCGACGCTGCTGGCGGCGGCGTACGCCGAGATCTCGGCCGACCCGACGCCTGCCGGTGCTCTGCTGCTGTGAGCGCGCCCCGCGACTGACGTCCCGCACAACTCCTTGAGGTTGTGGTGCTGAGAACAACCTGGCAGGGTTGTGCCATGTTCGTCATGACGATCGACCAGCGAGGGAGCCGACGCGGCACCGACCGCGTCCCCGAGCTCCTCGCCGCGCTCGCGGACGTGCCGACGGTGCGCGGGTTCGAGCGCACGGTCGGCGACGAGGTGCAGGGCGTCCTCGACGACCCGGGCGTCGTCGTCGACGTCGCGCTGCGGGTGCTGCGGGACGGCGAGTGGACGGTGGGCGTCGGCGCCGGGCCCGTCGTCGAGCCGCTGCCCGCCTCGCCGCGCGCCGGAGCGGGCGACGCGTTCGTGCTCGCGCGCGACGCGGTCGAGAGCGCGAAGAGCCGCCAGCGGCCGGTGCCGGTCGCCGTGCGGGGCGCGGTGCCCGAGGTGGCCGAGGACGCGGACGCCGTGCTCGTGCTGCTCGGCTCGGTGGCCGCGCGCCGCACCCCCGCGGGGTGGGACGCCGTCGACGCGCTGCGCGCGGCGGGCGAGGCGGGCCAGGATGCCGTGGCGCAGGCCCTCGGCGTCACGCAGCAGGCCGTGAGCAAGCGCCTGCGCACCGCGATGTGGGCCGAGGAGGTCGCCGCGCGACCCGCGGTCGCCCACCTGTTGACGCGGGCCGCCGGCGACGCCAAGGTCTGACGCGTGCACCCCGCCCTCGTGGCCGGCATCTGGGCCGGCGCCCTGCTCGTGTCCTCCGCGGGCGGCTGGCTCGTCACGCGCCTCGTGCTGCGGCTCGCGTCGCGCTCGCGCGACGCGGGACGGGCGCGTCGCAGCGGTCCCGTCGTGCTGCAGCCGCTGCGCGTGAGCGACGGCCCCGACGGCGAGGGCGCGCAGACCGTGCTGCGGGGCGGCACGTGGATCGGCGTGCTCGAGCGCCTCGCCGTCACGGCGAGCCTGCTCGCGGGCGTGCCCGAGGGCGTGGCCGTCGTCGTCGCCGTCAAGGGCCTGGGGCGCTACCCCGAGCTGCGCGAGAACCCCGGCGCGTCCGAGCGCTTCGTGATCGGGACGCTCGCGTCGCTGCTGTGGTCGGCCGCGGTCGGGACGCTCGCGCAGCGGCTGGTCGGCTGACGCGCCCGCGCGGGCCGCGCGCGCCGGCCCGCGCGGGTCCGTGCAGTTCCGGGCAGGTCGGTGCGGGCGCCCGGGGGAGCGGGCGCTAGGATGGACGACGGCCTGGGGCCGGACGACCGCACCGGTCGGCGGCAGCGCCGGGTCGGGCATGCCGGAGGACCGGCGCCCGCCGCCCGCACGCGCCGCACGGCGCGCACCACCACCGATCGGGAGAACGACGCTCGTGGCGACCACCAACGACCTCAAGAACGGCATCGTGCTGCGCATCGACGGCCAGCTCTGGACCGTCGTCGAGTTCCAGCACGTCAAGCCCGGCAAGGGCGGCGCGTTCGTGCGCACCAAGCTCAAGAACGTCCTGTCCGGCAAGGTCGTCGACAAGACGTTCAACGCGGGCGTGAAGGTCGAGACGGCCAACGTCGACAAGCGCGACATGCAGTACCTGTACAAGGACGGCGAGGACTTCGTGTTCATGGACACGGACACCTACGACCAGATCAACGTGCCGGCCGCGACCGTCGGCGACGCCGCGAACTTCATGCTCGAGTCGCAGACCGCGCTGGTCGCGACCAACGACGGCGTGCCGCTGTACGTCGAGCTGCCTCCGTCGGTCGTGCTCGAGGTCACGTACACCGAGCCGGGCCTGCAGGGCGACCGCTCGTCGGCCGGCACCAAGCCGGCGACGCTCGAGACCGGCTACGAGATCCAGGTGCCGCTGTTCCTCGAGTCGAACACCAAGGTCAAGGTCGACACGCGTGACGGGTCGTACCTCGGCCGCGTGAACGACTGACGTGGGCGCCCGGACCAAGGCGCGCAAGCGCGCGCTCGACGTGCTGTTCGAGGCGGAGCAGCGCGGCGTCCCCGTCGCCGACCTGCTGGCGAAGCGCGTCGTCGAGCCGGGCACCGAGGCGTCGCTGCCGCAGTACTCGGTCGAGCTGGTCGAAGGCGTGCTCGCGCACGCCGAGCGCATCGACGAGCTGCTCGCGACGCACGCGCACGGCTGGACGGTCGCGCGCATGCCCGCGGTCGATCGTGCGCTGCTGCGCCTCGGCACGTGGGAGATCCTCTGGAACGACGACGTGCCCGACGCGGTGGCCGTCGACGAGGCCGTGTCGCTCGCCCGTGAGCTGTCGACCGACGAGTCGCCCGCGTTCGTCAACGGGCTCCTCGGCCGCATCGTCGTGCTGAAGCCCACGCTGCTGGCCTGACGCGCGGCACCACCTCTGCACGACCCCGGCGCCCGGGCACCTCACAGGTGCTCGGGCGCCGCGTCGTCCCCGCCGCCGTGCACGACGCGCAGCGGGCGCGGGACCGTGCGGACCCGGCGGGCGTCGAGCCGACGCTGCTCGCCGGTCGTGCGCGCCGGCTCGACGGAGCGCGGCTGCGGGCGCGCGCCCCGCACGGGCAGCCCCGCGGCCGGGCGGCCGACGAAGTTGCCCTGCGCGCGCGGCACCCCGAGGTCGACCAGCACCTGCAGGTCGCCCGCCGACTCGACGCCTTCGGCGACGACGTCGAGGCCGTGGTGCTCGGCGAGCGCGACGATCGCGCGCACGGCGCCCACGCCGCGCGGCGTGCGCAGCTCGCGCACGAACGACCGGTCGATCTTGAGCACGTCGACGGGCAGCCGCGCGAGCCGCGCGAGCGAGCTGTAGCCCGTCCCGAAGTCGTCGAGCGCGATGCGCGCGCCGCGCGCCCGCAGCTCGGACAGCACGGGCACGGCGGCGGACGTGCGCAGCATCGTGCTCTCGGTGATCTCGACGGTCAGGTGCTCCCACGGCCCGCCCGACCACGCCGCGTCGAGGTGCTCGAGCACGTCCGGCTCGTGCAGCTCGCGCGCGGACAGGTTGACGGCCACGGGCATCTGGTGCCGGTCGAGCGCACGCCGCGACTGCCGGACCATCGACCGGCCGATCGGCACGATGAGCCCCGTCTGCTCGGCCAGCGTGATCCAGTGCTCGGGGAGCACGACCGCGTCGCCCTCCTGCCAGCGCGCCAGCGCCTCGAGCCCGACGACCTCGAGCGTGCGGGTGTCGACGATGGGCTGGAAGTACGCGGTGATCCGGTCCTCGGCGACCGCGCGCTCGAGCGCGCTGCGGATGCGGCGCTGGTCCTCGGCGCGCGCCCGCATGGCGGGGTCGAACACGCGGTGGCCCGTGGATGTGCGCTTGGCCTCGAGCATCGCGGCGTCGGCGTGCCGCAGCAGCGCGTCGGCGTCGACCACGTCGGTCGGGTCCCACGCGGCGACCCCGCACGTGAGGCGCGGTCCCGTGCTCCCGACGTGCGCGGCGAACTCGGCCCGCAGGCGGCGCGCGAGGTCGCCCAGGGCCTCGTCGTCGGGCGCGCGGGCCACGACGACGGCGAACTCGTCGCCCGCGAGCCGGGCGGCGTACGTGTCGTCGTCGACCCAGCCGCGCAGCAGGTCGGCGGTGCGGCGCAGCAGCTCGTCGCCCGCCGCGTGGCCCTCGCGGTCGTTGACGTCCTTGAAGCCGTCGATGTCGCAGTAGAGCACCGCGACGCGCGTGCGCTCCACCGCGCCCCGCTCGAGCACCTCGAGCAGGTGCACGTCGGCCGCGCGGCGGTTCGGCAGGCGCGTGAGGGGGTCGGTGACGGCGGCGCGCGCCAGCCGGTCGGCCAGCGCGTACCGCTCGGCGGCGGTCGAGACGACCAGGGCGAGGTCGACGAGGAACGTGCGGTCGTGCGGCTCGAGCCGTCCGGGCTCGGCGGGGAACAGGTCGGCGACGAAGCGGTCGCGCTGCAGGGGCCGCAGCGACGCCTCGACGCTCGGGTCGCCGAGCACGCGGCGCGCCGCGTCGCGGGCCTGCAGCAGCACCGCGTCCGCGTCGCGGTGGAACCACGCGGTGTTGGTGACGGCCGCGAGGGCGTCGCGCATGAGCTCGCGGCGACGTGCGGTGCTCTGCGCGCGCCGCAGGCGCACGAACGCGAGGGACTCGAGGCCGAGCGCGAACGGCAGCGGCCACAGCGCCGTGAGCAGCGCACCGAGCGGACGGCCCGCGAGGAGCACGCCGCCGCCGAGCATGACCAGCGAGGTCGAGCCCGCCGCCGCGACCGTCCAGCCCGGGCGCGTGAGGCGGGCCCGGCCCAGGGCCGCGACGACGTAGCCGACGACGACCGCGAGCATGACGAACAGCAGCGCGACCGCGGCCGCGCGACCACCGGGCACGCCCGGGACCTGCTCGGCCGGCCAGAACCACAGCGCCGCGCGCAGCGCGAGCACCACGCCGACGGCGACGGCCCACGGGCGCACGCGCGGCCCGCGACCGCCGAACGCGCGCGTGGCCGGCAGCGCCACGAGCGCCAGCACGCCCAGCAGCTGCGCGTGCCCGAACTCGAGCACGGCCCGCACGGGTGGGCTCTCCGTCACGCCGTGCAGCCCGCCCACGAGCAGCAGCGCACCCATCGTGACCGACAGCGCGAGCGACCACGTCGAGCCCTCCGAGCGCAGCGCACCGCGCCACCAGACCCACTGCAGCACGCAGAAGCCGCCGACGAGGCCGGCGGCCAGGAACTGCAGGACGGTGGCCCACAGGGGGACGTCGCCGAGCATGCCTGCTGTATCGGCGCACGTCGCGGGGCCCATGAGAGGCATCCGGGTGACGCCCCCGCTCCGTCGGGGACGACCGCGGCGCGCGCTGCCGGACCGGCCGTGCCGCGCGTCACGTGGACACGACCGCGCACCCGCGGGATCCGCAGGTAATGTGACCCGTCGAGCAACCTCCCTTTAAGCCCGTCCCGTGAGGCGGGGAAGGAGTCGCACGCATGAGCACTGGCACACCTGCGCCCGCACCCGGGAGCACCCCCGCCGGGGGCACCGGCACGACGGTCCTCGGGGCCGACGACGTGGGACGCGCACTGACGCGCATCGCGCACGAGGTCGTCGAGCGGAACAAGGGCGTCGCCGACGTCGTCCTGCTCGGCATCCCCACGCGCGGCCTCCCGCTCGCACGCCGCCTCGCGCAACGCCTCGCCCAGGTCGAGGACGTCGCCGAGCACGACCTCGTCGGCAGCCTCGACGTGACGATGCACCGCGACGACCTCGCGCACCACCCCACGCGCACCATCGGCGAGACGTACGTGCCGGGCGACGGCGTCGACGGCAAGGTCGTCGTGCTCGTGGACGACGTCCTGTACTCGGGGCGCACGATCCGCGCCGCGCTCGACGCCATCAGCGACCTCGGACGGCCGCGCGCCGTGCAGCTCGCCGTCCTGGTCGACCGCGGGCACCGCGAGCTGCCGATCCGCGCCGACTACGTCGGCAAGAACCTGCCCACCGCGACCGCCGAGCGCGTGCACGTGCTCCTGGCCGAGACCGACGGCGAGGACCGCGTCGTCATCGAGGGCGGCACGCGATGAAGCACCTGCTGTCCGCCGCCGACCTCAGCCCCGCGCAGGCCGTCCACGTGCTCGACACCGCCGCGCAGATGGCCGCGACCCAGGCACGCGAGATCAAGAAGCTCCCCACGCTGCGCGGCCGCACCGTCGTCAACCTCTTCTTCGAGGACTCGACGCGCACGCGCATCTCCTTCGAGACCGCCGCCAAGCGCCTGTCGGCCGACGTCATCAACTTCTCCGCCAAGGGCTCGAGCGTCTCCAAGGGCGAGTCCCTCAAGGACACGGCCCTCACGCTGCAGGCCATGGGCGCCGACGCCGTCGTGATCCGCCACCAGGCCTCCGGCGCGCCGCACACGCTCGCGCACGCCGGGTGGACCAGCGGCGCGGTCGTCAACGCGGGCGACGGCATGCACCAGCACCCCACGCAGGCGCTGCTCGACGCCTACACGCTGCGCCGGCACCTCGTCGGCGACCGCGGCACCACCGACACCACCGGCCGCGACCTCGCGGGCCTGCACGTCGCGATCGTCGGCGACGTGCTGCACAGCCGTGTCGCACGGTCCAACGTGCAGCTGCTGCGCACGCTCGGCGCGCGCGTCACGCTCGTCGCCCCGCCCACGCTGCTGCCCGTGGGCGTGCACACGTGGCCCGCCACGGTGTCCTACGACCTGGACGACGCGCTCGCGACCCGGCCCGACGCGGTGATGATGCTCCGCGTGCAGCGCGAGCGGATGTCCAGCGCGGGCGGCGGGTTCTTCCCCAGCCCGCTGGAGTACACGCGCGGCTACGGACTCGACGCCCGCCGCCTGGCGGCCCTGCCCGACCACGCGGTCGTGCTGCACCCCGGCCCCATGAACCGCGGCCTCGAGATCAGCGCCGACGCGGCCGACTCGCCGCGCGCCGTCATCGTCGAGCAGGTCGCCAACGGGGTCGCGGTCCGCATGGCCGTCCTCTACCTGCTGCTCGCCGGCGACGGCACGCGCACGACCCGCACGACCGACGAGACGAAGGTGCCCGCGTGACCGCCATCCTGCTCACCGGCGCCCGCCCGCTGGGCGGCGACCCGACCGACGTGCTGCTCGCCGACGGCGTCGTCGCCGCGCTCGGCGCCGACGCCCGCACGCACGACGCCGCGCGCGACGCCCGCGTCGTCGACGCCGACGGGCTCGTGCTGCTGCCCGGCCTCGTCGACCTGCACACCCACCTGCGCGAGCCCGGACGCGAGGACGCCGAGACCGTCGCGTCCGGCACGCGCGCCGCCGCGCTCGGCGGCTTCACCGCCGTGCACGCCATGGCCAACACGACCCCCACGCAGGACACCGCGGGCGTCGTCGAGCAGGTCTGGCGCCTGGGGCGCGACGCCGGCCACGCCGACGTCCACCCCGTCGGCGCCGTCACGGTCGGCCTCGAGGGCGAGCGGCTCGCCGAGCTGCAGGCCATGGCCCGCTCCGCCGCGCGCGTCCGCGTGTTCTCCGACGACGGCAAGTGCGTGCACGACCCCGTCGTCATGCGCCGCGCGCTCGAGTACGTCAAGGCCTTCGACGGCGTCGTCGCGCAGCACGCCCAGGAGCCGCGCCTCACCGCGGGCGCCCAGATGCACGAGGGCGTCGTCTCCGCCGAGCTCGGGCTCACCGGCTGGCCCGCGGTCGCCGAGGAGGCGATCGTCGCGCGCGACGTCCTGCTCGCCGAGCACGTCGGCTCGCGCCTGCACGTGCTGCACCTGTCCACCGCCGGGTCCGTCGAGATCGTCCGGTGGGCCAAGGCCCGCGGCATCGACGTCACCGCCGAGGTCACGCCCCACCACCTCGTCCTCACCGACGAGCTCGTGCGCGGCTACGACCCGCGCTACAAGGTCAACCCGCCGCTGCGCACGGCGCAGGACGTCGAAGCCGTCCGCGCGGGCCTCGCCGACGGCACGATCGACACCGTCGGCACCGACCACGCGCCCCACGCCCGCGAGGACAAGGACTGCGAGTGGGCGGCCGCCGCGTTCGGCATGACCGGCCTCGAGACCGCGCTCTCCGTGGTGCAGCAGGTCATGGTCGACACCGGCCGGTTCACCTGGGCCGACGTCGCCCGCGTGATGTCCGCCGCGCCCGCGCGGATCGGACGCCTCGACGGCCAGGGCCGCCCGATCGCCGTGGGGGAGCCCGCCAACCTCACGCTCGTCGACCCCACCGCCCGGCGCGTCGTCGTCCCCGAGCAGCAGGCCACCGCGAGCGTCAACTCGCCCTTCGCCGGTACCGAGCTGCCCGGGCGCGTGGTCGCCACGTTCCTGCGCGGCCGTGCGACCGTGCTCGACGGCGCGCTCGTCGAGCCGGGGGTGCCCGCCTGATGCCCGTCTGGCTCTCCGTCACGCTGCTGGCCGCGCTCGCGGTGCTCGGGCTGTGGGGCATGCGGCACGGCTGGCGCTCGCGCGAGCGTCGCACCGCCGCGCTCGTGCCGTCGCTGCCGGTGCTCCCGGACGCGCCCGGCGCGCCCGTCACCGACGCGATCGAGGCCGTGTACGTGTCCTCGACGCGCGCGGGCGACTGGCTCGACCGGGTCGTGGCCCACGACCTGGGGGTCCGCAGCCCGGCCCGCGTGCGCGTGCACGCCGACGGCGTGGCCGTCACCCGCACCGGTGCGCGCGACCTGTGGGTGCCCGCCGCCGCGCTGACCGCCGTGGGCACCACGAGCGGCCAGGCCGGCAAGTTCGTCGGCCGGGACGGCCTCGTGGTCCTCACCTGGGTGCCCGACCCCACCACCGGCACCGCCCTCGACACCGCGCTGCACGTGCGCCACGACGCCGAGCGCGGCACGCTGCTCGACGCCGCCCGCGCGCTCGTCGCGGCCCCCACCGACACCGACGCCGCGCCCCCGGCGCGAGAGGAGCAGGCATGAGCGACGCGATCCTCGTCCTCGAGGACGGCCGCACGTTCACCGGACGCGCGTACGGCGCGACCGGGCGGACGCTCGGCGAGATCGTCTTCAACACCGGCATGACGGGCTACCAGGAGACCCTGACCGACCCGTCGTACCACCGGCAGGTCGTCGTCATGACCGCGCCGCACATCGGCAACACGGGCGTCAACGACGAGGACCCCGAGTCGCGGCGCATCTGGGTCGCCGGGTACGTCGTGCGGGACCCCGCCCGCCGTCCGTCGAGCTGGCGCTCGCGCCGCTCGCTGGACGAGGAGCTCGCGGCGCAGGGCGTCGTCGGCATCAGCGACGTGGACACCCGCGCCCTCACGCGGCACCTGCGCGAGCGGGGCGTCATGCGCGCCGGCATCTTCTCGGGCGACGCGCTCGTGCGTCCCGAGGGCGAGCGGCGCCCGGTCGACGAGCTGGTCGACGAGGTGCTGACGGCCCCCGCGATGACGGGCGCCGACCTGGCCGGCGAGGTCAGCGTCGACGCCGCGTACGTCGTGCCGGCCCTGGGCCCCGACGGCGCGCCGCTCGACGAGCCGCGCGCACGCGTCGCGGCGGTCGACCTGGGCATCAAGGCCATGACCCCGCAGCGCATGGCCGAGCGCGGCGTCGAGGTGCACGTGCTGCCCGCGACGTCGACGATCGCGGACGTCCTCGCGGTGCAGCCCGACGGCGTGTTCTTCTCCAACGGCCCGGGCGACCCCGCCGCGGCGCGCCACGAGATCGACGTGCTGCGCGGCGTGCTCGACCGCCGGATCCCGTTCTTCGGGATCTGCTACGGCAACCAGCTGTTCGGCCGTGCCCTGGGCTTCGGCACCTACAAGCTGCAGTACGGCCACCGCGGCGTGAACCAGCCGGTCATGGACCGCACGACCGGCAAGGTCGAGATCACGGCCCACAACCACGGCTTCGCCGTCGACGCGCCGCTGGACGCCGAGACGGTCGCGCCCTTCGACGGCGGCCGCTACGGCCGCGTCCGCGTGTCGCACGTCGACCTCAACGACGACGTCGTCGAGGGCCTCGAGGCGCTCGACCTGCCGGCGTTCTCGGTGCAGTACCACCCCGAGGCGGCGGCCGGCCCGCACGACGCGGCCTACCTGTTCGACCGCTTCCTCGACCTCATGACCTCCCACCGCGACGGCGCCGGCACGACCGGCGGCGACGCGACGAACCAGAAGGGCGCCGCCTGATGCCCCGCCGCGACGACCTGCAGTCCGTCCTCGTCATCGGCTCCGGCCCGATCGTCATCGGCCAGGCCTGCGAGTTCGACTACTCCGGCACGCAGGCGTGCCGCGTGCTCAAGGAGGAGGGCCTGCGGGTCGTCCTCGTGAACTCCAACCCGGCCACGATCATGACCGACCCGGAGTTCGCCGACGCCACGTACGTCGAGCCGATCACGACCGAGGTGCTCACCTCGATCATCGCCAAGGAGCGCCCCGACGCGATCCTGCCGACGCTGGGCGGCCAGACCGCGCTCAACGCGGCGATCGCGCTCGACGAGGCCGGCGTGCTCGAGCAGTACGACGTCGAGCTGATCGGCGCGAACATCCCCGCCATCCAGAAGGGCGAGGACCGCGAGCAGTTCAAGCAGGTCGTCGAGGTCTGCGGCGGGGAGTCGGCGCGCTCGGCGATCATCCACACGATCGACGAGGCGCTCGGCGCGGCCGAGGACCTCGGCTACCCGATGGTCGTGCGGCCCTCGTTCACGATGGGCGGCCTGGGCTCGGGCATCGCGTACGACGAGGACGACCTGCGGCGCATCGTCGGGCAGGGCCTGCACTACTCGCCGACCACCGAGGTGCTCCTGGAGGAGTCGATCCTCGGCTGGAAGGAGTACGAGCTCGAGCTCATGCGCGACAAGCACGACAACGTCGTGGTCGTGTGCTCGATCGAGAACGTCGACCCGGTCGGCGTGCACACCGGCGACTCCGTGACGGTCGCACCCGCGCTGACGCTGACGGACCGCGAGTACCAGCGGCTGCGGGACATCGGCATCGCCGTGATCCGCGAGGTCGGCGTCGACACGGGCGGCTGCAACATCCAGTTCGCGGTGCACCCCGACACCGGGCGCGTGATCGTCATCGAGATGAACCCGCGCGTGTCGCGCTCGTCGGCCCTGGCGTCGAAGGCCACGGGCTTCCCGATCGCGAAGATCGCCGCGAAGCTCGCGGTGGGCTACACGCTCGACGAGATCCCCAACGACATCACCGGGTCGACGCCCGCGTCGTTCGAGCCGACGCTCGACTACGTCGTCGTCAAGGTCCCGCGGTTCGCGTTCGAGAAGTTCCCCGCCGCCGACGACACGCTGACGACGACCATGAAGTCGGTCGGCGAGGCCATGGCCATGGGCCGCAACTTCACCGAGGCGCTCGGCAAGGCCATGCGCTCGATCGACAAGAAGGGCTCGACGTTCCACTGGGACGGCGAGGCGGCCACGGGGGAGGAGCTCGAGCGGCTCGTCGCGTCGATCTCGCGACCCACCGAGCACCGGCTGGTCGACGTGCAGCAGGTGCTGCGCGCGGGCGTCCCCGTCGACGACGTGTACGCGCGCACGGGCATCGACCCGTGGTTCCTCGACCAGGTGCAGCTGATCAACGAGGTCGCGCAGGAGACCGCCGACGCGCCCGCGCTCACGCGCGACGTGCTCGCGCGCGCCAAGCGCCACGGCCTGTCGGACACGCAGGTCGCGTCGCTGCGGCAGACCAGCGAGGACGCCGTGCGGCGCACCCGCTGGGCGCTGGGCGTGCGGCCCGTCTACAAGACGGTCGACACGTGCGCCGCCGAGTTCGCGGCACGCACGCCGTACCACTACTCGTCGTACGACGAGGAGACCGAGGTCGCGCCGCGCGAGCGTCCCGCGATCCTCATCCTCGGCTCGGGGCCGAACCGCATCGGGCAGGGCATCGAGTTCGACTACTCGTGCGTCCACGCGGCGCTCGCGCTCAAGGGCGAGTACGAGACCGTCATGGTCAACTGCAACCCCGAGACCGTGTCGACCGACTACGACACGTCCGACCGGCTGTACTTCGAGCCGCTGACGTTCGAGGACGTGCTCGAGGTCTACGAGGCCGAGCTCGCGGCGGGCCCGGTGGCGGGACTCATCGTGACGCTCGGCGGGCAGACGCCCCTGTCGCTCGCGCAGCGGCTGTCCGACGCGGGCCTGCCGATCCTGGGCACGCCGCCGGAGGCGATCGACGCGGCCGAGGACCGCGGCGAGTTCGGCGCCGTGCTCGAGGCGGCCGGTCTGCCCGCGCCCGCGTTCGGCACCGCGACGACGCTCGAGGGCGCGCGGGAGACCGCGCGTCGCATCGGGTTCCCGGTGCTGGTGCGCCCGTCGTACGTGCTCGGCGGCCGCGGCATGGAGATCGTGTACGACGAGGCGCAGCTCACGGAGTACGTCGAGCGCGCGCTCGCCGAGCAGGTCGGCGGGCACCGCGCGTCGCTGCCGCCGCTGCTCATCGACCGCTTCCTCGACGACGCGATCGAGATCGACGTCGACGCGCTCTACGACGGCACCGAGCTCTTCCTCGGCGGGGTCATGGAGCACATCGAGGAGGCGGGCATCCACTCGGGCGACTCGGCGTGCGTGCTGCCGCCCGTGACGCTGTCGGTCGCCGAGCTCGAGCGGATCCGCACGTCGACCGAGGCGATCGCGCGCGGCGTCGGCGTCCGCGGGCTGCTGAACATCCAGTTCGCGCTCGTGTCCGACGTGCTCTACGTCCTCGAGGCGAACCCGCGCGCGTCGCGCACGGCGCCGTTCGTGTCGAAGGCGACGGGTGTGTCGCTCGCCAAGGCCGCGGCGCTCGTGATGGCAGGCCGCACGATCGCGCAGCTGCGCGACGAGGGCGTCCTGCCGCGGGCCGACGCGAGCACGCTCGACCTCGACGCGCCGATCGCGGTCAAGGAGGCCGTGCTCCCGTTCAAGCGGTTCCGCACCGCGGACGGTCAGGTCGTCGACACCGTGCTCGGGCCGGAGATGCGCTCGACGGGCGAGGTCATGGGCTTCGACGTCGACTTCCCGACCGCCTTCGCGAAGTCGCAGGCGGCCTCGTTCGGCGGGCTGCCGGACTCCGGCCGGGTCTTCATCTCGGTCGCGGACCGGGACAAGCGGTCCATCGTCTTCCCCGTGAAGCGTCTGGTCGAGCTCGGGTTCGAGATCCTCGCGACCGAGGGCACGTCGGCCGTCCTGCGCCGCAGCGGCATCCCGTCGCGCGTGGTCCGCAAGCACTCCGCCGGCCGCGGGCCGGCGGGGGAGCCGACGATCGTCGACCTCATCACCGCGGGCGAGGTCGAGATGGTCGTCAACACGCCGTCCGGGCAGGGCGCGCGCGCCGACGGGTACGAGATCCGCGCGGCCACGACCGCCGCGGACAAGGCGATCGTCACGACCGTGCAGCAGCTGGGTGCGGCCGTGCAGGCCATCGAGGCGCGGCGGTCCGGACCGTTCGCGGTCACGAGCCTGCAGGAGCACGACGCGGCGGCGGCGCAGCGGCGCGCGACGGTGCCCGCGTGACGGCGCCCGCACGCGTGCGCCCGTTCGGCGAGCGGCTGGCCGCGGCGATGGACGTGCACGGGCCCCTGTGCGTCGGGATCGACCCCCACGCGTCGCTGCTCGACGCGTGGGGGCTCCCGGACGACGCCGCGGGTCTGCGCGAGTTCGCGCACCGCGTCATGGACGCCGTCGCCGGGCGGGTCGCGGCCGTCAAGCCGCAGGCCGCGTTCTTCGAGCGGCACGGGTCCGCGGGCGTGGCCGTGCTGGAGGAGGTCGTGGCGGCGGGCCGGGAGACCGGCACGCTCGTCGTGGTCGACGCCAAGCGCGGCGACATCGGCTCGACGATGGGCGCGTACGCGGACGCGTTCCTGCGGGACGGCTCGCCGCTCGCGGGGGACGCGCTCACGGTGTCGCCGTACCTCGGGTTCGGGTCGCTCGACCCGGCGGTGGACCTCGCGCTGGCGACCGGGCGAGGCCTGTTCGTGCTCTGCCTGACGTCGAACCCCGAGGGTCCGGACGTGCAGCACGCGCGCACGGCCCAGGGCGTCACCGTCGCGGCACAGGTCGCCGCGCGCGCGGCCGCCCTGAACACGGGTGCGGCGAGCCTCGGGTCGATCGGGCTCGTGGTCGGCGCGACGGTCGGTACGGCCGTGCGCGACGCAGGGGTCGACCTCGCGGCGGTCGCGGGCCCGCTGCTCGCACCGGGCGTCGGTGCGCAGGGCGCGGGGGCCGCCGAGCTCGCCGCGGTGTTCGGTGACGCCCGCCGTCAGGTGCTCGCGTCCTCGAGCAGGGGAGTGCTGGCCGCGGGCCCGGAGGTCGGAGCGCTGCGCACCGCGGCCCTCGAGGCCTCGTCCCAGGCGGCCGCTGCGCTGCGCTGACGCAGGGTCGCGCGCCTGTCGTACGAGGGCGCGCGACCACCGCTCAGCACTGCGTCGGTACGTCACGATAACGGAACCTAACGGTCTACCACCGCCACGGGGACGAACAAGCGCCGCCTCACGGCGGCCCGCCCCGAAGGCGAACCCGGTGCGGACCCGCCGCTAAGGTGCGGACGTGCGCGGACGGACGACGGTGGGGCAGGCCGCGGCGCGGTACCTCGTCCAGCTCGAGCAGCGCCCGGCGTCGACCGCACGCGCCCAGCGCTGGGCGCTCACCGACCTGGTCGCGCAGCTGGGGGAGGAGCCCCTCGGGCAGGTCGCCCAGGACGACCGGCTCGCCCTGTGGTCGACGTCCCCGACGGGCTCGGGCCGTGAGCCGTCGGCGGCGTCCGTGCGGCAGCGCGCCACTGCCGCACGCGGGCTCCTCCGGCACGCGGTCGAGCACGCGATGCTCGACGCGGACGCCGCCGACCGGGCGCTAGCCGCGCTGCGCCGTCCCGCCACCCCGCCCGTCGTGCGCGACCACGCGCCCGCGCGCCTGCTGCTCGCCCGGGTGGGCGGCCGGCGGCCCCACGGCGTCTCGTGGGAGGTGTGGGTCCGGTTCCGCGCCCACGTCCGCGTGCTGGCGGACACCGGCGCGTCCGAGCGTGACCTGGCGCGCGCGTGCGTCGCCGACCTCGCGGCGGACGCGACGACCCTGCGCCTCGTCGACGTGCCCCACGATCTGTCCGAGCCGACCCGGCACGCGGTCGAGCAGTGGCTGCCCGTCCGAGCAGCGCTGGTCGCCACGCTCGAGGGCAGTCCGCCGCCGCAGCTCTGGGTCCGCGCGCACCCCTCGGTGCACCCGCGCACGGGTGCCGTCGCGGCCGTCGGCATGCCCATCACCGCGCGCGGGCTGCGCAAGGCGTTCACCGAGGTCCTGGCCGCGCTCGTCGGCGACGACCCGCGCCTCGCGACCTGCACCGTCGCGCACGTCCGGGGCCTCGGGCGGGGTCGGTCGGCGGGCGACGACCGACCCCGCCGAGCGCCCGACGAGGTGTGATCCGGTGCGTCGGCGCAGGTCGCAGGGCGACACGCGGCGCTCCCGCGTTGCCGAGCGGTCGGACCGTCGCTAGTTTCGTCCTCAGATCCCGCGCATTCCGACGAGGATCTCCGGCCCAGTGACGAGAAGGTGACGCGCGTGGCTCTTCCTCCGCTGACTCCCGAACAACGAGCCGCCGCGCTCGAGAAGGCTGCCGCGGCGCGGCAGGCCCGTGCCGAGGTGAAGAACCGCCTCAAGTACTCGCAGGGCTCCCTGTCCGAGGTGATCGAGCAGGGCCAGCAGGACGAGACGATCGGCAAGCTCAAGGTCGCCGCGCTGCTGGAGTCCCTCCCCGGCGTGGGGAAGGTCAAGGCCCGAGCGATCATGTCCGAGATCGGCATCTCGGAGACCCGCCGCGTGCGTGGCCTCGGCCCGCACCAGGTGAAGGCCCTCGTCGACCGTTTCGGCTGAGCGCCGCGGCGACACCCACGGCGCCCCGCCCGGACCCGGGCGGGGCGCCGCCGTGTCCGGACCGTCCGGGCACCTCGTGACACGACCTGGAGCAGGGCACGCATGACGACGCAGCAGGCACGGCTGACCGTGCTGGCCGGACCGACCGCCGTGGGCAAGGGCACGGTGTCGGCCGACATCCGCGCCCGGTACCCCCAGGTCTGGCTCTCGGTCTCCATGACGACGCGTGCCCCGCGCCCGGGCGAGGTGGACGGGCTGCACTACCACTTCGTGTCGCCCGAGCGGTTCGACGAGATGGCCGCGCGCGGCGAGCTCCTCGAGTGGGCGGTCGTGCACGGGCGCAACCGCTACGGCACGCCCCGCGGCCCGGTCGAGGAGCGGCTCGCCGCGGGCGAGCCCGCGCTGCTCGAGATCGACCTGCAAGGCGCACGGCAGGTGCGCGAGTCCATGCCGGACGCGCGGTTCGTGTTCCTCGCCCCGCCGTCGTGGGACGAGCTCGTGCGGCGGCTCGTCGGTCGAGGCACCGAGGACGAGGAGGAGCGCGAGCGTCGCCTCGCCTCGGCCCGCGTGGAGCTCGCCGCCGAGTCGGAGTTCGACCACGTCGTCGTCAACGACGACGTGCACCGGGCGACCGACGAGATCGTCCGTCTCATGGGCATCGAGGCCTGACGACCGGCCCTCGCCTCCGCGTCCCGGGGTCCGCCGCCGCGACCGGGTAGCATGGTGCGCTGCGCCTCCCGCCGCCCGTGCCGTCACCGGCACCCGCCGGCGGACGCACGCCGACCAGCCCTCCGACGAAACGGGAGTCCTCCGTGTCCGGAACCGTTGCCGCCCCCACGGGCATCACCGACCCGCCGATCGACCGCCTGCTCGAGCGCGCGGACTCCAAGTACGCGCTCGTGCTGTTCTCGGCCAAGCGCGCGCGCCAGATCAACGCGTACTACGCGCAGCTCAACGAGGGCCTCCTCGAGTACGTCGGGCCGCTCGTCGAGACCCGCCCGCAGGAGAAGCCGCTGTCGATCGCGATGCGCGAGATCGACGAGGGCCTCCTCACGTCCGAGCCGACGCCGGAGGCCTGACCTCCCGTCATGCGCGTCGTCCTCGGTGTCGCGGGCGGGATCGCCGCCTACAAGGCGGTCCTGCTGCTGCGGCTGCTGCGGGAGCAGGGTCACGCCGTGCGCGTGGTCCCGACGCGCGCCTCGCTCGAGTTCGTCGGTCGCGCCACCTGGGAGGCCCTGTCGGGCGAGCCGGTGACGACCGACGTCTTCGAGGACGTCGACCAGGTCGCGCACGTCGCGATCGGCAAGACCGCCGACCTGGTGGTCGTCGCCCCCGCGACGGCCGACCTGCTCGCGCGCGCCGCCGCGGGCCGCGCCGACGACCTGCTCACCGCGACGCTGCTCGTCGCGCGCTGCCCCGTGCTGCTCGCCCCCGCGATGCACACCGAGATGTGGGAGCACCCGGCGACCGTCGCGAACGTCGCCACCCTCCGCTCACGCGGCGTGCACGTGCTCGACCCCGCGTCGGGGCGCCTCACGGGTGCCGACACCGGACCAGGGCGTCTCCCCGAACCCGAGGAGATCGCCGCGGCCGCGACGGGGCTCGTGGCTCCCGCACGGGCCGCGGACCTCGCGGGGACGCACGTGGTCGTGTCGGCCGGCGGGACCCGAGAACCCCTCGACCCGGTCCGGTTCCTCGGGAACCGGTCGTCGGGTCGGCAGGGCGTCGCGCTGGCGCGTGCCGCCGCCGAGCGCGGCGCGCGCGTGACGCTCGTCGCGGCGAACGTCACGCACGACGTCCTCGCACGCGTCGGTGCCGGCGTGACGGTCGTGCCCGTCGAGACCGGCGACGAGCTGCGGGCGGCGGTGCGAGCGGCCGCCGCCGAGGCCGACGTCGTCGTCATGGCCGCGGCCGTCGCCGACTACCGGCCCGCGAGCGTCGCCGACGCCAAGCTGAAGAAGACCGGCGACGCGCCCGTGGTCGCACTCGTGGAGACCACCGACATCCTGCGCGAGCTCGTGACCGACCCGCCCCGAGCGGGGCAGACGGTGGTCGGCTTCGCCGCCGAGACCGGCGACGCCGAGGGCTCCGTCCTCGAGCACGCGCGCGCCAAGGCCGTCCGCAAGGGCGCCGACCTGCTCGTCGTGAACCCCGTCGGGGGCGGCCGTGGCTTCGGCACGACGACCAACGACGTCACCGTCCTCGACCGCGCGGGCGACGTGGTCGCGACCGCCGCGGGGACGAAGGACGAGGTGGCGCACGTCGTGTGGGACGCGGTGCTGACGAGACGTCACCTCTGAGACGCCGCGACGGCGTTACGCTGCCGCCATGACCTCGACGTCCCTGCGCCTCTTCACGTCCGAGTCGGTGACCGAGGGACACCCCGACAAGATCTGCGACCAGATCTCCGACGCGATCCTCGACGCCATCCTCGAGCAGGACCCCACGGCCCGCGTGGCCGTCGAGACCATGGTCACCACGGGCCTCGTCCACGTCGCCGGCGAGGTGACGACGAGCGCGTACGTCGAGATCCCGCAGCTCGTCCGCGAGGTCGTCCGCGGCATCGGCTACACGTCGTCCCTCATCGGGTTCGACGGCGACTCGTGCGGCGTGTCCGTCTCGATCGGGCAGCAGTCCCCGGACATCGCCGCGGGCGTCGACAAGGCGCTCGAGGTCCGGCAGGACGGCGCCGACCTCGACCCGCTCGACCTGCAGGGCGCGGGCGACCAGGGCCTGATGTTCGGCTACGCGAGCGACGAGACCCCCTCGCTGCTGCCGCTGCCGATCTGGCTCGCGCACCGCCTCGCCGAGCGCCTCACGCTCGTCCGCAAGGAGGGCCTCGTCGCGGGTCTGCGCCCCGACGGCAAGACCCAGGTGACCGTCGGCTACGACGGCGACCGCCCGGTCACCCTCGACACCGTGGTGCTCTCGACGCAGCACGAGCCCGACGTCCTCAACGACCACCTCGTCGCCCAGATCGCGGAGCACGTCGTCGCGCCCGTGCTCGCCGACGTCGACATCGACACGTCCTCGTACCGCCTGCTGGTCAACCCGACCGGGCAGTTCGTGATCGGCGGCCCGCAGGGCGACGCCGGGCTCACGGGCCGCAAGATCATCGTCGACACGTACGGCGGCATGGCCCGCCACGGCGGCGGCGCGTTCTCCGGCAAGGACCCGTCGAAGGTCGACCGCTCGGCCGCGTACGCGCTGCGCTGGGTGGCGAAGAACGTCGTCGCGGCGGGCCTCGCGCGGCGCTGCGAGGTGCAGGTCGCCTACGCGATCGGCAAGGCGCACCCCGTCGGCCTGTACGTCGAGACCTTCGGCACCTCGCAGGTCTCCGACGAGCGGCTCACCGCCGCGATCCGCCAGGTGTTCGACCTGCGTCCCGCCGCGATCGTGCGTGACCTGGAGCTGCTGCGCCCCGTGTACCGCCGCACGGCGGCCTACGGGCACTTCGGCCGCGACCTGCCGGAGTTCACGTGGGAGCGCACGGACCGCACCGCCGAGCTCATCGCCGCCGTCGGCTGACGCACCGCACCGGACCGACCCCCCGACGTCCCCGCCGCGACCCGCGCCGGGGACGTCGGGGCGACGTGGTGGGATGAGCACCGTGACCGACCCCGCGCCCGAGCAGCCCGCCCTCGCGGGGCTCGAGCCGCCGGCGCCCCGGCGGCGTCGCAGCGCCGCGGCGGCGGGGCCCGCCGAGCACCTGCCCGTCGCGCGGGTGTGCGTCGACCTCGCGCCCCCGCACCTGGACAGGCCCTTCGAGTACGTCGTCCCCGCCACCCTCGACGCCGCCGCCCGGCCGGGCGTGCGCGTGAAGGTGCGGTTCGCCGGCCAGGACGTCGACGGCTGGCTGCTGGAGCGCGTGGAGCGGGCCGAGCACGAGGGACGCCTGCTGCCGCTGCGGCGGGTCGTCTCGGCGGAGGCCGTCGTCGCGCCGCAGGTCGCGCGGCTCGCCCGCGCCGTCGCCGACCGGTGGGCCGGCACGCTCGCCGACGTGCTGCGCCTCGCCGTGCCGCCCCGGCACGCGCGCGTCGAGGGGGAGGACGGTGCTGCGCCCCCGGCGGGCGCCACGACGCCCGGGCCCGCACCCGCGGCGGTCGCGTGGGACGCGTACCGCGGCGGGCCCGCGTTCCTGCGGCACGTGCTGTCCGGCGGCGCACCACGCGCCGTCTGGACGGCGCTGCCCGGACCGGGTCCGCACCGCTGGGCGGCCGCCGTCGCGCAGGCCGTCGCGACGTGCGTGCTCGGCGGTCGTGGTGCGCTCGTCGTCGTGCCGGACGCGCGGGACGTCGACCGCGTGTGCGCCGCCCTCGCCGAGGTCGGGCTCGTCGACGTCGCGCAGGGCGGCCCGGTCGCGCGACTCGTCGCCGACGACGGCCCCGCGGCGCGGTACCGCGCCTTCCTCGCGACGCTGCGGGGGAGCGCACGCGTCGTCGTGGGCACGCGCGCGTCGGCGTTCGCCCCGGTCGCCGACCTCGGCCTGGCCGTCTGCTGGGACGACGGCGACCTGCAGCACGCCGAGCCCCGTGCGCCGTACCCGCACGTGCGCGAGGTCCTCGCGCTGCGGTCCGAGCTCGAGGGCGCCGCGCTGCTCGTGGGCGGCCACGCGCGCACGGTCGAGGCGCAGCACCTGGTGGCCACCGGCTGGGCGCACGAGGTCGCCGCCGAGCGGGCGACGGTGCGCGCGAGGACCGCACGCGTGCGGGCGCTCACGAGCGTCGAGCTCGCCCGCGAGGGTCCGGCCGCGGCCGCACGGCTCCCCGCACCGACGTGGCGTGCCATGCGCGACGCGCTGGCCGTGGGGCCCGTCCTCGTGCAGGTGCCGCGCGCCGGCTACGTGCCGGTCGTCGCGTGCGGCCGGTGCCGCACGCCCGCGCGCTGCACGACGTGCCACGGGCCGCTGGGGCTGACGTCCGCGGACGGCCCGCCCTCGTGCGGGTGGTGCGGGCGCCTCGCGACGGGCTGGCGCTGCGACGAGTGCGGTGCCGCGGCGCTGCGCTCGGTGCGCGTCGGGTCCGAGCGGACGGCCGAGGAGCTGGGCCGCGCGTTCCCGGGGGCGACCGTGCGCGTCTCCGGCGCGCGCGCCGCGGGAGGCGTGCTGGCCGAGGTGCCCGACCGGCCGGCCCTGGTCGTCGCCACGCCGGGGGCCGAGCCTCACGTCGCGTCGGGGTACGCCGCGGCCGTGCTGCTCGACGCCGCCGTCGCGAGCGCGGGCGAGCACCTGGGCGCCGAGGTCGACGCGCTGCGCCGCTGGCTGGGCGCCGCGGCGCTCGTGCGCTCCGCGACCGACGGCGGGCAGGTGCTCCTCGTGGGGGACGGCGCCGCGCGTCCGACGCAGGCCCTCGTCCGGTGGGACCCGGCCGGTCTCGCGGTGCGCGAGCTCGACGAGCGCGCCGAGCTCGCGCTGCCGCCCGCGGTGCGCGTCGCGGCCCTCACGGGCACGCGCGACGCGGTCGCCGCGGTCGTCGCGCGCGTGACGGTCGACGCCCTGGAGGTGCTGGGGCCCGTGCCGCTGCCCGCGGACCCGCAGCAGGGTGCGGCGCTCGAGCCCGAGGTGCGTGCGCTGCTGCGGGTGCCGCCCGCGCGCGGGGCCGAGCTCGCGCGCGCGGTGGCGGCGTCGGTCGCGATCCGCAGCGCACGCCGCGAGGGGGGCGCCGTGCGCGTCCAGGTCGACCCGGCCGACCTGCTGTGACGCACGGGCCGGCGCGGCGCGCGACCTAGGATCGGGTCCATGCGTCTGCTCTTCGCGGGGAGTCCCGCGGCCGCCGTGCCCTCGCTCGAGGCCCTGCTGGGCTCCCGGCACGAGGTGGTGGCCGTGCTGACCCGACCGGACGCGCGCGTGGGACGCGGCCGCACGCTGCAGCCGTCCCCGGTCGCGGCGCTCGCGCGCGACCGCGGCGTGCCGGTGCTGACGCCGCGCACGCTGCGCGACCCCGAGGTGGTCCAGCAGATCCGCGACCTGCGCGTGGACGCCGCGCCGGTCGTCGCGTACGGCGTCCTCGTCCCGGCCGAGCTGCTGGCCGTGCCGACGCACGGCTGGGTCAACCTGCACTTCTCGGTGCTGCCCGCGTGGCGCGGTGCGGCCCCCGTGCAGCGCGCTCTCATGGCGGGCGACGAGGTGACCGGCGCGTCGACCTTCGTGATCGAGGAGGGCCTCGACACCGGGCCCGTGCTCGGCACCCTCACCGAGACCATCAGGCCCACCGACACGACGGGGGACCTGCTGGGGCGCCTCGCGGTCGCGGGCGCCGAGCTGCTGGTCCGCACGCTCGACGCGCTCGAGGACGGCACGCTGCACGCCGTGCCGCAGCCGCACGACGGCGTCAGCCACGCACCGAAGCTCACGCCCGACGACGCGCTCGTGCGCTGGACGCACCCCGCGCACGTGGTCGACCGGCGCGTCCGCGGCTGCACGCCCGCGCCCGGCGCCTGGACGACCCTCCCCGACGGTCAGCGCCTGGGGCTCGGGCCCGTGCGCGTCGTGCCCGACGTCACCGACCTGCGACCGGGCGAGGTCCGCGCGGACAAGCGGGAGGTCCTCGTGGGGACGGGCAGCGGTGCGGTGCGCCTCGGCGACGTGACCGCACCGGGCAAGCGTCCGATGCCCGCGGCGGACTGGGCGCGCGGCGCGCGTCTCGCGCCCGGCACGGTCCTCGGCGCCGGCACGCCGGAGCAGGGGGAGCACGCGTGAGCGCCGACGGACGCCAGGGCGGCGAGCGCCGCGGCCAGGGAGGCGGCGAGCGCCGCGGCCAGGGGAGCGGCGAGCGCCGCGGCCAGGGGAGCGGCGAGCGCCGCGGCCAGGGTGGCGCCGGCCGGCGGGACGGCCAGGAGCAGCGGCGTGACACGCGGGGACGGCAGCGCGGCGCGGCCCGCTCGGAGGGCCGCGCGGGCCGGACGACCGCGGCCCCGTCGCAGCGCGCCCGCACGGGGGACCAGGCCCGGGGCGCCGCCTTCGACGCGCTGCGTGCCGTCGCCGAGTCCGACGCGTACGCGAACCTGGTGCTGCCGCCGCTGCTGCGCGAGCGGGGCGTCACCGGGCGGGACGCGGGCTTCGCGACCGAGCTCGCGTACGGCACGCTGCGGCTGCGGGGACGGTACGACGCGGTGCTCGCGCACGCGTCGTCGCGGCCCCTCGAGCAGGTCGACGGGCCCGTGCTCGACGTGCTGCGCCTGGGCGCGCACCAGCTGCTCGGCATGCGCGTGCCGTCGCACGCGGCGGTGTCCGAGACGGTCGCGCTGGCCCGCGAGCGCGTCGGTGCCGGTGCCGCGCAGTTCGTCAACGCGGTGCTGCGCCGGGTGTCCGAGCGGACCCCCGAGGAGTGGCTCGCGGTGATCGGCGACGCGGCCGACCCCGACGGGTCGGACGCGGTCGCCCGGCTGGCGGCCGTCGAGAGCCACCCGGCGTGGGTCGTGCGGTCGCTGCGGGAGGCGCTCGTGGGGTCGGGTCGGCCCGCGGACGAGCTGCCCGCGCTGCTCGCGGCGGACAACGCGCCGCCGCGCGTGACGCTCGTGGCGCGGCCGGGGCTCGTCGAGCCGGCGGAGGTCGCCGAGCAGACGGAGGTCGCCGAGCAGGCGGAGGTGGCGCCGGCGGGGCTGGTGCCGACCGCGTTGGTGCTGCGCAGCGGGGACCCCGGTGCGCTGACGGCGGTGCGCGAGGGGCGTGCGGGCGTGCAGGACGAGGGGTCGCAGCTCGTGACGCTCGCGCTCGTCGAGGCGCCGCTGGACGGCCCGGACGAGCGGTGGCTCGACCTGTGCGCGGGCCCGGGGGGCAAGGCCGCCCTGCTGGGTGCGCTGGCGGCGGGGCGGGGGGCGCGGCTGGTGGCGAACGAGGTGCAGCCGCACCGCGCGCGACTCGTGTCGCAGTCGCTGCGGGCCGTCCCCGCGTCGGCGGTCGAGGAGGTGCGGACCGGTGACGGTCGCGAGGTGGGGCGGGTCGAGCCGGGGTCGTACGACCGCGTGCTGCTCGACGCGCCGTGCACGGGGCTGGGTGCGCTGCGGCGGCGGCCGGAGTCGCGGTGGCGCCGCACGCCTGCCGACCTCGCGACGTTGAGCGCGTTGCAGCGCGAGCTGCTGGCGTCGGCGTTCGCGGCGGTGCGGCCCGGGGGCGTCGTGGGGTACGTGACGTGCTCGCCGCACCTGGCGGAGACGCAGCTGGTGGTGCACGACGCGGTGCGGGCCGCGCAGCGCGCGGGCACGTCCGTCGAGGTGCTGGACGCGACGCCGGTGGTCGCGGGGGTGGCGCCGTCGTGGGAGCCGGTCGCGGGCCGGCGGGACGTGCAGCTGTGGCCGCACGTGCACGGCACGGACGCGATGCACCTCACGCTGCTGCGCCGTCTCTGACCCGCTGCGCCGCACGGCCGGCGGACGCGGCGCGCCGGTGCCGCGCGGCGTCGGTACGGTGGGGCCGTGGCACCCGTCCTGATCAACCCGAGCATCCTGTCCGCGGACTTCGTCAACCTCGAGCGCGACCTGCAGCGGATCGCGACGGCGGACTACGCGCACGTCGACGTCATGGACCAGCACTTCGTGCCGAACCTGACGATCGGCCTGCCGGTGGTGCGGCGGATCGCCGAGGTGAGCCCGGTGCCGCTCGACGTGCACCTCATGGTCGAGGACGCGGACCGCTGGGCCCCGCAGTACGCCGAGGCGGGTGCGCGGTCGGTGACGTTCCACGCGGAGGCGACGCAGGCGCCGGTCCGGCTCGCGCGCGAGCTGCGGGCGGGCGGCGTGCGTGCGTCGGTGGCGCTGCGCCCGGCCACGCCGGTCGAGCCGTTCCTCGACCTGCTGGCCGAGGTCGACATGGTGCTCGTCATGACGGTCGAGCCGGGGTTCGGCGGTCAGGCGTTCATCGAGGGCACGCTCGCGAAGGTGCGGCGCACGCGTGAGGCGATCGTCACGGCGGGCGCGGACACCTGGGTGCAGGTCGACGGTGGCGTGTCGCGCGACACGATCGGGCGGATCGCGCGCGCCGGGGCGAACGTGTTCGTGGCGGGCTCGGCGGTCTACGGCGCCGACGACGTGGCCGGCGAGATCGCGGCGCTGCGCTCGCTCGCGGAGCACCCGACGACCGAGGCGTGAGCCGCCCGCGGCGCGCGGTGCAGAGCCGCTGACGGGGCGTCCCGTGCGGTCGTGGGCGGTGCGCGTGGCGGGAATGACCGCTGTGGCATCATCGTTGCAGAACACACACGTGCTCCGGGGTCGGTGAAAGTCCGAGCCGGCGGTGACAGTCCGCGACCCGTGAGCCCCGCGAGGGGCGAGCGGTTGACCTGGTGGAACTCCAGGACCGACGGTGAAAGTCCGGATGGGAGGAGACGCGTGCACGGTGCGCCCCTGCGCGCGCCGTGACGGTGCGTCGTACGCCCGTGCACCCCGGAGCCTGTCGAGGCGACGGAGGTGCGGGGCATGGTGACGACGACGGCGGACGTCCGCCCGTGCGAGCTGGCCGCGATGACGCGTGCGCTGGAGCTCGCGTCGCGCGGTCCCCTGGGGCCCAACCCGCGTGTGGGCTGCGTGCTGCTCGCCGCCGACGGCACGGCCCTCGGGGAGGGCTGGCACCGGGGGGCGGGCACGCCCCACGCCGAGGTCGCGGCGCTGGCCGACGCCCGCGAGCGCGGCGCGGACGTGCGGGGTGCGACGGCCGTGGTGACGCTCGAGCCGTGCGACCACGTGGGCCGCACGGGGCCGTGCTCGCTGGCGCTGCTGGCGGCGGGCGTCGCGCGGGTCGTGGTGGGCGTGGCGGACCCGAACCCGGTCGCGGCCGGGGGTGCGCGGCGGCTGCACGACGCGGGGGTCGAGGTGGTCACGGGCGTGCTCGCGGACGAGGGCGTCGCGGCGCTGGGGGCGTGGCTGCCCGCGGTGACGCGCGGGCGCCCGTTCGTGACGCTGAAGCTCGCGGCGTCGCTCGACGGTCGGGTCGCGGCGGCGGACGGCAGCAGCCGGTGGATCACGTCGGACGTCGCGCGGCGGCACGCGCACGGGCTGCGCGCGGAGGTGGGGGCGATCGTCGTGGGGACGGGTACGGCGCTGGCCGACGACCCGTCGTTGACGGCGCGCACAGGTGACGGGTCGCTCGTGGAGCACCAGCCGCTGCGGGTCGTGGTCGGGTACCGGGACGTGCCCGCCGACGCGCGGCTGCGCGGCCCGGGTGGCGAGCTGGTCCCGCTGCGCACGCACGAGCCGGAGCGGGTCGTCGCGGCGCTGCACGCGCGCGAGGTGCGGCACGTGCTGGTCGAGGGCGGGCCGACGCTGGCGGCGGCGTTCGTCGCGGCGGGCCTGGTCGACGAGGTGCACGCGTACGTGGCGCCGGTGCTGCTCGGCGCCGGGCCGGCCGCGCTGGGCGACCTGGGCGTGCGCTCGATCGAGGACGCCGTGCGGCTGGTGCCGCGCGAGGTCCACCCGCTGGGGACCGACGTGCTGGTCGTCGCGACCCCCGAACCCCGGTCGGCCGCGCACGCGTCCGCCACGTCGCTGGAGGAGCGCTGATGTTCACGGGCATCGTCGAGGAGCTGGGCACGGTCGTCGCGCTGGAGGCCGGTGCGGACGCGGGGGGTGACGCGCGGCTGCGGGTGCGGGGCGACCTCGTGACGTCCGACGCGCACCTGGGGGACTCGATCGCGGTGAGCGGCGTGTGCCTGACGGTCGCGGAGCTGCCGGGTGACGGCACGTTCGTCGCGGACGTCATGCCGGAGACGTTGCGCCGCTCGGCGCTGGGCGCGCTCGTCGTGGGGGACCGGGTCAACCTGGAGCGGGCGCTGGCGGTGGGCGGCCGGTACGGCGGGCACGTCGTGCAGGGGCACGTCGACGGCGTCGGCGTGGTGCGCTCGCGCCGTCCGGGGCCGCGCTGGGACGAGGTCGAGATCGGTCTCGACCCGGCGCTCGCGCGGTACGTCGCCGAGAAGGGCTCGGTCGCGGTGTCGGGCGTGTCGCTGACGGTGACGCACGTGGGCGACGACGTGTTCGGGGTGTCCCTGATACCGACGACGCTGCAGGTCACGACGCTGGGGAGCCTGGCTGCGGGCGCGCCGGTGAACCTCGAGGTGGACGTGCTCGCGAAGTACACCGAGCGGCTGCTCGCGACGTCCGGGGCGCTGCGGTGAGCGGGCACGTGCCGGGTGAGGTCGGGGACGAGGTCCGCCTGGGCACGGTCGAGGAGGCGCTCGACGCGCTGCGGGCGGGCCGTCCCGTGCTCGTCGCGGACTCCGCGGACCGGGAGGACGAGGCGGACGTCGTGCTCGCGGCGCAGTCCGCGACGCCCGAGTGGGTGGCGTGGACGATCCGCCGCTCGTCGGGCTACCTGTGCGCGCCGATGCCGGCCGAGCGCGCGGACGCGCTCGACCTGCCGCTCATGGTGCCGAGCAGCCAGGACCCGCGCCGCACCGCGTACACCGTGACGGTCGACGCGGCCACGGGCGTGACGACGGGCATCTCGGCGGCGGACCGGGCGCGCACGCTGCGCGTGCTGGCCGACCCGGCGTCGGGCCGCGGCGACCTGATCCGCCCCGGGCACGTGCTGCCGCTGCGCGCGGTGCCCGGGGGCGTGCTGCACCGTGCAGGGCACACCGAGGCCGCGGTCGACCTGTGCCGGCTGGCCGGCCTGGAGCCGGTCGGGGCGATCGCCGAGCTGGTGCGCGACGACGGTCGCATGGTGCGGCTGCCGGAGGCGTCGGCGATCGCCGCCGAGGCGGGCCTGGTGCTGCTGACGATCGCGGACCTGCAGGCGTGGCGCCTCACGCACGACGACGTCGCACCCGCCGCCGGCACCGCCCCGGAGCAGCCGCGCGTGCACGCGACGCACACCGCGTACCTGCCGACCGCGCACGGCGAGTTCCGGGTGCACGGGTACCGCGACCTGCGCACGGGTGACGAGCACGTCGCGCTCGTGGCGGCCTCGGGCCTCGTCGACGAGCCGCCGGTGCGCGTGCACTCCGAGTGCCTCACGGGCGACGCGTTCGGCTCGGCCCGGTGCGACTGCGGCCCGCAGCTCGACGCGGCCCTGCGGATCGCCGCCGCGGAGGGCGGCGCGGTCGTCTACCTGCGGGGGCACGAGGGGCGGGGGATCGGGCTGCTCGCGAAGGTCGCGGCGTACGCGCTGCAGGACGCGGGCCGCGACACGGTCGAGGCGAACGTCGACCTCGGCTGGCCCGCGGACCGGCGCGAGTACGGCGCGGCCGCCGCGATCCTCACGGACCTCGGCGCGCGCCGCGTCCGCCTGCTGACGAACAACCCCGCCAAGGTCACGGGCCTGCGCGCGCACGGCGTCGAGGTCACGCAGGTGCGGGCGCTCGAGGTGGGACGCACCCCGCACAACGAGGCGTACCTGCGCACCAAGGCCACGAGCATGGGGCACCTGCTGCACCTCGACGACGCACCGGACGCCCCCGGTGCGTCCGGGACCCCGGCGCCCGGCGACCCCGTGCGGGTCGACCCGGTGCACGCCGCGCCCACGACCGTGGGCGCCGACACGACCGACCACGCGTTCGACCCCCTGGAGGAGCTGGCATGAGCGGCGCAGGATCGCCCACCCTGGACGTCGACGGCACCGGGCTGCGCGTCACGGTCGTCGCCGCGAGCTGGCACACGACCGTCATGGACGGCCTGATCGCCGGGGCCCGCCGAGCGCTCGACGACGCGCACGTCACGGACGTGCGCGTCGTGCGCGTGCCCGGCACGTTCGAGCTGCCCGTGGCCGCGGCGCGCGCCGCGCAGGACGCCGACGCCGTCGTGGCGCTGGGCGTCGTGATCCGCGGGGGCACGCCGCACTTCGAGTACGTGTGCCAGGCCGCGACCGTGGGCCTCACGGACGTCGCTGTGCGCACGGGCGTGCCCGTCGGCTTCGGCGTGCTCACGTGCGACGACGAGCAGCAGGCGCTCGACCGCGCCGGGCTGGCCGGGTCCCACGAGGACAAGGGCGCCGAGGCCGCGCAGGCCGCGGTCGCGACGGTCGTCGCGCTGCGGGGGCTGTGACGTGGGCCCGCTCGGCTGGCTGTTCGACGCGACGCTGACGGTCGCGGGGTACGACGTGCTGTGGCGCGAGATCGTCGGCAACCTGTTCGGCCTCGCGGCCGCGGTCGGCGGCCTGCGACGCCGCGTGTGGGCGTGGCCCGTGGGCGTCGTGGGCAACGTGCTGCTGTTCACGGTGTTCCTCGGGGGCGTGTTCCACACGCCGCAGCAGACCGACCTGTACGGCCAGGCCGGGCGGCAGGTGTTCTTCGTCATCGTGTCGGTGTACGGCTGGGTGCGGTGGCGCGGCGCGCAGCGGGCCGCGGCCGCGGGCGGCGACGCCGACGCACCGGCGGTCGTGCCCCGCTGGGCCGGTCGCTCCGGCTGGCTCCTCATCGGCTCGGTCGCCGTGGTCGGCACCGCCGCGTGCGCAGCGGTGTTCTCGGCGCTCGGCTCGTGGGGCCCGTGGGCGGACGCGTGGATCTTCGTCGGCTCGATGCTCGCGACGTACGGCATGGCCCGCGGCTGGATCGAGTTCTGGCTCATCTGGATCGCGGTCGACGCGGTCGGCGTCCCGCTGCTGCTGTCCGCCGGGTACTACCCGTCGGCCGTGCTCTACGCGGTCTACGGCGCCGTCGTCCTCTACGGGTTCGTCGTGTGGTGGCGCGCCCGGGACACGGCCGCCGCGGCCGACGCCGTGGACGAGCGCGTCCCGACCGCCTGACGTCCGCACGTCCGCGGACGTGGACGGCGGCGCGACCCGCGCCGTCGCGCGTCTAGGCTGGTCGGTCGTGAAGACCTTCGACGCGCTGTTCGCCGAGCTGTCCGACAAGGCCACGACCCGCCCCGCGGGCTCGGGCACGGTCGCCGAGCTGGACGCGGGCGTGCACGCCATCGGCAAGAAGATCGTCGAGGAGGCCGCCGAGGTGTGGATGGCCGCCGAGCACGAGTCCGACGAGCGCGCCGCCGAGGAGATCTCCCAGCTGCTGTACCACCTGCAGGTGCTCATGCTCGCCAAGGGCCTGACGCTGCAGGACGTGTACACGCACCTGTGACGCGCCCCCACCTCACCCCACCGAACCACCCGAGGACACCGTGCTGAGGATCGCCGTCCCCAACAAGGGCTCGCTGTCGGAGCCCGCCGCCGAGATGCTGCGCGAGGCGGGCTACCGCCAGCGCCGCGACTCCCGCGAGCTCGTGCTGCCCGACCCGGACAACGACGTCGAGTTCTTCTTCCTGCGTCCCCGCGACGTCGCCGTCTACGTGGGCGCCGGCACGGTCGACGTCGGGATCACCGGCCGCGACCTGCTGATCGACTCCGCGTCGGAGGCCGTCGAGCACCTGCCGCTCGGCTTCGCGCGCTCGACGTTCCGGTTCGCCGGCGCCGCCGGTCGCCTGACCGACGCGCGGCAGATCGCCGGGCTGCGCGTCGCGACGTCGTACGCCGAGCTCGTCGCGGCGTACCTGCGCGAGCGCGGCGTCGAGCCCGAGGCCGTCGTGCGCCTCGACGGCGCCGTCGAGTCCGCGATCCGCCTCGGCGTCGCCGACGTGATCGCCGACGTCGTCGAGACCGGCTCGACGCTGCGCGCCGCGGGCCTCGAGGTCTTCGGCGAGCCGATCCTGCGCTCCGAGGCCGTGCTCATCCGGCGCGCCGACGTCGACCAGCCCGCGGGGCTCGACACGCTCACGCGGCGCCTGCAGGGCGTGCTGACCGCGCGCGAGTACGTCCTCATGGACTACGACGTGCCGCTGCACCTCGTCGACGACGCGGTCGCGATCACCCCCGGCCTCGAGTCGCCCACGGTGTCGCCGCTGCACAACGGCGAGTGGGCCGCGGTGCGCGCGATGGTGCCGCGCAGCCAGACCAACCGCGTCATGGACGCGCTGTACGACGTCGGCGCGCGCGCGATCCTCGTGACCTCCATCCTCGCCTGCCGGATCTGACGTGCCCACGCCCGACGACGCGCTCGCCGCACCGTTCCGCCCGCGCCTCGCGCGCGTCGTGACGCTCGCGGTGGCCGTCGTCGTGCTCGCGCTCACGGCCGTGCTGGTGCTGACCATGCCGGGGCTCGCACCGCTCGACCAGACCGGGTTCGCGCTGTTCGGGCTGCTCATCGCGTGGTTCTGCTGGCGGCAGGCGTCCGTGCGCGCGGTGCCCGACGCGACGGGTCTGCTGGTGCGGAACCTCCTCGTCACGACGCACGTCGACTGGGCGCAGATCGTCTCGGTGCGCTTCGGTCAGGGCCGGGCCTGGGTGCAGCTCGACCTCGCCGACGGCGACACGCTCGCCGTCATGGGCGTGCAGCGCGCCGACGGCGCGTTCGCCGAGCAGGAGGCCCGCCGCCTCGCGACGCTCGTGGCCCGCCGGACGACGACCGCCCGCGACGACTGACTGACGGCCGCGCGCGGGCCCGACGAGCGACCAGGTCGCCCCGCACGCTCGGCCGCGGCGTCCGACCGGGGGAGCGGACCGTCAGCCCGCGCGCACCGCGTGCACGCCCGCGACGGCCGCCGCGAGGAACGCGGCCGGGTCCGCGTCCAGCCGCCGCCCCATCGTCGACAGCGTCACGGGGGCCTCGCGCAACGCGTCCAGCAGCGCGTCGTCGGCGGCGACGCGCACCGCGCGGTGCCGCCCCCGCGGTGCCACGAGTGTCGCGACCTGCGCGTCCACCCGGTCCGCGAGCGCCGCCCACGCACCCGACCCCGGTTCGGCGAGCAGGTCCTGCGGCGTGCCCGGCAGGTCGGGCGCGAAGGCCGGCACGACGACGTCGCAGGCCGCGAGCGCGACGCGCCCGTAGGCGGTCAGGGAGTGGTGCGACACCCCGAGGTGCCGCTCGCGCGCGTCGGCGCCCGAGACCCGCAGCGACGCGACGGGCCGACCGCCGAGGGTCGCGGCCGCGTTGAGCGCCTCGCCGGCGGCGACGCCCGAGAAGCCCCACCGGGTGCCGGTGCCGAGGTTCCCGGGGCCCTGCGCGACGACCACGAGGTCCGCGTCGAGGACGTGCCGCGCGGCGAGCAGCCCGGTGTGCACGGTGACGGCCTCGAGGTCGCCGCCGAACGCCTGGCCGGTGGTCACGCACGCGTCGATCCACCCCGCGGTGCGCAGGGCGTCGACCGCGCGCGAGAACCACGCCGGCAGCGCACCGCCGTCGGTCATGACGTACACCACGCGGGGCGCGGGGCGCCCGGCGGTCGCGGCCGCGGCGCGCGCACCGGCGACCACGGCGGGCAGCGCCGAGTGCAGGTCCGCCACGACGACGGGCATCCCGGCGAGGTCGTCGGCGTCGCGCAGCACGTCGTGGTGCGGGGACTCCTGGTCGTCGACCCCCAGGACCATCGCCTGCAGCGGCGTGTACCGCGCCTTGACGAGGTGACCCGGTCCGGGCAGCGGGTCGGGCACGAGCGCGTCGGTGCGGGCGACCACCAGCGCGTACCCGCCGGTGCCGAGCCCGCGGACCAGCGCGGTGACGTTGAGCAGCACGCGCGCGCCCGGCACGACCTCGCCCACGAGGTGCGGGTAGGACAGCGCACGCACCGTGCGGTCCTCGCCCTCGAGGGCCACGGTCGACTCGCACGCACCGTCCCACCGGGCCCGGCACTCCGTCACGACTCCGGCACGCCACGCGATCACGCGCCCACGGTACCGGCGCGCCGCACGTCACCGGGTCGGGCGGGGCGCCCGCTGCGACTACCGTGGTGCCCGATGCCCCCCGCGATCCCCCCCGCCGAGCGCCTGCTCAACCTCGTCATCGCCCTGGTCAACACGCCGGGCCGGATGACGAAGGAGCAGGTGCGCTCGTCCGTGGCCGGGTACGGCGACGCGCGCTCCGACGACGCGTTCGAGCGGATGTTCGAGCGCGACAAGGACACGCTGCGCGACCTGGGCATCCCGGTGCTCACGGTGACGCACGCGGGGCACGGCGACGACATCGGCTACCGCATCGACGTCGAGCACTGGTCGCTGCCCGCCGTCGAGCTCACGGCCGCCGAGCTCGGCGTCCTCGCGCTCGCCGCGCAGGTGTGGCAGGACCAGTCGCTGCGCGCCGACTCGACGCGTGCGCTGACCAAGCTGCGCGCCGTCGGTGCCGAGCCGGGTGCGGCCGACCTGGTCGCGGGTCTCGCGCCGCGCGTGCGTGCGGGTGGCGACGCGTTCGGACCGCTCGTCGACGCCGTGCAGAACCGGCAGGCCGTGCGCTTCACGTACCACGCGGCGACGACGGGCGAGGTGCGCGAGCGGCGCGTCGAGCCGTGGAAGCTGCTGGCGCGCCGCGGCGGCTGGGTGCTCCTCGCCCGGGACCGCGACCGCGGGGCGAGCCGGTCCTTCCGCCTCAGCCGCATCCGGGGGGCCGTGCGGCCGCTCGGCCCTGCCGGGGGGTTCACGGCTCCGACGCCCGAGGAGCTCGCGGACGCGTCGCGCGCGTGGGTGGGCGACGGGCCCGAGCGCACGGCGCTGCTGGCGGTGACCCCGGAGCGCGCCGGTGCCGTGCGCGCCCGCGCCGTGCCGGTGCCGCCCGACGTGACGCTGCCCGTGGGCGCCGACCGCGTGCTCGCGGGGCGTGAGCTCGTCGCGGTGCCGTACCGGCTGGGCTGGGAGCTCGCCGAGGAGGTCGTCGGGTACGGCGACGCGGTGGTCGTGCTCGAGCCGGCGGACGTGCGCGACCAGGTCGTGGGGATGCTGCGGGTCGCCGCGACGCTCGACCGCGCGGGTGCGCGCGTGAGCGGCGGCGTGGAGGAGGTGCGCGGTGCCTGAGCGCGCGAGCGACCGCCTGGTGCGGATGCTGGGGATCGTGGCGTACCTCGAACGGCACGACGACGTGCCCGTCGAGCAGCTCGCGGCGCAGTTCGGCGTCCCGCCCGAGCAGGTGATGGCCGACATCGACACGCTGTGGGTCACGGGCACGCCGGGCTACCTGCCGGACGACCTCATCGACTTCGACGCCGCGTCCTACGAGCAGGGCGTCGTGCGGCTGACCGAGTCGCGCGGCATGACCCGCCCGCTGCGCCTGGGGCCTCGCGAGGGCGTCGCGCTGCTCGCGGCCCTGCGCTCGCTCGCCGCGCTGCGGCCCGCGCTCGACGCCGACCGCGCCGCGGCCCTGGACTCGGTGCTCGCCAAGGTGCAGGCCGCCACGGGCGACGCCACGGCCGCGGCGCCCGTCGAGGTCGAGCTGCAGGTCGGCGCGGCGCCCGCGGTGGCCGCCGCGATCGGCACGGCGCTCGCCGAGCGGCGTCGCCTGCGCCTGCGGTACGTGGACGCGTCGGACGTCGTGACCGAGCGCGACGTGGACCCGGTGCGCCTCGTGAGCGAGGACGACCGCTCGTACCTGCTGGCGTGGTCGCTCGCGGCCGACGCCGAGCGGCTCTTCCGCCTCGACCGCGTCGTCGAGGCGACCGTGCTGCCCGACGCGGCGCAGTCGCACGACGTCGCGGCCGACGCCGACGTGTTCCAGCCGGACGCGTCGGGCGAGCTCGTGACCGTCCGGCTCGCGGGCCGCGCGCGCTGGGTGGCCGAGTCCGTGCCGGTCGAGCGCACGCACGAGCGCGGCGACGGGTCGTTCGAGGTCGAGCTGCGGGTCGTGCAGCCCGCGTGGTTGCGGCACCTGCTGCTGCAGGTCGCGGACGACGTGCTCGACGTGCGCCCCGTCGAGGTGGCGCAGGACACGGCCGCGGCCGCACGTGCGGCGCTCGACGCCTACGCGCCGCTGCTGGGCGCGGGGGAGGTCTGACGTGCTCTGGTTCACCGTGTGGACGCTGCTCGTGCTGGGCACGCTCGGCGGCGCGTTCCTGCTGGGTCGGCGCCTGTGGCGCTCCCTGGTGGGCCTCGGCGAGGAGCTGGCCCGTGCCGGCGAGGTGGCCGAGCGCGTGTCGCAGCAGGCCGCGGAGCTCGAGGCCCGCGCCCGCGACGCCCAGCAGGAGATCCGCCCCACCCTGGGGGCGGACGCCGACGTGCTCGGTGCGCGGCTCGAGGAGCTGCGCGCGGTGCGCCGCCGGCAGCGCGCGCAGCGACGTGCGCGGCACCGCGACACCGTCGCCGACGCGTCGCGCCGCTGGTTCGGCTGAGGCCGGCGGTCACCCCCGCGGAGGTCACGAATCGGGACGCATCCCGGCGAAGCGCTTCGACAACCCCGGGCCACCCCGTAGACTCGGACCGGTCAGCACCGCCACCCATCCGAGGGAACGGACTCGTCATGAGGCTCACCCCGACGCACGCCGTCATCCTGCTCGTCGTCGTCCTGCTGCTGTTCGGCGCGAACCGGCTGCCGGGAGTGGCGCGGAGCATGGGGCAGTCGCTGAAGATCTTCAAGAAGGAGATGCAGGACCTCACGGGTGACGGCACGTCGACGTCCGCACCCGCCACGCCTGGTCCCGCGACGACGACCTCCACGACGACGCCTCCGGCCCCGGGTGCGCCCGACCCGGTCGCCACCACGGCACCCGAGGGCTCCGAGGTCCCCCCGCCGCCGCCTGCACCGCCCGCCGCGCCGCGCTCCTGACCCGCCCGTGACCCGCACGCCCGCCGCCGACGGCGGCCGGATGCCGCTGCGCGCGCACCTGCGCGAGCTGCGCCGGCGGCTCACGCTCATCGCCGTCGGGCTCGTCGTCGGCACGGTCGTCGGCTGGTTCTTCTACGACCCGGTGTTCCAGCTGCTGCAGCGGCCCATCCTGGACGTCGCCGCCCGGCGCGGGGACACCGTGTCGCTCAACTTCCAGGGCGTCGCCACGGCCTTCGACGTCCAGATCAAGGTCTCGCTGTTCCTCGGGGTGCTCGGCACGAGCCCGTGGTGGATGTATCAGCTGTGGGCCTTCATCACGCCGGGGCTCACGCGCCGCGAGCGCGGCTACGCGGTCGGGTTCATCGCCGCGGGCGTGCCCCTGTTCCTCGCGGGCGCCGCACTCGCGTTCTGGGCGCTGCCCAACGCGGTGCGCCTGCTCACCGACTTCGCCCCCGCCGAGACCACCAACTGGGTCGACGCGCAGCTGTACCTCAGCTTCGTCATGCGCATCGTCCTCGCGTTCGGCGTCGGGTTCCTGCTGCCGGTCGTCATGGTCGCCCTGAACTTCGCCGGGCTCGTGCGGGCACGCGCCTGGCTGGCGGGCTGGCGGTGGGCGGTCGTCATCGCGTTCACGTTCGCGGCCGTGGCCACGCCCACACCTGACGCGATCTCGATGATCGTGGTGGCGATCCCCATCTGCGTGCTGTTCTTCGTCGCGATCGGCGTGTGCCACCTGCACGACCGCCGGCTCGACCGCCGGCTCGTCGCGCAGGGCCTGCCGCGGCTCGACGGCACGATGCCCGGCGAGGACGCCGACGCGCGAGGTGGCGGCGCCGCACCGGGCACCGCGTGAGCACGCTCGGCCTCGTGGTCAACCCCGTCGCGGGCGACGGTCGCGGCGGCGTCGTGGGGGAGCGCACGCACCGCCTGCTGGCGCGCGCCGGGCACACCGTCCGTGACCTGTCCGCGCCGAGCCTCGTCCAGGCGACCGACCGTGCGCGCGCCGCCGTGACCGAGGGCCTCGACGCGCTCGTCGTCGTCGGCGGCGACGGCATGGTGCACCTCGGTGTCGGCCTCGTCGCCGGCACCGCGCTGCCGCTCGGGATCGTCGCCGTCGGCACCGGCAACGACGTGGCCCGCGCGCTCGGCCTGCCGCGCGGCGACGCCGACCGTGCCGTCGCGGTCCTCGACGGCGCGCTGCGCACCGGCGCCCGCCGCGTCGACGCCGTCCGCGTGACCCGCAGGGGCGACGGCGAGGTCCGCTGGTACGCGGGCGTCCTGTCGTGCGGCGTCGACGCGGCCGCCAACGCGCGGGCCAACACGCTGCGCTGGCCGCACGGCCACGCGCGGTACGTGCGCGCCCTGGTCCCCGAGCTCGCGGCGTTCCGGCCCTACGGGTACCGCGTGCGCGTCGACGGCACGCTCTGGGAGTCTCCCGGCACGGTCGTCGCGGTCGCCAACACCGCGTGGTTCGGCGGCGGCCTGCGCGTCGCACCCGGGGCGACCCCCGACGACGGGCTGCTCGACGTCGTCGTCGCGGGACCGCTCACGCGCCGCGACGTCGTCGGGCTCTTCCCGCGCCTGTACCGGGGCAGCCACGTCCACGACCCGCGCGTGCAGGTCCTGCGGGGGTCGCGCGTCACGGTCGAGCACGCGCCCGACCTCGGCCCCGCGCCGCCCGCCGCGTTCGCGGACGGCGAGCACCTCGGAGCCCTGCCGCTCGAGGTCGAGGTCGTGCCGGGCGCGCTCGGCGTGCTCGGCTAGCGCACCGGCACGGCGTGCCTAGGGTGGGCGCGTGCCCTCCCGTCGCCGCCGCACCCGCAGCACGTCCGCCGCCGCACCCGCGGCCCGGACCACCAGCCCCGCCGAGCCGTCGCCCGCCGAGCGCTACGCCGCCGCACGCCGCCGCGCCGGGGCCGACCGCGGCGAGCTCGCGACGTTCCGCGACCGCCTCGACTTCCCGCTCGACGACTTCCAGGTCGAGGCGTGCGCGGCGCTCGAGCGTGGCAGCGGCGTGCTCGTCGCCGCCCCCACGGGCGCCGGCAAGACCGTCGTGGGGGAGTTCGCGGTCCACCTCGCGCTCGCCGCGGGCCGCAAGGCGTTCTACACGACACCCATCAAGGCCCTGTCGAACCAGAAGTACGCCGACCTCGCGCGCGTGCACGGCGCCGACCGCGTCGGCCTGCTCACCGGCGACACCAACGTCAACGGCGACGCCGACGTCGTCGTCATGACCACCGAGGTCCTGCGCAACATGCTGTACGCCGGGTCACCCGCGCTCACCGGGCTCGGGTACGTCGTCATGGACGAGGTGCACTACCTCGCCGACCGGTTCCGCGGGCCCGTGTGGGAAGAGGTGATCATCCACCTGCCCGACGACGTGCAGCTCGTGTCCCTGTCCGCGACCGTGTCGAACGCCGAGGAGTTCGGCGACTGGCTCGCGACCGTGCGCGGCGACACCACGGTCGTCGTCAGCGAGCACCGCCCCGTGCCGCTCGGGCAGCACGTCATGGTCGACGACCGGCTCCTCGAGCTGTACGCGGGCCACGTCGACCCCACGGACCCCGGCGTCGACCCGCCCATCAACCCCGACCTCGCGCAGCTCCTGCGCCGTCAGCTGCCCGGCGGGCCGCCGCGCCGCGGGCCCGGCGACCGCGGCGGCCGCGGACGCGGCGGCC
>NZ_BCRB01000007.1 GCF_001552375.1 Cellulomonas iranensis NBRC 101100 = JCM 18110 | reverse complement strand
CCCTGCCGGTCACGCCGCGCACCACGGCGCGGCGCCCGTCCCGCCGCCCGCCGCCGCGCCCGCCGCCCCGGACGAGCCGCGCACGTGGGCGCAGTCCGTCGCGGCCGTCGACCTGACGGCGCTCGCCGCGGCCGGCGTCGACCTCGCGGCCGTCCGCGACGCGGGGTACGACCTGGCCGCGCTCGCCGCCGCGGGCCTGGACGCCACGACGCTCGCCGCCGCGGGCGCCGACCCCGCCGACGAGCACGCGCCGCACCACGTCGCCGAGGCCGTCGCCGCCGCGCCCGACGACGTCGTCGCGGGGGAGGTCGCCGGCGCGCCCTCGGCACGCGAGGGGCAGCGTGCGGGCACCGCGGTACTCGACGGGCGCGAGGCCGACGCCGCAGCGGGTCCCGACGGGCGCGCGGACGGCGCCGCGGCCGGTCCCGAGGCGGGCGGCGCCGAACCCGTGCCGGGCCGTGCGCTCGCGCTGCGGCTCGCGGCGGGCACGGCCACCGCGCTGCTCGCGGGCGCGCTGCTGCTGCACGCGGGACGCGCGTCACACCCCCACGGCGGGGACCGGGCCCGGGTCGTCACGTCATGATGGACCCGGACGCCGCACCGGCGGACGTCCGCGCCACCCCCACCGACCCCGGGAAGGTCATGCGTCCGCACACGCCGTCCACCGTCCGTCTCGTCCCCGCCGCGCCCCTGCGCCGCGCACGTGTCGCCCTCGCGCTCGTCGTGACCGGGCTGCTCGCGCTGGCCACCGCCGGCCCGGCGGCCGCGCACAACGCGCTGCGCTCGTCCGACCCCGCCGACGGCTCGACCGTCGCGACGGCCCCCGACGCGATCACGCTGACGTTCGACCAGGCGGCGCTCGAGCTGGGCACCGAGATCGTCGTGACCGCGGCCGACGGCACGATCGTGTCCGAGGGGCCCGCGCAGCTCGTCGACACGTCGGTCGTGCAGCCGCTCGCGGCCGAGCGGCCCGCCGGCGCGTACTCCGTGATGTGGCGCGTGACCTCCGCCGACGGCCACCCCATCATCGGCGCCTTCTCCTTCACCGCGACCGACGCCGCCGGTGCGCCCGCCGCGCCCGCCGAGCCCACGCCCGACGCCCAGCCGACGCCCGACGTCACCGACGAGGCCTCGCCCGAGCCGACCATGACGACGCAGGACACCGCCGAGCCCACGGTCGAGGCGACGCCGATCTCCGCGCCCGTCGACGACGACGGCGGCGTCCCCGCCTGGGTCTGGGTGCTGCTCGCGGTGGTCGTCGTGGGCGGTGGCGCGGTCGTCGCGTTCGTCGCGCGCGGCCGCACGCAGCGGGACGGCACGACCGGCACCGGGCCCGGCGCCGGCGCCTGACGACCCCGTGGCCGCCGCCCCCGCGCCCGCACGCGCCTACGCTGACCCGGTGGACGCGCAGCCGACGGTCGTGAGGTACGGCGCGCTGGGCGCGCTGACCGCGACCGCGGTCGTCGCGGTGCTCGTGGGACTCACGTTCACGGGTGCGGCGGCCGCGGTCGTCCTGCGCGACCCCGGGCCGCTCGTGCGGTGGGGGCTGCCGGTCGTCGAGACGCTCGGCGAGCTCGCGGCATCCGTCACGGTCGGTGCGCTCGTGCTCGCGGTGTGCGTGCTGCCGCGGCGCGCCGACGCGGCCCGCGCACCGCGCGGCGGTGCCGCCGTCGCGGTCGGCGACGCGTACCCGCGGAGCCTCGTGCTCGCGGCCGTCGCCGCCGGCGTGTGGACCGTGCTGTCGATCCTGCACGTGGTGCTCGCGTACGCGCAGGTCGCGGGCACGCAGCCGACCGCGCCCTCGTTCGGCGACGAGATCGCGCTGTTCGTCACGCAGCTCGACCTGGGCCGCACGCTGCTGTCCGTCACGACCATCGCGGCCGTCGTGACCGCGCTCGCGCTCGTCGTCGCGACCCCGACCGGGGCGGCGTGGACCGCCGCGCTGTCGCTCGTCGCGCTGTGGCAGCTCGCGCAGACCGGGCACGCCGCCGGCGCCGTCAGCCACGACCTCGCCGTGTCGGCGATGGTGCTGCACCTGGTGGGCGCCGCCGTGTGGATCGGCGCGCTCGTGGCGCTCGCGATCCTCGTGCGGCGGCTCGGCGCCGACACGTCCGCCGCCGTCGGCCGGTACTCCGTCATCGCCGGCTGGTGCCTCGCCGCGGTCGCGGTGTCCGGGGTCCTCAACAGCGTCGTGCGGCTCGAGGGCCTCGACGACCTCACGAGCCCGTACGGCGTGCTGCTCGTCGTCAAGGTCGCGCTCACCGCGCTGCTCGGGCTGCTCGGGCTGCTGCACCGCAGGATCACCGTGCCGCGCCTCGCGGGCGGCGCGGACCCGGCCCCCGGGCGCACCGGCACGGCGCTGTTCTGGCGGCTCGTGCTCGTCGAGATCGCCGTCATGGGCGCCGTGTCGGGCGTCGCCGTCGCGCTCGGCTCCACCGCGCCGCCCGTGCCCGACGCGCCGCCCCCCGACCCGTCGCCCGCCTACCAGCTCACCGGCAACCCGCTGCCGCCCGCGCCGAGCGGGCTGCACTGGCTCACGCTGTGGCGGTGGGACGTGCTCGCCGCCGCGGCCGCCGTCGCGGGCCTCGTCGTCTACCTGCGCTGGGTCGTGCGCCTGGGCCGCCGCGGCGACGCGTGGCCGTGGCTGCGCACCGCGTCGTGGGTGCTCGGCATGCTGCTGTTCGCGTGGACCACGTCGGGCGGGCCCGCCGTCTACGGTCACGTGCTGTTCAGCGCGCACATGATCCAGCACATGGTGCTCGTCATGGTGATCCCGCTGTTCGTCGCGCTGTCGGCACCCGTGACGCTCGCGCTGCGGGCCCTGCCGTCGCGCGCGGCCACGCTGCGCGGCGACGACTCGCGCGGCCCGCGCGAGTGGATCCTCACGCTCGTGCACTCCCGCTGGGGCCGGTTCCTGGCGAACCCGCTCGTCGCAGCCGTGAACTTCGCCGGCTCGATGGTGCTCTTCTACTACTCGGGGCTGTTCGGGTGGGCGCTGCGCGACCACGTCGGCCACCTCGCGATGATCGTGCACTTCTCGGTCACCGGGTACCTGTTCGTCAACGCGCTCGCGGGCGTCGACCCCGGCCCGACGCGCCCGCCGTACCCGCTGCGCCTGCTGCTGCTGTTCGCGACCATGGCGTTCCACGCGTTCTTCGGCGTCGCGCTCGTGAGCGGCGAGTCGCTGCTGGTCGCCGACTGGTTCGGGCTCATGGGGCGCCCCTGGGGGCCGTCCGCGCTCGCCGACCAGCAGATCGGCGGGTCGGTCGCGTGGGGGATCGGCGAGATCCCCACGGTCGTGCTCGCGATCGTCGTCGCCGTGCAGTGGACCCGCGACGACGAGCGCACCGCCCGCCGCCGGGACCGCAAGGTCGACCGCGACGGGGACGCCGAGCTCGACGAGTACAACGCGATGCTGGCCCGCATGGCCGACCGCGACGCCGGTCGCTGACCCCTCGCCCCGCACGGGTCGTCCCAGCCGTCCCCGCCTGCCCACGCACCGCTGGCCCCACCCACCCGGGCACCGCCCGCGCCTGCGGTGTCGGTGTCGGCGGGGGTGTCGGGTCGGCGCGGACGGGTGGGCGTCACACGGTGGTCACGTGCGGGGGCGGTGCCGGTCACACGCGTGCGGGACGCTGCACGCGTGCGCAGCGCCGCGTCGCCGCCCGAGCCGCCCGAGGGAAAGTGGTCCCGCCCGTGCTGAAGAAGTCCCGCTCCGCCCGTACCGCCACCTCCACGCTGACGTTCGCGCTCCCGGCCGCCGAGCTCGACGGGCCCGTGAGCGTGGTCGGGACGTTCAACGACTGGACGCCCGGCGCGCACCCGCTGCGGCGGCGGTCCAACGGCACCGCCAGCGTGTCGGTGACGGTGCCGACCGGCACGACGGTCAGGTTCCGGTACCTGGGCGAGCGCGGGCGGTGGTTCGACGACGCCGACGCCGACGCGATCACGCCCGAGGGCGGGGTCGTGCTCGCCTGACGCCGAGCGCGGACGGTGCACGCCCGACCGCGCCCGTCGGGTGGCTGTCGCGTTGCGCGGTGCGCATCGCGACGCAGATCACGTCGGTCAAGCCGAGGGCGGGCCGGGACCGGGTCGTCAGCGGTCGGGAGGCCCGTGGGAGCGCTGCCTCGGGGCGTTCCGGGCGTGCGCACGTCGCGTGGCGGGGGTGCGGTTGGTGCGCACGTGGCGCGGGCTTGCCCTGCCGCCGGGGACCACGCCCGGACGGGTGCCGCGTCGCCCGTCTAACCCCTGGCCACGCGGGATCGTATCGATACGATGAGGTGCTGACGCGACCGGCACGACCGACCACCGCGCCCCTCCACGGCCGCCCTCGACGGCGACCGGTCCTGTCCCCACCAGCGCGGAAGTAGTCCCGTCATGTCCAAGGTCCTGACCGCCGGCAGCCCCTGGCGCGTCATCGCCCTCTTCGCCGTCCCGCTCCTCGTCGGCAACGTCGTCCAGCAGATGTACCAGGTCGCCGACGCGATCGTCGTCGGCCGCACGCTCGGCGTCGACGCGCTCGCCGCCGTCGGCGCGACCGGCAGCCTGCTGTTCCTGCTCCTCGGGTTCGCCTGGGGCATGACCTCGGGCTTCGCGATCCCCACCGCGCAGGCGTTCGGAGCCGGCGACCACGCCGCCGTGCGCCGCTCGGTCGCGTCCGGCGCCGTGCTCACCGCCGTCGTGTCGCTCGTGCTGACCGTCGCCGCACCGCTGCTGGCCGAGCCCGCGCTGCGCCTGCTGCGCACCCCCGAGAGCCTGCTGCCGCAGGCCACGACGTTCGCGGTCGTGAGCTTCCTGGGCGCCAGCACGATGATGTCCTTCAACTTCCTGTCGGCGATCGTGCGTGCCATCGGCGACTCCCGCACGCCGCTCGTCTTCCTCACGATCAGCTGCGTGCTCAACATCGGCCTGGTCGTCGGTCTCGTCGCCGGGCTCGGCACGGGGGTCGGCGGCGCGGCGCTCGCGACGGTGGTCTCGCAGGGCACGTCCGTCGCGCTGTGCCTGCTCTACGTGTGGCGCCGCGTGCCCGTGCTGCACGTGCGCCGCGAGGACTGGCGCGTCACGCGCGACGACCTCGCGCAGCACCTGCGCCTCGGCCTGCCCATGGGCTTCCAGGCCTCGATCATCGCGATCGGCACGCTCGCCGTGCAGGTGCGGCTCAACGAGCTCGGGCCGGACGCGGTCGCCGCGTACACCACGGCCGCGCGCGTCGACGGCCTCGCCGTCGCGCTGCTGTCCTCGCTCGGCCTCGCGGTGTCGATGTTCGTCGCGCAGAACCTCGGCGGCGGGCGGCCCGACCGCATCCGCACCGGCGTCGTGCAGGCCACGTGGATGTCGGTCGTCGCGTCGGTCGTGCTCGGTGCCGTGCTCATCACCGCCGGCAGCCACCTCGTCCAGCTGTTCGTGGGCGACGGCGCCGACCGCGTCGTGACGATGGCGGCGCACTTCCTGCACGTCACGGGCGCGCTCTACACCGTGCTCGGCGTGCTGTTCGTGCTGCGCGGCGCCCTGCAGGGCCTCGGCCACACGTTCGTGCCCACGGTCACCGGCGTGATCGAGCTCGTCATGCGTGTCGGCGCGGCCGTCGTGCTCGGTGCGGCGTACGGGTTCGACGGCGTCGTGTGGGGCAACCCGCTCGCGTGGATCGGCGCCGTGGTCGTGCTCGTGCCCGTGTACGTGCGGTGGCACCGCCGGCTCGCGCTCGCACCGATCGGGCCGATGTCCGACGTCGTGGCGACCCCCGAGCCGATCGCGCTCGAGGGCCCGCACGAGGGGTCGGCCGTCGTCGACACGGTCGTGCCGCGCCCGCGCCGCCTCGTGCGGCGCCGCGGCGACCGGTCCGGCCGGGTGCGTGACCGCGTCCGTTCCTGACGGGCCCCGCGGCTCCGCCCGTCGCACCCGCCCCGGCGGCCCCGGTCCCGGCGACCCCGTGCGGCGTTCCGGCTGCTGAGCGGCCGGAAGGCCACGCACCCGGGCACCCCGGCACCCACGCACCCGAGCACCCCGGCACCCGCGCACGCGGGCGCCGGGGCGTCGGGCGGTCCGGCGCGTGCGCGGCAGGGTGGCGGGTCAGCGGGTCGGGGTTCCGCCGCGGGGCGGGCGGCCTGTCACAGCGCACCCACCCGCACCGCGACGGCGACCGCCACGGCCAGCGGCAGGCACCACACCGCGGCCGCGCGTGCGACCGCGCGGGTCGTGGCGGCCGACCTCGTCCGTCGCTGCGGGGCGCGCCCCGCAGCCGACGGCAGCACCGACGACTGCGCCGAGTGGTCGGCGGTCCGCACGCGCACCGCACGCCGCCGCCGGTCGGTGCCGAGCACGGACGTCGTCAGCTGGTCGGGGCAGCGCTCACCGCCGAGGTGCAGGTCCAGCAGCTGGTGGAGCCCCGCCATCTCGGCGGGCGTCAGGCGCGGCGGCAGCGCCCGCAGGTGCGCCGCGAGGTCGTCGACGCCGACGACGGTCGCGCCGCACGCGTCGACGACCGGCCCCACGTGACGGTCGGGCGCGCAGACCACCGCACGCACCGCCGAGCGGTGCTGGGGTGCGAGCAGCGCCGTCACCGCGGCCGCCGCGGCGAGCGCGCGCTCGAGGTCGAGGGCCACCGGCTCGCCGTCGTGCCGCAGCGCGCCGTCGTGCAGGTGCAGGCGGCCCGGCCAGCTCCGCACGTCCACCACCACGACACCGCCGGGCCCGACGACCACGTGCTCGATCGACCCCAGCGGGCGGCCCGGGTGGTGCACGCCGTGCAGCGCCGCCCAGCCGTACGGCTCGAGCGCGCGCAGCGCGGCCGTGGGCGTCGCGGTCGTGGGGAACGCGCCGGTCGTCGGGGAGGTGCCGGTGGGCGCCGGTGCGGCGTCGCGGACGCGCGACGGCACGGCGCCCACGATCCGCGCCACCTGCGCGTGCGCGGCACGCAGCGCCGGCTCGCCGCCGGTCCTCGACGAACCCATGCCCTCTACGTCGGCCGTCGCGCCGCCGGACCTGAGCGGTTCGGGTGTGACGCGGGACCCTGTCCCGCCCGTCGGGCGGGTCGGCGGAGTTGGCTCGAGGGCTGCCCGCGGGGCACCTCGCGGACGTAGGGTCGCCCTCGGCACGCCGTAGGGGGCACGCCGTCGAGCACGCGCGACGAGGGGCACACGCATGACGCACGGGACGAGCACGCGTACGCGCGTGGCGGTGGCGGCGACGTACGTCGCGCAGGGCTTCGGGTACGCGACGGTGGTGACCGCGCTGCCGGGGCTCAAGGCGCGCACGGGCATCGACGACGGCGCCATCGCGATCGTGCTGCTGCTCGGCGCGCTGCTCGCCGCGGCCGGGTCGGTGACCGCCGAGCGCATCGCGCGCGGCCGCTCGTCGCGTGCGGCCGTCGTCGTGGGGCTCCTCGCGCAGGCCGCGGGCCTCGCCCTCGTCACCACCGCGACGTCCGTGCCGCCGCTGGTCGGCGCGTTCGTGGTGTTCGCGCTCGGCCTGGGCATGGTCGACGCGTCCGGGAACATGCAGGGCGTCGCGCTCCAGCAGCGCGTGGGGCGCCCGCTCATGTCGACCCTGTTCGCGTGCCTCACCGCGGCTGCCATCGCGGCGGCGCTCGCGCAGTCCGGGTTCGCGCGCCTCGGCACGACGACGGGTGCGGTCGTCGCGCTGCTCGTCGCCGCCGCCGTCGCCGCTGCCGTCGCGCTGGTCGCGCGCCCCGCGCTGCTGACCACCGACGCGGGGGTCCGCACCACCGCCGGGCGCGTCGCGCCCGACCGCGGCGCGTCGGACCGAGGCGCGTCCGGCAGCGGCGCACCGTCGCGTGCGCCGCTGCCGCGCGCCGGCATCTGGCTGTTCGGCGCGATGGTCGCCGTCGCGTTCGTGGTCGACTCGGCGGTCTCGAGCTGGAGCACCGTGTACCTGCACGACTGGCTCGACGCCCCGCCGTCGGTGGCACCGCTCGGGTACGCCGCCTACCAGGGCGCGGTGCTCGTGACGCGGCTCGCGGGCGACCCCCTGGTCCGCAGGTTCGGGCGCGAGCGGGTCGCGATGCCGACCGTCGTCGTGGCCGCCGTCGGGCTCGCCGTGGTGGCGCTCGTGCCGAGCCCCGTCGCCGCCGTCGCGGGGTTCGCGCTCGCGGGGGTCGGCGCCGGCACGCTCGTGCCGCTCGCGTTCTCCGCGGCCGGCGAGCTCGCGCCGGACCGGCTCGACGAGGTCGTCGCGCGCATCAACCTGTTCAACTACGCGGGCGCGCTCGTGGGTGCCGTCGTGATCGGCCTGCTCTCGGAGCTCCTCGGCCTCGGGCCCGCGTTCTTCGTCCCCGCGCTGCTGCTCGTGCCCGCGCTGGGCGTCGTCCCGCAGCTCGGCGACCGGCCCCGCCCGGGCGTGCCCGAGGTCGTCGCACCCCCCGGGACCGCGCTGCCCACGGCGCCCGAGCCGCCCGAGCCGGACGGCCGCCCGCCCCGCTGACGTGGTGCACGTCGCCCGGTCGGGCGCTCATGGTCGGCCCGCGGCCGGCCGATAGGTCGGGTGACACCGGAGGACACCGACCCATGCCCGCAGGGGACTCCGCGGCGCTCGAGGCGCAGCGTCAGCTCGCCCTCGCCGCCGCCCACGAGAAGGCCGCCGTCGAGGCGCGCGCGACCGCGTCGCGCTACGGCGTCGCGTCCGCGACCGAGCAGCGCACCGCGCGTGCCCTGGCGCCGCTCGCGGCCGCGGGCCACCACCTGCTCGCCGACCGGCGCTGGCCGGGCAGCCGCCGCGCGCAGGTCGACATGGTCGTCGTCGGCCCCGGCGGTGTGTTCGTCGTCGACACCAAGGCGTGGGCGGACGTCACGATCGACCGCGACCGGATCCTGCGCGGGCAGGAGGACGTCACCGAGGACCTCATGGCGCTCGCGGACCTCGCGTACCGCACCGAGGGCGAGCTGGCCGAGATCGGGCTGGCGCCGGGGGAGGTGCACGCCGTCGCGGTGCTGGCGGGGCGGCAGGGCGTCGACGAGCGCGTCGGGCCCGTGCGGGTCGTCGGCGAGCGCGACGTGCTCGGCCTCGTCGCGCGCCGCGGTGCGCGGCTCGCACCCGCGCAGGTCGACCGCGTGCTCGCGCGGTGCCTCGACTGGTTCGGGCAGGTCGGTGCGCCCGCCCCCGTCAGCACGACGCTGCCCGAGCCGGTGCTCCCGGCGCCGCGCGTGCCGGACGCCGCGCCCGTCGTCGTCCCCGCGCTCGTGCCCGACGACGCGGCGGGCGAGCCCTTCGAGGTGCCCGCGCCGCGCGGCCCCGCGGGGGTGGCGCCGCTGCACGACGACGAGGAGGCCCGCCGCACCCTGCTGCAGGGGCTGCTCGCGGCGCCCGTCGAGGAGTGGATGACGTTCCTGCACCCCGCGCAGGCGAAGGTCGTGCGCCGCTCGTACAACGGGCCGGCGCGGATCCGCGGCGCCGCGGGCACCGGCAAGACGGTCGTCGGGCTGCACCGCGCCGCGTACCTGGCGCGCACCCGCGAGGGCAAGGTCCTGGTGACGACGTACATCCGGACGCTGCCCGACGTGCTGCGGCAGATGCTCACGCGGCTGGCGCCCGACGTGGTCGACCGCGTCGAGTTCGCGGGCGTGCACGAGACCGCCAAGCGCATCCTCGACGAGGCGGGCGTGCGCGTGCGGATCGACGGCAGGCAGATCGCGGCGGCGTGGACGGCGGCGTGGGGCAAGGTCGCGGGCGGGTCGATCATCGACACCGACCGCCACGAGCAGGACTACTGGCACGAGGAGGTCGCCTCGGTCATCAAGGGCCGTGGGCTGACCCGCTGGGACCAGTACGCGGACCTGCCGCGGCTGGGCCGCCGGCACCGGCTCGGGCTGCAGCAGCGGCGCGTCGTCTGGCAGCTGTACGAGGCGTACGACGCCGAGCTGCGCGACCGCGGCGTGCACGACTTCGCGGACCAGATCGCGCTCGCGGAGGCCGAGCTGCGGCGTCGCCCGCCCGCCGAGCGGTACACGGCCGTCGTCGTCGACGAGGCGCAGGACCTCACGTGCGTGATGCTGCGCATGCTGCACGGCCTGGTGGGGGACGCGACCGACGGGCTGACGCTCGTGGGCGACGGTCAGCAGACCATCTACCCGGGCGGGTTCACGCTCGCCGAGGCGGGCATCTCGGTCGCGGGTCGCGGCACGGTGCTCGACGTCAACTACCGCAACACGCGGGAGATCCTGCAGTTCGCGTCGATGCTGGTGCGCGACGACGAGTTCGCGGACATCGAGGGCGCGACGGCGCGCGGCGACCGGCCCGCGCAGGTGCCGCGCACGGGCCCCAAGCCGCTGTACGTGCGGTGCGCGGGGGAGGCGGACCGGCAGCGCCGCATGGTGCAGCGCGTGCAGGAGGTCGTCGCGGAGGTCGGCACGAGCTTCGGCGACGTGGGCGTGCTGTCGCTGTCGCGGCGCGGCGTCGACGACGCGACCGAGGCGCTGCGGCGCGCGGGCGTCCCGGTGGTCAACCTCGAGCAGTACGACGGCGTGCCCGTGAACCGCGTCAAGGTCGGCACGGTGAAGCGCGCGAAGGGCCTGGAGTTCAAGCAGGTGCTGGTCGTGGACCCGTACGCGTCGTGGTTCACCGACAAGCCCGACGGCCTGGACGACGTGGACCGCGAGCGGCGGGAGTTCCGGCTGCGCGAGCTGTACGTCGCGATGACGCGGGCGCGCGACGGGCTGTGGGTGGCGTCGATCTGACGGCGGCGCCGTCGGGACCGTCGGACCGCGCCGCGGTGCACGCACCGGCGGTAGCGTCGGGCGGGTGAGCAGCGCGCCCGGACCGTACCCCGCCCCCGACCAGCCGGCGTCGGGCCCCTGGCCCGGACCGCCGCCGCGCCCGCGGCGCACGTCGGTGACGGGGCCGGTGTGGCTCACGGCCGTGGGCGTGGTGCTGCTGCTGGGCGCGCTGGTCGCGTTCGTGGCGACGATCGGCGGGTTCGTCGGCGCGGTGCGCTCGGACGTGCTGACGAACGACGGTCGGCCGGGGGCGGCGGTGCTCGCGTCGGCCGACGCGCCCGGTGCGACGGAGGTCGTGCTCACGGCGGGCGAGCGGTACGCGGTGTACCTCGTGGTGCCGCGTGACGCGGTGCGTGACGACGAGCGCCCCGAGCTCGCGGAGGACGTGCTGCTCATGGCGCCGTCGGGTGCGGTGGTCGAGGCCGACGGGTCGCCGGGCGTGAGCATGCAGACCGGTGCGGGTGGGCGCGTGGCCGCGACGGTCGGGGCGTTCACGGCGCCCGAGTCGGGGCGGTACACGGTCGCGGTGCCGCCCGCGGACGCGTCGGACGCGTGGGTCGCGATCGCCGCGGACAAGCCGTTCGGGCCGTTCTTCGGGTCGGTCGTGGGGACCGTGCTGGGCGTGTTCGTGGTGATCGGGCTCTCGGCGGCCGGGTTCGGGATGACGCTCGGCGGCGCGATCTGGTGGGTGCTGCGCGTGCGTGCGCGGCGCGCGGCTGCCTGACGTCGAGGCCCCGGCTCACAGTTGACCCTCAGCGGACGCACTGGCTAGCGTGGTGCTAAATCGGTCTAGCAACGACGTGGACCGAGAAGGCAGCAGCCGACGAGGGCTGCTCGGGGGGCGCCGCACCGTGTCGAAGGAGACATCGCATGTGGAGACCCCTCAGCCGGGGCCGCACCCCTGACCACCGCCGGCGGACCACCGCGCTCGCGGCGCTCGCCGCGCTCGCGGCGGCGACCCTCGCCACCGCGGCACCCGCCGCGGCCGCCCCCGAGCCCGCCCCCGACGGCATCGTGTCCGTCACGCCCGTCACCGAGGTCTACGCCTCGGGCCAGAAGGTCGCCGCGGTCGTCGTCGAGTACGCGGCCGCCGTCGACCCGGCCGACGTCACGCCCGCCGCGTTCGTGGTCGAGGACAGCACGTACGACTTCCGCTTCAGCGCGGGCCTCGAGGAGCTCGACGACCTCGCGCCGCGCACGATCACGCGCGCCTACACCAACGACGCCGTCGGCCGGCTGCCTGCGGGCACGTCGACGCCCGGGCGCTACGTCGTCCTCGAGCTCGACCCGACGGACCCCGGTGGCAACACCGTGATCCGCTCGACCTGCCCGCGCCTGTGCTTCGAGAAGATCAACACCGACCTGCGCACGCAGGTCACGCAGGTCGCCGACCTGCACGCCGCCGACGGCACGCTGCTCACCACGGCCGACCCGACGCCCGTGCGCGTCACCGCGCCGGCCGTCGACCCGGTCGTCGACGGCTACGTGTCCGACGTCTACGACCACGAGGGCCACGCGCTGCCGTACTCGTACCGCCTGCCGGCGGGCTACGACCCGGCGCGCACGTACCCGCTGGTGGTCGCGCTGCACGGCTACGGCTCGGGCTACGACGGCGAGAACCCGCGCGTGAACCTCGCCGTGGACGCCATGGTCACCGCGTGGGGGCTGCCCGCGTGGACCGGCGTCGACGAAGACGTCATCGTGCTCGCACCGCAGAACGAGCGCGTCGGCAACCCGCTCGAGGCCGACGCCATGACGGCGCTCGTCCGGTCCTTCGTCGCCGACCACGCGGTCGACGCCGACCGCGTCTACGCCGCGACGTTCTCGTGGGGCTCGACCCTCGCGTGGGCGGCCATGGCGCAGGACCCGACGCTGTTCGACGCCGCGCTGATCGTGTCCGGGTTCGCGGTGAGCGAGGAGCAGGCCGCGGCGATCGCCGCGCAGCCCGTGCCCGTCTACCTCACGCACGGCACGAGCGACCCGGTGCTGCCGCCGACGTTCTCGACCACGAGCCGGGACCTGCTGCGCGCCGCGTACGTGGCCGCGGGCATGGACGAGGCGACCGCCGCGGACACCGTGCGGCACGTCGAGTACGCGGACGACGCGTTCGTCGTCCCGGACCACCACGCGGCCACGATGCCGACGTACTCCGACCCGGCGATCCTGCAGTGGGTGCTCGCGCAGCGCCGCGCGCCCGCGCCGAGCCCCGTGCTGGGCGTCACCGCGGTCACCGAGGTCGGCTCGTTCGGCCAGCAGGTGACGCAGGTCGTGCTCGAGTACGGCGCCGACGTCGACGCGTCGGGCCTGACGCCCGCGGACTTCCGCGTCGAGGACTCGGGGTACAACTTCCGGTTCGCGGGCATCGAGACGCTGCCGGACCTCGTGGACCGCGCGGTCGCGTCGGTCTGGACGACCGACGACCCCGCGCGGCTGCTGACCGACGACCGGCCCGAGGCCCCGGGGCGCTTCGTCGTCCTCGACCTCGTGGACTCCCCGGTGGGCGGCTGGACGGTCATCGTGTCGCGCTGCCCGACGTTCCTGTGCTCGGTGCGCGTCAACCCCGACCAGCTCACGCAGGTCACGCAGCTCGGCGACGTGACCGGCACCGACGGTGCGCTCGTCGCCGCGGCCGACCCGACCCGCGCGCACCGGCTGACGGGCGACCCGCTCGACCGCGAGGTCGACCGGTTCGTGCTCGACACGTTCGCGTCCAGCACGGGCGACGTGCGGTACGCGTACCGCCTGCCCGACGGCTACGACCCGTCGCGCACGTACCCGCTCGTCGTCGCGCTGCCGGGCCACGGCATGGGCTACGACGGCCAGAACGTCGGCGTGCAGCTCGCGTCCGACATGCTCGCGGTCGCCTGGAACCAGGAGTCCTGGACCGGGACGGACGAGGGCGTGATCGTGCTCGCGCCGCAGAACGAGCGGCTCGGCAAGGCCATCGAGGGCGCGCAGACCGTCGAGCTCGTCGAGGCGTTCCTCGCGCAGCACGCGGTCGACCGCGACCGGGTCTACGCGACGTCCGTGTCGTACGGGTCGCAGCTCATGTGGGAGATGTTCTCGGAGCGGCCCGACCTGTTCGCGGGCGGCCTGCTGACCGGCGGGTTCCCGGGCGACGAGGACGAGTTCGCGCGCATCGCGGCGGGGGAGGTGCCGATGTGGATCACGCACGGCACGAACGACCACCTGCTGCCCGTCGCGCGCGCCCGTGCGTCCTACGAGGCGCTCGTCGCGGCGTACGAGGACCGCGGGCTCGACGCCGCGCGGGTCGCGGAGCTCGTGCGGTGGACCGAGTACGGCGACGACGCGTTCGGGCTGCCGGACTTCCACCTCGCGGCGGCGCCGACCCTCGAGGACCCGGCGACGCTGCAGTGGCTGCTCGCGCAGGACCGCGACCCGGACGTCCCGACCGAGCCCGGCACGCCGGGCGGCACGGACGGCGGCACGGACGGCGGCACCGGCGGTACCGACGGCACGGCCGGCTCCGGCACGGCCGGCACGGGCGCGCCGGGCGCGTCCGGCGCGCTGGCGGTGACCGGCCCGGCGCCGCTCGCGGCCCTGCTCGCGCTCGCGCTGGCCGCGACGGGCCTCGGCACGGTCCTCGTCCGGCGGCGCGTGCGCGCGTCGCGGGAGGGCTGAGCCCCGGGTGCGACCGCGGGGCTCCGTGGCGTCAGACCGGCGCCACGGAGCCCCGCGCGCGCAGCGGCATCGCGAGCCGGTGCACGGTGCCCTCGCCGTCGACGGCGTCGTCGGACGCCTGGGCGCCGCCCGTGATCCGCGCGATCAGCAGCTCGACCGCGCGCCGCCCGAGCTGCTCGTGCGGGATCGCGAACGACGACACGCCGGGGCGCAGCCAGTCGGCCATGGGGTAGTTGTCGAACGACACGACCGACACGTCGTCGGGGATCCGCAGGCCGGCCTCCTGCAGCGCCTGGTAGGTGCCGAACGCGAGCCGGTCGTTGAAGCAGATGACGGCGCGCGGCCGGGGGTGGCGGCGCAGCAGCTCGTGCGTCGCGGTCCAGCCCTGCGGCGGCGCCCAGTCGTCGCACAGGTGCCCCGACGCGGGCGCCAGGCCCTCGGCCGACAGCACCTCGCGGATGCCGGTGAGCCGCTCGACGCCCGCGACGGTGTCGGGCGGCACATCGTCGGGGCCCGGTCCGGCGCCGACGAGGTGGATCTCGCGGTGGCCGGCGTCGAGCAGCAGGCGGGCCGCGGCGCGGCCCGCGGCGACCTCGTCGGGCACGACCGCGGGGGCCCGGGTGGGGGCCGCGGGCAGCGTGTTGAGCAGCACGGTGGGCACGCGCTCGAGCGCCTCGGGCACGGCGCGCGTGCGCGTGAACATCGAGGTCAGCATGATGCCGTCGACCTGCCGGTCCTGCATCGCGTCGATGAGCGCGCTCTCGATCGCGGGGTCGCCCTCGGTCTCGCCGATGAACAGCATGAAGCCGAGGTCGCGCGCGGCCTCGATGGCGCCCTTGATCATGTCGCCGGCCATCTGACCGGTCGCGACCGTGTCGGACACGAGGCCGAGCGTGCGCGTCGTGCCCTTGCGTAGGCCGATCGAGACGATGTTGGGGCGGTAGCCGAGCTCGCTCGACGCGGTGCGCACGCGGTCCTGCACGGCGGGGGAGATGCGCAGCTCGGAGCCGCGGCCGGACAGCACGAGGGAGGCGGTCGTCGACGACACCCCCGCGGTGCGTGCGACGTCCGCGAGCGTCACGCGTCGGCGGCTCACGTCGTCCTCCAGGCCCTGGTCCTGCCGAGGATCCTAGGGGTGCCGCGCGGCGCCGCGGCCCGTCCTCGGTCCCGGCGGCGTCTCCTGGGCAGTTGTCCGACTCGTCCCTCCCGGTGCGCGGGCGCGTGACCGATCCGTGACCCGCACCGGCTTGACACCGGTGGCGGGCGGTAGCGAACATCGTGGTGCTAAGCCGATTTAGCACGGACCCCCCGCCCGGGTCCCGGCCCCTCAAGGAGGAGACACCGGTGTCTCGTACGACAGCTCACCCGCGGCGCGCCGTCGCCGCTGCGTCCCTGTGCCTCGCAGGCATCCTCACCGTCACCGCGTGCTCGGCACCCGGCGGCGGCACGTCCGACGAGCCCGCCAGCACCGCGGGCGGCTCCACCGACAAGGCCGACTGGACGTGCGGCACCGACGACGTCACCCTCAGCGCCTACGTCGAGACCGGCTTCCCCCTCGCGGGCAAGCTCTTCGACGAGTTCTCGAAGCAGTACCCGAACGTGAAGTTCGACGTGCGCGAGGACCAGTTCGCCGTCCTCACCCAGAACGCGCCCCGCGTCCTCGCCGACAACCCGCCGGACCTCATGCGCCTGCCGCAGGTGTCCGAGCTCGCCAAGGACGGCCTGCTCTACGACCTCGACGACGCCGCCACGGCGCTCGGCTGGGACGAGTGGCCCGCCTCGCAGCTCGAGCAGATGCGCGTCGACGCCGACGGCCGCCGCGGCAACGGCCCCCTGTACGCCCAGGGCCTCAACTACTCGATGACCGGCGTCTTCTACAACAAGGAGCTCGCCGCCCAGATCGGGATGACCACCCCGCCCGAGACGCTCGCCGAGCTCGACGAGTGGATGCAGAAGGCCAAGGACGCCGGCATCACGCCCATGGCGCAGTTCAACGGCGGCGCCACCGGCGGTCTCGCGTTCCCGCTGCAGGGCCTCATGGCCTCGTACGGCGACCCGGGCATGATCAACGCCTGGACGTTCCAGCAGCCCGGCGCGAGCATCGACACCGAGTCGAACCTCAAGGCCGCCGAGCACCTGCAGAAGTGGGTCGAGGCCGGCTACTTCGCCGACGACGTCAACTCGCTCGACTACTCGATGATGATGAGCCGCTTCATCGACGGCAAGAGCCTGTTCATCTTCAACGGCGACTGGGAGTCCGGGAACCTCGACACCCAGATGCCCGGCAAGGTCGGCTTCTTCCTCGTGCCGCCCGCCGAGGCCGGCGGCAAGGTCGGCGCGATGTCCGCGCCGCTCACCTACGGCATCTCGGCCAAGGCCGAGCACCCGCAGTGCGCCGCGTTCTTCCTCGACTGGATCGCGACCAACGACGAGGCCCGCACCATCGCGGTCGAGGTCGGCGGCTCGCACCCCATGGGCCCGTCGGACGCCTTCATGCCCGAGGTCGACGGCGACTCCGTGACCGCCCAGACGCTCGCCGCCGGCGCGACGATCGCCAAGGACAACGGCTCGATGGAGTTCATCGCGAACGCCACCGGCGCCATCTACGCCAAGAGCTGGACCCCCAACCTGCAGAAGCTCGTCGCGGGCGAGCAGGACGCCAAGGGCCTGCTCGAGGCCGTCCAGAAGGACTACGAGAGCGAGATCGGCGGCTGATGATGCAGATGCGGACGACCGACACCACCGGTCTCCGCGAGGTCGCCGCCCCGGCGTCGACCAGCCACGAGGCCAGGCGCCGTGCCCTCCGGGCACGGCGCCTGCGCCGGGGCTGGGTCGCCCTCGGCCTCGTGGTCCCCGCCGCGGTGTTCTACGCGGCCTTCGTGCTGCGCCCCCTCGCGCTGACGGTGCAGTACTCCTTCTACAAGTGGAACGGCGTCACGGCCTCGACGTGGGTCGGGTTCGACAACTACCGCCGTCTCACGCAGAGCTCCGAGACCCTGGGCTCGATCCTCAACGCGCTCGAGCTGATCATCTACTTCAGCTTCGTGCCCGTGATCCTCGGCCTGCTCACCGCGGCCACGATCCGCAAGTTCGCGGCGAGCCGCCTCGCCCTCGCGTCGCGCACCGTGCTCTTCCTGCCGCAGGTCATCCCGCTCGTCGCGGCCGGCATCATGTGGACCTGGCTGCTCGCGTCCGACGGCCTGGTCAACGAGCTGCTGCGCGGCATCGGGCTCGGCTCGGTGACGCGCGCCTGGCTCGGTGACACCGACACCGCGCTGCCGGCCGTCGGCGTCATCGGCGCGTGGGTCGCGCTCGGCCTGTGCATGCTCCTGCTGCTCGCGGGCATGACCAAGATCGACCCGTCCCTGTACGAGGCCGCGCGCATCGACGGCGCCGGCGCGGTCCGCGAGTTCTTCGCGATCACGCTGCCGAGCGTCCGCCAGGAGATCGGCGTGTGCGTGACCGTCACGATCATCGCCGCGCTCGCCGCGTTCGACATCGTCTACATCTCGACCCAGGGCGGACCGGCGAACTCCACGCTCGTGCCCGGCCTCGAGATCTACTACCTCGGCTTCTTCAGCCGCGAGGTCGGCCAGGCCTCGGCGCTCGCCGTCGTCTTCATGGCCCTCGTGCTGGCCGTGGTCCTGCCCATCCAGCGACTCACGCGGGAGGACTGACCCGTGATCGTCTCCCGGCGCGAGACGTGGCTCGGCCGCGTCCTGCTCATCATCCTGATGCTCGTCACGATCGTGCCGTTCGTCAGCCTGTTCATCACCGCGCTGCACAAGCCCGGCACGTACCCCTCGGGCCTCTCGCTGCCCGAGACGCCGTACTGGTCGAACTTCGTCGACGCGTTCACGGCCGCCAACATGGGCGCGCTGCTGTGGTCGAGCGCGCTCATCGAGGTCGGCGTCGTGCCGGTCGCGCTGCTCATCGCGACGCTCGCCGGGTTCTCGCTCGGCCACCTGCGGCCGCCGGGGCACCGCGTCATCTTCCTGACGTTCGTCATCGGCCTGACGCTGCCGTTCCAGGCCGTGATCGTGCCGCTGTACTACCAGATGCGCGACGTCGGCCTGCTGAACACCCGGTGGGCGATCATCCTGCCGCTCATCGGCCTGTACATGCCGTTCGCGGTCATGTGGATGCGCGCGCACTTCGTCAACATGCCCGAGGACCTCTCGGAGGCCGCCCGCATCGACGGCGCCAACACGTGGAAGCTCTTCGCGCGCATCCACCTGCCGCTGTCGACGCCCGCGCTGTCGTCGCTCGGGATCCTCATGTTCCTGTGGACGTGGAACCAGTTCCTGCTCGCGGTCGTGCTGGTCGACGACCCGACCAAGCGGACCATGGCCGGTGCGCTCGGCGCGTTCCAGGGCCAGTGGGGCACCGACATCCCGCTGCTGTGCGCGGGGTCGCTGCTGATCCTCACGCCCACGCTCCTGGTGTTCCTCGCGTTCCAGCGGCAGTTCGTGTCCGCCCTCATGCAGGGAGCGCTGAAGGGATGACGCAGGTCGCCGTCGCGCGGCCGCCGTTCGACCCCGCGATCGCCGACGCGCTCACGACGCGCGCGGCCGACGTGGTCACGACGCTGCGGCCCGACGAGATCACGGCGCTGCGCGAGCGCGCGCAGCCGCCCGTGCTCGCCGACGTCGCCGCCGAGGCCGGCCTCGAGCTCACCTGGCACGAGGCGCCCGGCCCCGGCGGCGGCACCGTGCGCGTCGCGCTGCTGCGCCCGCCCGTCGACCACGCGGTGCCCGTGCTGCTGCACCTGCACGGCGGTGGCCTGGTGGTGGGCACGGTGTCGGACGACGTGGCCGCGGCCGCGCAGGTCGCACCCGGCTGGGCCGTCGCGTCGGTCGAGTACCGGCTCGCGCCCGAGCACCCGTACCCCGCGGCCGTCGAGGACGCGTACGCGGCGCTCACCTGGCTCGTCGGCGACGCCGACGTGCTCGGGCTCGACCCGACGTGCGTCGTCGTCGAGGGCATCAGCGCCGGCGGCGGCCTGGCCGCGGCGCTCGCGCTGCTCGTCCGCGACCGCGGCGGCCCGGCCCTCGCCGGGCAGCTGCTGGTCTGCCCCATGCTCGACGACCGCAACGAGACCGCCTCCGGGCACCAGATGGCCGGCGTGGGCTCCTGGGACCGGACCGCCAACGCGACCGCGTGGGCGGCGTACCTCGGGGACCGTGCCGGTGGCACGGGCACCCCGCCGTACGCGGCGGCGGCGCGGGCGGCGGACCTTCGCGGCCTGCCGCCCGCGTTCGTCGACGTCGGCTCCGCCGAGACGTTCCGCGACGAGTGCGTCGCGTACGCCGCGCGGCTGTGGGCCGACGGCGGCGACGCCGAGCTGCACGTGTGGCCCGGCGGCTGCCACGGGTTCGACGGGCTCGTGCCCGACGCGCCCGTGTCGCGCGACGCGCGCCTGGCCCGCGCCCGGTGGCTGGCCCGCCTGCGCGAGCGCGTGACCGCCCCCGACCTGACCTGAACCCCGTCGTGCCCGGCCGTCCCCCGGCCGGGCACGACGGCCCACCCGACCGGACCCCGGTCACCGACGACGACGGAGCCCGCACCGTGACCCACCACGGCCCCCAGCTGATCACCTACGCCGACCGGCTCGCCGGCGACCTGCCCGGCCTGCGCGCGCTGCTCGACGGCCCGCTCGCGGGCGCGTTCGGCGGCGTCCACGTGCTGCCGTTCTACCCGCCGTACGACGGTGCGGACGCCGGGTTCGACCCGCGCGACCACACGCAGGTCGACCCGCGGCTCGGCTCGTGGGACGACGTGCGCGCGCTCGCCGACGGCCGCACCGTCATGGCCGACGTCATCGTCAACCACGTGTCGGCCGACTCCGAGCGGTTCGTCGACGTGCGCGAGCGCGGCGAGGAGTCCCCGCACGCGCCGATGTTCCTCACGCTGGGGTCGGTGTTCCCGCTCGGCGCCACCGAGGAGGACCTCGCGCGCATCTACCGCCCGCGACCCGGCCTGCCGTTCACGGTCATGACCCTCGGCGGGCGCCGCCGCCTCGTGTGGACCACGTTCACACCCGACCAGGTCGACATCGACCTGCGCACGCCGCAGGCCTGGGAGTACCTGACGTCGGTCGTCGACGCGCTGACGTCCGGCGGGGTCTCGATGCTGCGGCTCGACGCCGTCGGGTACACCGGCAAGGAGGCGGGCACCGACTGCTTCATGACGCCCGCGACCGACGCGTACACCGAGCGGATCGTCGAGCAGGCGCACGCGCGCGGCGCGCAGGTGCTCGTCGAGGTGCACGGGCACCACACCCAGCAGATCGACATCGCGCGCAAGGTCGACCTGGTCTACGACTTCGCGCTGCCGCCGCTCGTGCTGCACGCGCTGACCACGGGCGAGCTCGAGCCGCTCGCGGGCTGGCTGCGCATCCGCCCCGCGAACTCGGTGACGGTCCTCGACACGCACGACGGCATCGGGATCGTCGACGTCGGCACGTCCGACCTGCGCCCCGGCGAGCCGGGCCTGCTGGCGCCCGAGAAGATCGACGCGCTCGTCGAGCGCATCCACGACAACAGCGGCGGCACGTCCCGCCAGGCCACGGGCGCGGCCGCGTCCAACCTCGACCTCTACCAGGTCAACTGCACGTTCTACGACGCGCTGGCCCGCGACGACCGCCGCTACGTGCTCGCACGGCTGCTGCAGCTGTTCGTGCCCGGGATCCCGCAGGTCTACTACGTGGGCCTGCTCGCGGGCGTCAACGACATGGACCTGCTGGCCCGCACGGGCGTCGGCCGCGACGTCAACCGCCACCACTACACGCCCGCCGAGGTCGAGGCGGCGCTCACGCACCCCGCCGTGGCCGCGCAGCTGACCGGGCTGCGGCTGCGCTCCTCGCACGCGGCGTTCGCGGGCGAGTTCGCGTGGGACGTCGACGGGTCGCGCGGCACGTTCGCGTGGACCGCGGGCGACGAGCGCGCGACGCTCGCGTTCGACGCCGCCGACGGGTCGTTCGAGGTCCGTGCGACGCAGGACGGCGCCGAGCGCGTCGTGCTGACGTCGGCCGCGCTGGGCTGAGGTCGGGGCTGCTGGTCGGTTCCGGGTCTCGCGACCCGGACCCCGCGGTCCGTCAGGCCGGGCTGGGGTCGCTCATGTCACGCGTGAGCGACGTGAGCCCGGTCTCGCGGGATGCGACGTCCGGTCGGTGAGATGCCGACGGTGAAGTCCGCGAGTCCGGGCCGTCCTAGCGGCCGGGCCGAGGTCGTCGGTCGGTTCTCATACCCCGGACACTGCCCTCCGCGAGACCGGGTTGCGTGTCGCTCATGTCACCGGTGAACGACGAGAGCCCGGTCTCGCGGGGCGCGACGGCCGGCTGGCGAGAGGTCGGCGAGGCGTCGGCGGTGCGCCAGGATGGGTCCATGACGACGCCGCACATCGGGGTGCTGCTGCCCCGTGACCTGCCCGCCCACCTCGTGCTGGAGCACGCCCGCCGCGCCGAGGCCCTGGGCTTCGACGAGCTGTGGGTCGTCGAGGACCTCGGCTTCCGCGGCGGTGCCGCGCAGGCCGCGGCCGTGCTCGCCGCGACCGAGCGCCTCCACGTCGGCATCGGTATCCTGCCCGCCGCGGCGCGCAACGTCGGGTTCGCCGCGATGGACGCCGCGACGCTCGCACGCCTGTTCCCCGGGCGCGTGACGATCGGCGTCGGGCACGGCATGCCCGACTGGATGCGGCAGGTCGGCGCGTGGCCCGGGCGTCCCCTGACGTTCCTCGAGGCGTACACGCGCGCGCTGCGGGCGCTGCTGCGCGGCGAGACCGTGACCACCGCGCCGGACGCGCCCGTCGTGCTCGACGGCGTCGCGCTCGACCCGTCCTCGCTGCCCGAGGTCGTGCCCGACGTGATCCTCGGGGTCCGGGGGCCGAAGTCGCTGGCCGCCGCCGGGCGCGTCGCCGAGGGCGTCGTGCTCGCCGAGCCGTGCCCGCCCGCGTACGTGCGCGCGGCCGTCGAGCACGTCGCGGCCCCGACGCCGCCGCGCGTCGTCACCTACGACGCGGCGTGCGTCGACGACGACGAGGCGCGTGCGCTCGACGTCGCCCGGCACGCGCTCGCGTGGATCGGCGAGCCCGACTGGGCGCCGCACCTCGCGCAGCAGCCGTTCGCCGCCGAGCTCGCGGCCCTGCGCGCCGACTCCGCCTCGCCCGAGGAGTTCGCGTCCCGCATGCCCGACGCGTGGGTGCGCGAGCTGTCGCTCGCGGGGTCGGCAGACCAGGTGCGCGAGCGCATCGCGGCGCGCGGCGCGGCCGGTGCGACCACGTGCGTGCTGTTCCCCAGCGGCCCCGACCCGCTCGCGGCCCTCGAGCAGCTCGCGCGCGTGCTGTGAGCGGGGCCGGGCGCGTGGGCGGCGCGGCGGCCGACGGCGAGGGGTTCGACGGGCCGCCCCCCGACGGGGCTCCCGCCGGGGATCGGCCGGCGGACGGCGTCCGGTCCGACGGCGTCATCGAGGTCGTGGGCGGCGGCGAGCGCACGATCGTCCTGACGTTCGACGACGGCCCGAACCCACCCGACACCGCCGACCTGCTGGACCTGCTGGCCCGCGAGGACGTGCCGGCGGTGTTCTTCCTGGTCGGCGAACGCGTCGTCGAGCACCCGGACCTGGTGGCGCGCATCGCCGCCGACGGCCACGTGCTCGGCAACCACTCGTGGCAGCACGACGACCTGGGCGACGCGTCACCCGACGTCGTGCACGCCGACCTGACACGCACGCTCGACGCGATCCGTGCCGCCGTGCCCGGTGCGCCGGTGCCGTACTGGCGCGCGCCGTTCGGCTCCTGGGGCGCGACCGTCGACGTCGCCGCGAGCCTCGGCATGCGCTCGATGGGCTGGCACACCGCCGTCGAGGACTGGGTGCCGCCCGGCGTCGACGAGCTCGTGCGCCGCATGGAGGCCGTCGCGCCCGGCGGCGTCATCCTGCTGCACGACGGCGGCGGCGACCGCAGCCAGACCGTCGCGGCCGTCGCACGCTTCGTGCCGCTGATGCGCGAGCGCGGGTGGCAGTTCGTGGCGCCGCCCGCCTGACGCACGTGTCGCCCCGCCTTCCTGACGCCGACCTCGTCGGGGCTGAGGGCGTCCGTACACGGATAGGAGACCGGCGGCTGCAGCCCGGCACGCGATCACGAGTGGTTACCCCCGCACGCGGGGAAGGGACGCGCCCATGACCTCAGCGACCGGGAGCAGCGAGGGCTCACCCCCGCGCGAGCGGGGATGAGCCGCCGCAGTCACCGCTCATGACGAGCAGGCCGCGACCGCCTGAGACCTCCCAGGGCGGCAAAGGCCCCGAGCTCCTTACGGGACTCGGGGCCTTCGCGGTGCTGGAGTATCACCGGATCGGCGCTGTGCCCAGTCGCCGGTGGGACGGACCTCGCCCTTACCGGTGGGTCTGCGTCAGGAGCCGGTGCTCAGAACCCCCACTCGCCGTTCGCGATCATGTGGTAATGCTGGGACTGGAATCGAGCAGTCGGGACGGCGGCGACGTTGCCCCACGGAACTGCAGTGATCTTCCAGAGAACCCCGCCCGCCTTCTTGCAGCCGAGGTCATACCAGTTGCTCCACACCCCAAACTCGGAGCCATTGTATCCCTTGTAGTAGCCCAGGCCCTTGGCGCACACCCACTGCTGCGTTCCGACCTGCGGAGCGAAGCGGTAGTTCGCGACCACGCTGTCGTTCGTCCCGATGAGTCCCGAGAAGTGGCGAAACTCGCTCCACTCCGGGCGGAATCCTGTGATGAACGTGTTACTGGCGGCCATGGGCGACACGCGCTCAGCGTCCGCCTCTGCGATGGCTGCGGCCAACCCGTCTCCGCCCTCGGCTTCGAGGATCTGCCTGCCCTTAGCGACACTCAGGCCGCCGGGCAGTACACCATCCTCGTCCGGAATGATGACGAGCGTATCGGGATCGATCTCTCCGGTTGGGTAGAACACTCGACCGTCCCCTTGCCGGATTCCGTTGGCGGCGATCACGACATCCCTGTCGCGGTCGGTCGGAGCAAGCGGTGCACCGCTCGCCACGGTTGAAGTTCCCGCGAGGATCGCCGCCGCGGCGACGAGCCCAGCAATTCTCACGGTCCACCTACGATTCGCGCTGCCCCCTTGCTGTGATGTTCACGGTACTGGAACCGTACCGGATGTCGCCCCGTCGTCGCAGCGATTCGTCGAGCTGATGCTAGTGGTGTCGTCGCATAGCTAGACACATTATGGGCATACCGATGTCCGACGTTGAGAGTGAACGGGTTCTGGCGACAAATTAACTGGGCGGTTCGAGCTCGATCTTGTTGACGCGATAGCCATCTGCCTCAGTCTCGACGCCGACGTGCATTCGCATCACAAAGATGCCCTCAGTGCCATCGCCTGAGACGGCTTCTGTCGTCCAAGTGCAGACGACCGGGTCGATCGGTCCGTCGCTCGGGGAGCAGTCCTTGAAGTCGAAACTGGCTCCATCGCCAGCGAAAGGCAGGCTGCTTGTGACGTCCGGGGCGCCGTACGCCTCGATCAGGCGCTCGTCGTTTGCGAGCCAACCCTTGTAGACGCAGTGCGACGCGAGTTCGGCCGTGACGTGGTCGGTCGGCTCGAGAGAACAGTCAGGCATGCCAGTCCCGGTTTCCTGTGCGCCAGGAAGGGACGTGTCTCGGTCAGGTTGTGTGGCGCACCCTGTGAGCACCAGTCCGATGGCAGCGACCGCGCAGGTCATGCCCTGGGCGCGAGTGGTTGTCACGTGCAGCACCGTAGCGGTGGAGAGCCGCCGTTGGTGGGGGAATGGCCTCGAATTGTGAGTACTAGTGCGTCATCCGTCGCAGTTTCGCTCGTTCGGGGGCATGGTCGTAGGGCAATCTGTCCGCACGTGAGAGTGATGGACAAGTGTTCAGCTCCGGTGCTCGTCTCCGCACGAAGGGACGGGCCCGGTCGCCGCCCTGACGCGGGCCCGGCAGCGGGGCCGGCAACCCCGCGAGCGGCTCTGCTGTGCACCCGGCCGACACGTCGCTGACGGCACGGTGGTCGACCGTCGGAGGGCAGGTCAGGTGCTCGCGGGCCCTTCCACCGGGGCCCGCTCGGTCGACGCCCGGTCGAACCGCGCCCCCGCCGGGTTGCTCGGCAGCGCCAGCAGCACCAGCAGCGCGAGCGCACCCAGCCCGGGGACCACGGCGAGCAGCAGCCACCACGCGGGCAGGTTCGCGTCGTGCAGGCGGCGGGCCGAGACCGCGAAGAGCGGCACGAGCGTGACGAGCACGTAGAGCGTCAGCAGCGCGAGGACGATCAGCACGCCGAGCACCGGCCCGGGGGACAGGCCGAGATCGCTGGACCGCGACGGGCGGATCGCGTCGCCGATGCGTGCCGCGACCACGGTCAGCGCACCCGCACCCAGCCACACCAGCGCGTTGAGCAGCACGACCCACCACAGCTCGCTGCGGCTCGCGCGGCCGGTGAAGACCGTCGCCCGGCGGGTCACACGCTGCACGGCCTGGCGGACGGTGGCACCGGGCAGGGGTGCGTCGTGGGCGAGCGGGTCGGTGCGAGCGGCATCGGTCTCGGCGGGGAGCGTCGTCACGGACGTGAGCGTAGGGGCTGGCGTGGCGGGCGCCGGCGCGCGTCCCGCACTGCGCACGCTCGCGGGCATTCGTCCCGTTCTGCTCGCTGACCGGCGCGGACGTCCGCCGCCCGCCCCCCTCACACCGCCGCGACCACCCGCACGCCGTCGACCCGGTCGAGGATCTTGTCGAGCACGACCCCGCGGTCGAACTGCAGCGCGTACTCCCGCGCACGCTCGGCGGCACCCGCGCGGTCGGCGCGGTCCATCGCGAGGACGCCGTCGAGGGCGCGGGCGATCGCGTCGGGGTCGTCGACGGGCACGATCGTGGCGGTGTCGCCGACGGCCTCGCCGATGCCTCCGGTGTCGGTGGTGATGACGGGCCCGCCGCCGGACAGCATCTTCTCGACCAGCGCGATGCCGAACGTCTCGACGAACTCGGGGCGCGGCTTGGACGGCAGCACGAACGCGGTGCAGCCGGCCATGAGGTGGCCCTTCTCGTCGTCGGGCACGTCGTCGAGGAACGTGACGAGGTCCGCGACGGGTGTGGCGGCGGCGTGCGCGCGCAGCTCGTCGGCCTGCGGGCCGTTGCCCGCGATCACCAGGCGCCGCCCCGACACGGGGGCGCCCGAGCGGGCGTACCCGTCGATGAGGTCGTCGACGCCCTTGGCGTGCGCGAGCCGGGACAGGAACAGCACGTACCCGTCGCGCGTCAGGCCGCGGGCGGCGAGCGCGCGGTCGGTCGCGTCCTCGTCGCGTGCGAGGTACGTGCCGACGTCGATCGCGGGGTAGGACACGGCGACGCGCTCGCGGCACTCGTCGGCGAACCGCGTGCCGTGGCGCGCGTCGATCGCGGCGGCCTCGGTGACGACGAGGTCCTTGGTGTACTGCGACACCGCGAGCACGACGTCGTGCGACAGGTACTGCGTGAGCACGTGCGCGGCGGCACCGAACCGGTCCTCCTGCACGCACGCGCGCACGACGTTCGTCACGTCGGACCCGACGGCCTCGGCGACGGTGACGACGTCGACGGGCAGGCCCGTGCGGCGCGCGACCGTGACCGCGTCGGCGACGGCCGTGGCGTGCGGGGACAGGTACAGCGACATCGCGACGGTCGGGACGCCGTCGGTGAACAGCTCGACCAGGCGTCCGGTGAGGCCCGCGAGGTACCGGCCGTCGGGGACCTTGTAGTCGCCCACCGGTGCGGGGCGCTCGACGACGATCCCCGGCGAGTACGGCAGCACGCCGTCGAGGGGCTTGAGCGGCAGGCCTGCCTCCTGCAGCCGGTCGACCGGCCACGTGACGATGCGGACCTCGTCGAACCCGCGGTGCAGCGCGGCCTCGGCGAGGTTGCGGGCCTCGCCCGAGTGACCGCAGATCACCGGGTCGGCGCGCACGACGATGACGAGACGGCGGTCGGGCCGGGCGGCGGCGGTGGGGGTCATCGGCGTCGTCCTCTCGGGGTGGGTCGCGGGTGGTGGTGACCGGATCGACCCCTCGCGGTGGAAGGGGCGGTCGGGGTCGGGTGACTGGATCGACCTCTCGCGGTGACGAGTGGTCGGGTGCGGGCGGTGGTGGTGACTGGATCGCGCTCTCGCGGTCAGGGGAGGGGCGGTCAGGGGGGCGGTCGGGAGGAGCGGGGCCGGGCTACGGGCGGGTCAGGCGGGGGAGCGGGACGTCGACGTGCGGCGCCCGCGCGCTGGGTGGTCGGTGCTGCGTGCCCCAGCCCGACGGCTCCGGGCCCAGACCGACCAGCAGCCGGCCGCCCGCGTGCAGCTCGCCGCCGGTGAGGAACGGCCGGTCGAGCGGCACGCCGTCGAGGTGCACCGACTGCACGTGCTGCACCGGCCCGCCGGGCTCGGGCTCGACGAACCCCGTCGTCTCGATCGTCAGCGCGCGCCCGCCCACGTCGAGCCGGGACTCGCGCCACGCGGGCGCGTTCAGCAGGAACAGGTTCTGCCCGGCGACGGGGAACAGCCCGAGCGTCGCCCACACGTACCAGGACGACAGGCCGCCGGAGTCGTCGTTGCCGGGCAGGCCCCCGCGGCCCGTGCCGAACTGCTGGTGCACGACGTCGTGCACGACCTGCGCCGTGCGGTCGGGGCGCCCCGCGTACATGTACGCCCAGGGGGCCTCCATGTCGGGCTCGTTGTTGAGGCCCTCGAACCGGTCGAGCGCGTACCCGGTGGCCATCTCGTCGACGTCCGGCAGCAGGCCGGGCTGCTTGACGGGGTCGGCGCCGAAGCCGAAGAACCGGTCGAGCATCGCGACGAACGCGTCGTCGCCACCCGCGAGCCCGATGCGCGACGCCATGTCGTGCAGCAGCCGGAACGAGTAGTTCCACCGGCCACCCTCGTAGTACGTCGAGTCGTGCAGCAGGCCCGTCGCCGGGTCGAACGCGTTGGCCCACCGCGCCGCGAGCGGCCCGAACTGCTCGACGAGCGTGAGGTCCCCGACGCGCCCCGCGACGATCGCCGAGCACCAGTACCCGAACGCGATGTCGAGCGTGTGGCTGATGGGGTGCGTGCGCCCGTGCAGCAGGAACTCCTCGCCGTACGTGCGGCGCAGGTCGTCGTGCATGTGCACCAGGGCCCAGTCCCAGTCGACGCCCGGCAGCCCCAGCGCGCACAGGTCGGCGAGGAACGTGTGCGCGAGCGCCGACCCCTGCCGGCTGAACCGGTCCGCGCCGCGCGCCATGCGGTAGCCGATGGGCAGGTTGCCCTCCTCCTCGGCGATGTGCAGCAGCGCGTTCGCGAGCTCGACCGCGCGGTCCGGCGCGAGCGTCGTCATGAGCGGCAGGTGCGTGCGGTAGATGTCCCACATGGTCGACAGGTCGAACGCGAACGGGCCGGGCGTCGGCCAGAACGGGGACTCGTCGACCGCGAGGCACGGCTTGATCAGCGAGTGGTACAGCGCGGTGCCGAGCACGGTCGCGCGGTCCGACGACGGCGTGTCGACCTGCACCTTGCCGAGGTGCTCGCGCCACACGGCCTGCGTGGTCGCGCGTCGGCGGTCGAACGACGACGGCCCCGGCCCGCACTCGTGCTCGAGCGTGCGCGCGGCCTGCTCGACGCCCCGCAGCGAGAACCCGAACCGCAGCTCGACGACCTGCCCCGGCTCGGTCGGCCCGGCCCACATGAGCCCGAACGGGCGCAGCGTCGTGGGGCGGATGCGGTCGAAGTCGAGGCGCGTGCCGCCGGGCATGAGCCGCCGGTCGTACCAGAGCATCTGCCGCCAGTGCGGGGCGTCGCACTCGACCCGCACCGCGAGCGGCGCGCCCTCGACGACGACCTCGCCTTCGGCGCACCCGGGTGCGACGGACCCGAGGTGCGCGCGCAGCGGGATGGTCCGGCCGTACGGGATGTCGAGCCCGCCGAGCGAGAAGTCGATGACGAGCCGCGCGTCGTGGTGCGCGGGGAACGTGTACCGGTGCACGGCCGACTTGGGCCCGACGGTGATCTCGGCGCGGATGCCCGACGCGAGCGTCGCCGCGTAGTACCCGGGCTGCGCGACCTCGTCGACGATCTCCCACGCCTGCCCGAGGTCGTCCAGGGGGGACAGCATGGGCGTCACACGGAAGTAGTTGTAGTACTTGCGGATCGCACCCGTGCCGGACTGCTGGAAGTGCGTGAACCCGCTGGCCACGAGCCGGTCGTGCAGGACGGGCGGTCGGCCCTCGGTCGACAGGTCGTACCGCCCGTACCCGGTGGGGTACGCGCCCGAGTACGCGCACGCCGAGACCATGCCGAACGGGTACGTCGCGCCCGGGTGCGTGTTGCCGACCTGCGGCTTGGGCCACCACCACGTCGCCGCGAGGCCCGACGGCTCGGGCAGGTCGGTCGCGTCCGTGCCGATGAAGGGGTCGACGTGGTCGAACATGCGGCCCTCCTCGCGACGTGCGCCCTGACTCGACCTGCGGGTGCGGCCCGAGGGGTCGGGTCCGGGCCCAGCGTGACGCGTCGGGACCGCCGTGTCCACGGGTGCGGACGGAGCCGTGCGTGCACGTGCCGTGCGCCGGTCCCGGGCTCCCGCCCGGCCGGTCCCGCGACGGTACGAGCGCGGTGTGTCACGCGTGTTGCCGGGAGGTCACGGTCGAGGCGTGCGTGCTCGGCCCGCGGAGCCGCTCAGACCGTGACCACGGTGCATCCGACGCCGGGCGCGTCCGCCAGCCGGTGGTCGCCGGTGAGCAGCGGTGCGTCGAGGTGCTCGGCGAGCGCGACGTACGCGGCGTCGTACGCCGACAGGTTGTGGGTGAGCCGCCACACGCGGTCCTGGAGAGGCGCGAGGGCCCACAGCTCGACGGGCAGCTCGTCCCACGTGCGGACCGCGAGGTCGGCCTGGTTGGTGGTGAGGTGGCCGGAGGCGCGGCGACGGCGCAGCACGTTCAGCACCTCGTACCCCAGGACGTCGGGGGCGACCAGCCGCGCGCCGTGCGCGTGCCGGGCGGCCTGCTCGCCACGTGCGCCGGGGTCGAGCAGCACGGCGAGCACGGCGGAGGCGTCGACGACGAGCAGCCGGCTCACCGTCGGCCGGCGTCGAGGTCGTCCAGCACGTCCTGCGCGGTGAGGTCGGGGTACGACCGGGCACGCCCTCGCGCGGTCGCGAGGGCGTCGGCCGCGGACGGGTGCGACGCGAGCTCGGTGAGGGTCGCACGCAGGTACTCCTGCAGCGACCGACCGCTGCGGGCAGCCCGAGCAGCGAGCTCGTCCCGCACGTCGTCGGGCACGTCGCGCACCGTCAGGGAGACGCTCATGCCCTCAGGGTAGGCCGGCTCGCAGCATTCTGCATGCGTAGATGACGTCATGCATGCGGCGCGTGCCGGACCCGTGCACCGCGCTGGAGCCCGGCGCGCCCGGCGCCGCTCTCCGGTGGTGCCGTCGAGGGTGGGCGTGTCAGGACGTGCGAGCGCGCGCGAGCCACGCGGCGGGGTCGGGGGCCGCGCACAGCGCGGAGCCGCTGACGACCCAGGTGGCGCCGTGCCGCGCGCACGTGCGCGCGTGGTCGAGCGTGACGCCGCCGTCGACGCCGAGGCCCGGGTGCCGGCCGGCGAGCGCGTCGAGCCGCGCGGGCGTGCCGGGCAGGAACGTGCTGCCCGCCTGCCCGGGCGTGATCGCCATGACCAGCACGACGACGTCGGGCGGCAGGTCGGCGAGCACGTCGAGCGGCGTGCCGGGGGAGAGCGCGACGCCCCCGCGCGCACCCCGTGCGCGGACGTGCTCGACCGCCTCGCGCCAGCCGGTGGCCTCGGCGTGCACGATCACCGTGCCGCACACGTCGGCCCACGCGTCGAGCACGGGGCGCGGGTCGGTGACCATGAGGTGCGCCTCGCCCGGCAGGCCGGTCGCGGCGGTCAGGCGCGCGACGGTCGCGGGGTCGAACCCGCCGGGGGCCGCGAACGCGCCGTCGGAGACGTCCCAGTGCCAGCGGCGCAGCCCGGCCGCGGTCAGGCGCGCGGCCTCGGCGTCGAGGTCGGCGGGCGGCGTCGACCACAGCGAGGCGGCGACGTCGAAGGCTCCCGCACCCGCCCCGTCCGGGGTCACGCGCGCGGGCGGTCGGTCGCGGGGGACGGCAGCTCGAGCAGCGCCTCGGCGAGCGCGCGGTCGGTGACGAGCTCGGTGCACAGCCCGGCGCGGACGATCGCGGCGACCGCGAGGGCCTTCTGCGCGCCGCCCGCAGCGGCGACGATGCGGGGGATCGCGCGCATCTGCTCGAACCCGATGGTCAGGCAGCGGTCCTGGAAGTGCGGTGCGACGAGGTGGCCGTCGTCGGAGACGAGCAGCGACGCGACCTCGGCGCGCACGCCCGCGGCGAGCAGCGCGTCGCGCTCGTCGTCGCCGATGGTGCGCAGCAGCTGCGAGTCCGGCGGGGCCCACGAGCCGACGGACACGACGGCCGTGGTGACGTCGTCGTACATGCGCAGGGCCGCGGCGACGTCGGGCTGGCGGCGCAGGGCCTGCGCGGTGCGGGGGTCGTCGACGACGAGCGGCGCGAACAGCGGGCGCGCGGTGCCGCCCGAGCGCAGCGCGACGCGCCGCACGACCTCGACGGGGGACTCGTCGAGGTCGGTGCCGATGGCGCCGGTGAGCTGCACGACGTCGACGCGTGGCAGCGGCGGCATGGCGGCGCTCATGGCGGTGAGCGTGCGGCCCCACGCGAGGCCGAGCACCTCGCCCGCGCGCAGCGTGGACCCGAGGATCTCGGCGGCGGCCTCGCCGACGTGGCGGCGCACGGCGTCGGGGTCGTCGCCGGCCTCGACGACCGTGACGTCGGTGAGGCCGAGGTGGTCGCGCACGCGTGCGGCGAGCGCGGGGTGCTGGAGGCCGTCGGCGTGGATGGTGATGGTGACGACGCCGGTCGCGCGGGCCTGCTCGAGCAGGCGCGCGACCTTGAAGCGGGAGACGCCGAGCTCGTCGGCGATCTGCACCTTGGAGGCGTCGTCGACGTAGTAGCGGCGGGCGGCCAGGACCATCAGGGCGCGGTCGTCGACGGTGGCGCCGCGCACGTCTGTGTCGCTCATGTGAGCACTGTAGCGCGCTCGAACGTTTCTGAACCGTGACCTTCGGGCCGGTGGACAAGGCTGGGCGCCGGACGTACTGTCGGTGGCAGATGAGCATAGAGCGGTGCTCAGATGAGCGATCTGCAAGGAGGCAGGACCGATGGCGAGACGACGCCGGATCCCCGAAGAGCTCGGCATCTTCGCCGTCATCGTGCTGGTGGCGGCGATCTTCGGGCTGATGTCCCCGACGTTCCGCACGTTCGACAACGCGAACCTGCTGCTGCTCAACGGAGCGGTCATCGCGTTCCTCGCGATGGGCCAGGCGTTCGTGCTCCTCACGGGCGGCATCGACCTGTCCACGGGGTCGAACGTCGCGCTCACCGGCATGATCGCGGCGCTCACGATGCGCAGCGGCGCACCCTGGTGGGTCGCGGCCCTCGCGGCGCTCGCCGTCGGCGCGCTCGTCGGCACCGTCAACGGCGCGCTCATCCACTACCTCAGGCTGCCGCCGTTCATCGTCACGTTCGCCGCCTTCGGCGTCGCCGCGAGCATCCCCCTCATCCTCACCGGCGCCAGCTCCGTCAACGTCGCCGACCCGATGTTCGCGATCATCGGCCGCGGCTCGCTGTTCGGCGTGCCCATGCCGGTCGTGCTCGTCGTCGTCTTCGCGATCGTCCTCACGGTCCTGCTGCGGCTCACCCCCACGGGCGTCCACATCTACGCCGTCGGCGGCAACCGCGAGACCTCGCGCCTGTCCGGCATCCCGATCGGCCGCGTCACCATGCTCGTCTACGCGCTGTCCGGCCTGTGCGCCGGCATGGGCGGCCTCATCGTCACCTCGCGACTCATGGTCGGCTACCCGTCGGCCGGCTCCGGCAACGAGCTCTTCTACTCGATCGCCGCGGCCGTCGTCGGCGGCGTCAGCCTCTTCGGCGGCATCGGCTCGCTGCCCGGCGCGCTGCTCGGCGCCGTGCTCATCGGCACGGTCTCCAACGGCATGAACGTCGTCGGCGTGCAGAGCTACTGGCAGCCCCTGGTCATCGGCCTCATCATCCTCGGCGGCGTCATCATCGACACCTACCGCCGGCAGTCGTCCCTGAGCGACCTGCTCGGACGCGTCCTGCACCGCGGCGGACCCACCCCGCCCGCGGACCCCGTCGCCACGAGCGACGCACCGCAGCCCGCGCGCGCCGCCGACGGCGCACGCACCGGCTGAGCCGCCCCACACCCGCACCCACGGCCCACCCCCACGTACCCACGTCCCGTGCGACGCGACGTCCCGGCGACCCGCCGCACGACCGTCCCACCACACCCAGGAGAGAGAGCGATGAAGCTTCGGATCCCTGCGCTGGCCACCGGCCTGTGCGCCCTCACCCTCGCGCTCGGCGCGTGCGGCGCCGTCGACACCGGCACCGGCGGCGGCTCGTCCGGCGGCGGCGCCACGAGCGGCTCGTCCGCCGAGGCCGGCGGCATCCCGCGCCCGGCGTCCTGCGACGACGACACCCCCTACGTCGCGGTCGCGCTGCCCAACCTCACCAACCCGTACTACGTCGCCATGAAGAAGGGCTTCGAGGACGCGGGCGCCGAGAACGGCTTCAAGGTCGAGGTCCAGATCGCCGACGACGACGACGCGAACCAGCTCGCGCAGGCGCAGTCCATGCTGCAGAAGAAGCCCTGCGCGCTGGCCCTCAACGCCGTCAAGTCCGAGCCGGGCGCCGCGATCGTCAAGGCCGCGAACGACGCGGGCGTGCCCGTGTTCACCGTCAACGTCGGCATCGACCCCGACGCGCTGCAGTCGCAGGGCGCGTCGATCGTGCAGTACCTCGGCGCCGACAACGTCGCGGGCGGCCGGCAGACCGCCGAGCAGGTGCTCAAGGACCTCGGCGCCGACGCGGCGCTGAAGATCGGGTTCGTCACCGAGCCCGACGAGACGCCCACGCAGATGCGCGACCAGGGCTTCGAGGACGCCATCAAGGCGAACGCGAACGCCGAGGTCGTCGCCAAGGTCGACGGCAACGTCAAGCCCGACGACTCGCTGCGCGCCACCACCGAGATGCTGTCCGGCAACCCCGACATCAACGTGATCTTCGCGTCGACCGGCCCCGCGTCCTACGGCGCGCTGCAGGCGCTCGGAGCCAACAGCCAGGTCAAGGTCTACGGGTTCTGCGCCGCCGAGACCACGCTCACCGAGCAGTACCCCGGCTGCGTCGCGCAGGAGCCCGCGGTCTACGGCGCCGACGTCGTCGAGCAGATCCGCGCGTGGGTCGACGGCGGCACCCCCGAGAAGGAGATCCTCAAGCCGCTGAAGATGTTCACGGTCGGCGAGACCCCCGGCCCGGGCGAGGTCGGCTGACATGACCACCACGTCGACCGGGACGCACGGCACGGCAGGGCTCGGCGTCCGCGGCATCGTCAAGCGGTACTCCGGAGTGCCGGTCCTGCACGGCGTCTCGGTCGACGTGCGGCCCGGCGACGTCGTCGGGCTCGTGGGTCACAACGGCGCCGGGAAGTCCACGCTGCTGCGCGTGATCTCCGGCGCCACCACGCCCGAGGACGGGCGGATCGTCGTCGACGGCGCCGACCGCGCGATCGACTCGCCCGCCGCGGCGATCGGCGCCGGCATCGCGACCGTCTACCAGGAGCTCGCGCTGCTGCCCAACCTCACGGTGGCGCAGAACGTGCACCTGGGCGCCGAGCGCTCGCGCGCCGGCCTGCTGCGCCGCGAGGCCATGCGGGACGACGCGCGGCGGCTCGTCGAGCAGTTCGGCATCGACGTCGACGTCGACCGGCGCCTGGGCGACTACCCCGTCGCGACCCGGCAGATGCTCGAGATCGCCGTCGCCACCCACCGCAAGGCCCGCTACCTGCTGCTCGACGAGCCGACCACCTCCCTCGAAGGCGGTCAGGTCGAGCGGCTGCTCGAGATGGTGCGCTCGCTCGCGGCGGGCGGCATGGGCGTCGTGTTCGTCGACCACAAGCTCGACGAGCTGTACGCCGTGTGCAACCGCGTGGTCGCGCTGGTCGACGGACGCGTGCGCATCGACGCACGCGTCGACGAGGTCAGCCGCCACGACGTGGTCGCCGCGATCGCGGGCGACGAGGCTGCCGAGGCCGACGAGGCACGTCGCCGCTCCCCTGACGGTGACGTGCCGGCCGAGGCAGGCACGACGGGGGCGGCCGCCGCCGCCCCCGTCGTGGCCGACGTGCACCGCTGGGTGCCGCAGGGCGTGACCGGGCCCCGGCTCGAGGTCCGCGACCTGGTGGCACCCGGCGTGCACGGCGTGAGCCTCACCGCCGAGCCGGGCCGCGTGCTCGGCCTCTACGGCCTGGTCGGCGCCGGACGCACCGAGGTGCTGCGCGCGCTCGTCGGGCTCGCACCCGTCACGTCCGGCACCGTCACGCTCGACGGCCGGCCCTACCGGCCGACGACGCCCGCCCGCGCCCAGCGCGCCGGGGTCGTCTACCTCACCGAGGAGCGCAAGTCCGACGGCATCGTGCCCGCGCTGGACTCGCCCATGAACGTCGCGCTGCCCGTGCTGCGCCGGTACCGGCGCGCGGGCCTGCTTGACAAGCCACGCATGCTGCGCGAGGCCGACGCGCTGCTCGGCGAGCTGCGCGTGCGCGGCGACCGGCACGGGCCCGTCGTCAGCCTCTCGGGCGGCAACCAGCAGAAGGTGCTGCTGGCCCGCGCGATCGCGCAGCACCCGCGGGTCCTGCTGCTCGACGAGCCCACCAAGGGCGTCGACCTCGGCGTCAAGGCCGAGATCCACCGCATCGTGCGGGCGCTGGCCCACGAGGGCGGCCTCACGGTCGTGCTCGTGTCCTCCGAGGAGGAGGAGATCTGCGACGTCGCCGACGACATCGTCGTCGTGTCGCACGGCCGCAGCACCGGCGAGCAGGTGCCGCCCGACCACCGCACGCCGCACGCGCTGCGCACGGCCGCGTGGGCCGCCGCGTGAGCGCGCCCGCCGGCGATCCCGCCGCTGCGTCCGTCGACGCGGCCCCGACCCCCACCCAGCACCACGAGGAAGCGAGCACCACCATGGACGGACGGGCCACGACCCTGGAGGCCGCGCGCGAGCTCGTGCGCCGCGAGGGCCGCGGGGTCACCGAGGTCGCCGACCAGCTCGACGACACGTTCGTCGCGGCGGTCGACCTCGTCGGCGGCTGCACCGGCAAGGTGTTCGTCACCGGGTCGGGCACGTCCGGCGCGGTCGCGCGGCGCATGGCGCACCTGCTGTCGGTGTGCGGCACGCCCGCCGTGTTCCTGCCGGGCATGGACGCGCTGCACGGCACGATGGGGTCCGTGGTGCACGGCGACCTGCTCATCACGATCTCCCGCGGCGGCGAGTCGGACGAGCTCAACGACCTGTCCCGGCGCGTCCAGCAGCGCGGCGTGCCGGTGGTCGCGCTCACCGCGACGCCCACGTCCACGCTCGCGCAGGTCGCGGACCTCACGGTCGTCGTCGACGCGGGCCCCGAGGTCGACCCGGGCGGCGTCATCGCCATGGGCTCGACCCTCGCGGTCGCGGCGTGGGGCGACGCGCTCGCGGCCGTCCTCATGCAGCGCCGCGGGTACGGCTGGGACGAGGTGCTGTTCACGCACCCGGCCGGCGCCGTCGGCAAGATCGAGCACGTGCCCGACGCACCCGCCGTGCCCGGCGTCCAGGGGGTCTGATGGGGGTCGTCGCGGGCGTCGACTCCTCGACGCAGTCCTGCACGGTCGAGCTGCGCGACGCCGCCGACGGCCGCCTGCTCGGCGCGGGGAGGGCGCCGCACCCGCCGACGTCGCCGCCGGTCAGCGAGCAGCACCCCAACGACTGGTGGCACGCGTTCGCCGGGGCCCTCGCGGTGGCGCTCGCCGCAGCCGGGCTGCGCGCGTCCGACGTCGACGCCGTGAGCGTCGCCGCGCAGTGCCACGGCCTCGTGCTGCTCGACCGCGACGACGTCGTGCTGCGGCCCGTGAAGCTGTGGAACGACACGACGTCGAGCCCGCAGGCCGACGCGATGGTCGCCGACCTCGGCCTGGCCGCGTGGGCGGACGCCGTCGGCTCGGTGCCGACCGCGGCGTTCACGATCACCAAGCTCGCGTGGGTCGCCGCGCACGAGCCCGACCTGCTGGACCGTGCGGCGCACGTGCTGCTGCCGCACGACTGGCTGACGTACCGGCTCACCGGCCGCGCCGTCACGGACCGGTCGGAGGCGTCCGGCACCGGGTACTACGCCGCGCACACCGGGCGGTACCTCGTCGACCACCTCGACCGGTGGGTGCGCCCCGGCGTGCCGTGGGCCGACGTGCTGCCCGAGGTGCTGGGCCCGTCGCACACCGCCGGGTGGGCCGTCACGCCCGCGGCCGCCGAGCTGGGCCTGCGGCCCGACGTCGTGGTCGGCGCCGGCGCGGGGGACCAGCACGCGGGTGCCCTGGGCATCGGGCTCGGGCCCGGGCAGGTGCTCTACAGCCTCGGCACGTCCGGCGTCGTCATGACGACGTCCGCGCAGCCCGTGCACGACGCGAGCGGCTGGGTCGACGGCGTCGCCGACGCGACCGGCGGCTGGTTGCCGCTGGTGTGCACGCTCAACAGCGCCAAGGTCACCGACACGGTCGCGCGCCTGCTGGGCGTCGACCACGACGAGCTCACGCGCCTCGCGCTCGCGGCCCCGCGCCGCGCCGACCGCGCCGTGCTCGCCGCGTACCTGGACGGCGAGCGCAGCCCCAGCCGCCCGCACGCGCGCGGCCTGCTCGGCGGCCTGCGCTCCGACACCACGCGCGAGGAGCTTGCGCTCGCCGCCTACGAGGGCGTCGTGCTGGGCCTCGTGCGCGGCCACGACGCGATCCGCGCCGCGGGTGCACCCGCCGACGGGACCGTCGTCGTCACCGGCGGCGGCGCGCGGTCGCGCGCGTACCGGCAGGTGCTCGCCGACGCGCTCGGCACCCCCGTCGAGACCCGCGACGCGCCCGAGGCCACCGCGCGCGGCGCCGCCGCGCAGGCCGCCGCCGTGCTCGCGGGCGCCGACGTGCGCGACGTCCGCGACGCGTGGACACCCCGCGTCGTCGACGTCGTCGAGCCCGGCACCCCCCTCGACCCGCAGGTCCGCGCGCGGTACGCCGCGCTCGCCGACCTGCCCCAGCCCGACGAGACCGCCCGCGCCGCGGGCGTGGAGGAATGACGTGGACCTGTACCTCGACAGCGCCGACCGTGACGCGCTGGCGCCCCTGCTGGCCACGGGCCTGTTCCGCGGCGTCACCACCAACCCGCTGATCCTGCAGCGCGCGGGCGTGCGGCTGTCCGAGGTGCCCTCGCTCGTGTCCTGGCTGCTGGCCTCCGGGGCCGACGAGGTGTTCGTGCAGACCACGGCCGCCGACGCCGACGCGATCGAGCGCGAGGGCCACGCGCTGCGCGACCTGTCCGACCGGCTCGTCGTCAAGGTGCCCGCCACCGGGCCGGGGCTCGTCGCGACGCGGCGCCTGTCGGCCGCCGGGGTGCCCGTGCTGCTCACGGTCGTCTACCACCCCAACCAGGCCGTGCTGGCCGCCGCCGCCGGCGCGCGCCTCATCGCGCCGTACCTGGGCCGCATGACCGAGGCCGGCCGCGACGGCCGCGCCGACCTGCGCACCATGGCCCGCGCGCTCGCCGGCACGGGCACCGGCGTGCTGGTCGCGAGCGTCCGCGACGCCGCGGTGGTCCCCGAGCTCGCCGCCGACGGCCTCGAGGCCGTCACCGTCGGCACCGACGTGGCCCACGCGATGTTCGCCGAGCCGCTCACCGACGCCGCGATGGTGCAGTTCGACGCCGCGACGTCCGCGCTGCGCTGACGCGCGGGCCGGCCGCCGACGGACAGCGCCCTCGCCGAAGGCCCGCACCCCTCGCTGACGGCTCGCCCCTCGCCGACGGACAGTGCCACGGACGACGGACAGCCGCGTGCGCGTGTCCGTCGTGCCGTACCCCTGTCCGTCGGCGACGCGGGGCGGCGGAGGGGGCGGCGGACGGGTGACGGGTGTCGGTCAGGCCTGACCCGGACGGGTGAGGTGCCGGTGCGTCGGTCATGACTGACGCGGCGGGTGACGATGACGCCGGGACCGTCCTCTGACGTCAGGAGCTGCTGTGGCCGTCCTCGACCTGCCCGCCCCGACCGGTGCCCGGCGTCCGCCCGCCCTCGTCGTCGAGACCGTGGTCGCGGTCGGGACGGTGTTCGGCGCGCTGGGGGCGGTCGTCGTCGCGGCGATGCGTGCCCGGGAGCTCGTGCGGTCCTCGGCGGGGTGGATGGTCGCCGTGCCCGTGTGGCCCACCGGCGCGATGCCGACCTCCGCGTGGGACACGCCGGCGCGGCAGGGGTTCCCGTCGCCCGTGCAGCCGGTCGGGCCCCATGCCGTCGACCTGTGGCTCGACCGTCCCGACGGCCTCACGGCCGCGCTCGCCGGCGTGGGCGTGTGGGTGTCCTGGCTCGTCGTCGCCGCGCTGCTGCTGACCGCCCTGCCGGTGGCGCGCGCGGTCCTGCGGGGCCACGGGTTGTCGTTCACGACGGCGCGGCAGGCGGCCGTGTCTGCCGGTGTCGTGCTCGTCGCGTGGGCCGTGCACGCCACCGCCCCGCTGCTGGCAGCCCGTCGCGCGCTCGACGCGGGGTACTCCGGCCTGCCCGCCGAGTGGTTCACGCCGCAGGCGCGCCCCGTGTGGTGGCCGCTGCTGTTCGTCGCGCTGCTGCTGGTGCTCGCGGGCACGCTCGCCGCCGCGACCCGGGCGGTCGCGCGCGCCGCGGAGCGCTGACCGCGGGGCTACCGTGGGCGCCGGTGCGGCCGGCCGGTCGCACCGACCGCACCACCGAAGGCCCCGCGCGATGACCCCCTCCCCGTCCGGCAGCACCGGCGTGCCCGGCACCGACCCCGCTGCCGCGTCAGCCGCCGGCCCCGCCGCCGCGGACGCACCCGCCGCAGCGGACGCCCCCGCCCCCGGTGCCGCCGCCGACCGCGCGCTCGGGCACGGGCTGCGCACGCGGCACCTCACGATGATGGGCCTCGGCTCGGCCATCGGCGCCGGGCTGTTCCTCGGCAGCGGCGTCGGCATCGCGACCGCCGGGCCCGCCGTGCTCGTGTCGTACGCCGTCGCGGGCGTGCTCGTCGTCATGATCATGCGGATGCTCGCCGAGATGGCCGCCGCGTCGCCCGCGTCCGGCTCGTTCTCGGTGTACGCCGAGCAGGCGCTCGGCCGGTGGGCCGGGTTCACGCTCGGGTGGGTCTACTGGTTCACGATCGTCATGGTGCTGGGCGCCGAGATCACGGGCGTCGCGCGCATCGTCACCGGCTGGTTCCCCGACGTCCCGCAGTGGGGCGTCGCGCTCGTCGTCGTCGCCGTGTTCGCCGTGGTCAACCTCGCGGGCGTGCGGCAGTTCGGCGAGTTCGAGTTCTGGTTCGCCGCGCTCAAGGTCGCCGCGATCGTCGGGTTCCTCGTGGTCGGCGTGCTGCTCGTGCTCGGCGTGCTGCCCGGCACGTCGCCCGTCGGCACGTCGAACCTGCTGGGCCACGGCGGGTTCGCGCCCACCGGCGTCGCGGGGGTCGCGGCCGGGCTTCTCGTCGTGCTGTTCGCGTTCGGCGGCATCGAGATCGTCACCATCGCGTCGGCCGAGGCCGCCGACCCGCAGCGCGCCGTCGCACGCGCCACGCGCTCCATCGTGTGGCGCATCCTCGCGTTCTACGTCGGCTCCGTCGCCGTCATGGTGCTCGTGCTGCCGTGGGACGCGCCGCAGCTCGCCGACGGGCCGTTCGTCGCCGTCCTCGACCTCGCGGGCCTGCCGGGCGCCGCGCGGCTCATGGAGGTCGTCGTCGTGCTCGCGCTGCTGTCCGCGTTCAACGCGAACATCTACGCGACGTCGCGCATGGCGTTCTCGCTCGCGGGCCGCGGCGACGGTCCCGCGGTGCTGCGGCGCGTGTCGCGGCGCGACGTGCCGTGGGTCGCCGTGCTCGTGTCGGTCGCGCTCGGGCTCGTCGCCGTCGCGCTGAACTGGCTGCTGCCCGACGCGCTGCTCGGCATCCTGCTCAACGCCGTCGGCGCGTCGCTGCTGGTCGTGTGGGTGTTCGTCGTGGTGTCGCAGCTGCGGCTCCGCCCGCGCCTGGCCGCCGCCGCAGGCCCCGCGGGGCTGCCGCTGCGCATGTGGGGGTACCCGTGGCTCACGTGGGCGACGCTCGCCGCGCTCGCGGGCGTCGTCGTGCTCATGCTCACCGACGCCGCCGCGCGGGCGCAGCTCGCCGCGACGGCCGGGCTCGTGGCCGTCGTCGTCGGGATCTACGCCGTGACGGCGCGCCGCCGCGCACGGGCCGGGGTCGGCTCGGCCTGACGGGGCCCGTCCCCGCCGCCGCGCACGACGACGGGGACGGACGCGTCAGCGCGGGTCGGGCCGCACCCCGACGACGTACCCGTCGATGCCGCAGTAGACGGTGACCCCGTCGGACGCGAGCTGCACGTCGTGGAACCCGCGGCCCGACAGGTCGTTCGTGTACAGCACCGCCCCCGACGCGGGGTCGAGCTGGTACAGGTACCCGTTGACGGCCGCGAACACCCAGCCGTTCTGCGCGAGCACCCGCACCACCTTGCCCGTCGCGATCGACAGGTCGCGGTCCCACCGCCGCGCCAGGCCGTCGAGCGCGAGCCCGAGCGCACGGCCCGTCGTCCCCACGAACGCCGTCCCGCCCGCGGACGCGACGTCGACCCGGTGGTACCCGAGCCCCGACAGGCCGTTGTGTGCCAGCACGCGCCCGTCACCCGGGTCCAGCACGTACACGTGCCCGTTGGACCCGACGAGCACGCCCGCCTCCACGCCCGCGACGTCGACGACGTCCCACCCCGCACCGGGCAGGCTCGTCTGCCAGCGCGTCGCCAGGTCGCCCGGCGCCAGGCCCACGACGTACCCGTTGGTGCCGGCCGCGAGCGTGCCGCGCGTGAGCGTCAGGCGCACCTCCTCGCGCCCGCGGCCCGGCAGCGGGTTGTGGGCCAGCACGTGCCCGGTGCCCGGTTCGAGGCGGTACACGTGCCCGTTCGACGCCGCGTACACCGCGCCGTCCTGCGCGACCATCACGCTCGTCACCGCGTACCCCGAGCCCGGCAGCGACGTCTGCCACCGCGTGCCCAGCCCGTCGGCCTCCATGCCGACGACGTACCCGTCGATGCCCGCGTACACGCGTGCCCCGTCGGACGCGATCCGCGTCTCGTGGTTGCCGCGGCCCGGCAGCGAGTTGTGCGCGAGCACGTGCCCGTCGCCCGGGTCCAGCCGGTACACGTGACCGTTCGACGCCGCGAACGCGCGCGTCCCGTCGAACAGCGGCTGCACGTCGGTGTACCCGCTGCCCGGCAGGCTCGTCTGCCACGCCGTCACCAGGCCCGACGTGCGCTGGTCGCGCGAGATCAGGCCCATGCGCGGGCTGACGATCGTGACGAACTCCTTGAGCCGCGACCACAGCGAGTCGAACATGTCGCGCTCGACCGTGCGCCGCAGCGCGTCGTCGTGCCACGCCTCGAGCGTGCGGTCCCCGGCAGGGGTCGCGACGCCGGTGGGCAGGCGGCGCAGCACGTCGTCGGGCGTGGTCGTGGTGGTGCCGCGCTCCAGCAGGTCGCGGATCGCGCTCTGCGACAGGTGCACGGCGGCCGAGGGGTGCGCGACCGCGTCGCCGAAGTCCAGCAGCTTCTCGTCGCCGAAGACGCGGAACCGGCCGCCGTCCAGGCTCGTGACCGTCAACGACGCCTCGTTGTAGTGGTTGTGCACGACGTTCGACGACAGCTGCACCACGGCCGCGTCGAGGAACGACAGGTACTGCCGGTACGCGACCTCCACCGGCACGCCCGCCGGCGCGACGCGGCTCGCGACGACCCGGGCCCGGTAGTCGGGCTGCTCCTCGACGGTCTGCGGGTCGTGCGACGTCAGGTCCGCCAGCACGTCGTACAGCTCCGCGCCCCGCAGCGCCGGCTGCAGGTCCGCCGTCACGCGGCGCACCATGTCCCAGTCCGGCACCGGCAGCACGATCTGGTCCGCCGCCCACCGCGAGAACCACTGCATGATCAACGTCTTGTTGGTCAGGTGGCCGGCCGCGAACGAGTCCTCCACGAAGTGGTCCGCGTACGCCTGCGCGACCCACGCGCGGTTGCTCAGGTCGTGCTTGCGCGCCGGGTCGCCCGCCGCGAACGCCTGCTCCGCGAGGTCGCGCGCCTGCGCGTGGAACGCCCGCCACCGGTGCCACGAGAACGGTGCGAAGTGGCACGCGTTGCGCGCCAGCAGCCCGAAGTAGTGGTCCACCCCCAGACCCGCCGTGAACTCGTCGATCGCGCGCGACTCCTTCAGCAGCTCGAGCGTCGAGTCGCCCGCGTACGGTGCGATCGCCCCCTGGAACTGCACCACGTGACCGTCGCCCAGCAGGTGCAGCAGCCGGTTCGCGCTCTCCTGCCGCACCTGCTGCAGGAACCCACCGGTCGTGCCGTCCGGCAGCCCGTCGATCGCCGTCGGGTCCGCCGCGAAGTCCCCGCCCACCGCGTTCAGCTCGCCGAGCGTCGCCAGCAGGCCGCTGCGCAGCGTCACCACCGTCAACGACGGATCCACCGCCGCGATCTGCGCCGCCGTCGCGGTGTGCGCGCCGCCCTGCCACAGCAGCAGGTACCGCACCTGCCGCTCCACCACCTCACGCCACCCCGGACCCCGCGTCGCGACCGTCACCAGGGCGTCCGTCCCCAGGTCGCCCAGCAGGCGGTGCTCCCACGCGTTGAAGGCCCGCAGGGCGGGGCGCCGGGTGGGGTGCGGAGAGCTGCCCGGGCCGGTCGGCGTGCGCACCGTCGCGTCGTGCGGCAGCCGGCCGCCCGCGAGCGCGAGCCGCGCCCACGTCTCGGCCTCGTGCTCGTCGTTCGCCCGCCGCCGGTGCGGGTCCTGCAGCGTGTGCGCGACCTCGTGCGCGAGCACGTGCTCCCACGCGCGCGTGAACGGCCGGAGCGTGTCGGGCAGGAAGACGTCGGTGCCGCGCGAGGCCGCGGCCCCGCCGGCGGCGGTCGCGGCGCGCGCCGCCCGGGCACCCGTGCGGACGCGCACGGCGCCCAGGTCCGCGCGGTACGCGTCCTCGAGCCAGCGCCGCACGCCCGGGTCGAGCGGTGCGCCGTCGTAGGGACGGGTGCGCTCTCCGGGCCGGGTGTCGGGTCGGGTGTCGCTGTCGGGTCGGGTGTCGCCCCGGGGGCACGTGTCGCCGGCGGGTCGGGCGTCCCCGTCGGGTCGGGTGTCGCCCCCGAGGTACGTGTCGCCCTCGCGTCGCGTGCCGCGAGGTCGTGCGAAGTCGTCTGGCAGTCGGGTCGTCGATGTGGTCATGCGGATCCGCCCCCTGGATCGCCGGATGACGCGACGCGCTGCGCCGCGTCCCCGGTGCTGCGCCGTCGCGGCACCGGTGGGGCCATGATGCTCCGCTCACCAGGACCGACGGGCGTTTCCGTGCGAATTCACCCGCGTTTCGCGGCGTTCATTGTTCGACGCTTTGTTGGGCGATTGTCCGTCTGGGCATTCTCGGTCGGCTGTCCAGCGGGGGCGGACCCGGTGGGCTGGCTCGCCACCGGCGGGTTCGTCCCGTCGGCTGGCGTGCCGCCGGCCGCGGCGTGAGCGTGGGGGCATGAGCGAGGACACCGTCCACCCGGCGAGCCAGCGTCCCGAGACGGACGACCCCGAGAACCAGCCGCTGCCCGGTGCGCACGGCCCGGACGGCGACCCCGAGCCCGGAGACACGCAGGACACCGGCATCCGGCGGGTCTACCCGTCCGACCCGACGGGCGACGACCCGACCCCCTGACGGAGCTGGCCGCGCTGACGAGCCACCGGCGCGGCCTCCGCACGAGCGACCTCACCGACCCCGTCATCGGTCGCTCGTCGCGGTGCACCCGCGCGACGGATGACGGTCTCGGACGGTCCGGCTCGCGACGGATGACGGTGACGAGCGGTCCCGCGTGCGACGGGGAGGGCGTCGAGCGGTGCCGCGTCCGGCGACCCCGTCATCGGTGGTGCTCGCGTCGGTCGTCGTGCGACCGATGGCGGGGTCACCGTGTGGGTGGGGCCGGTGGGGGCGCGGGCGGCGCGTTCCGTCCCTGTCGGGCCGCGTCGTCCGGGGCGTCGTACGCTGCCGCCACCATGAGTGACTTCCTCGACGGTGCCCGGCTGCTGCTGCGCGGGTGGGGGTTCTGGCGGCGACGGACGTCGACGATGGCGCTCGGGCTCGTGCCCGCGGCGCTGGTCGGCGTCGTGATGGTCGTCGCGATCGGCGTGCTCGTGCTGAACCTGGGGCGCGTCGGCGACTGGTTGACGCCGTTCGCCGACGACTGGACCCCGTTCTGGGAGCGCGTGGCGGAGCTCGTCGCGCAGGCCGTGGTGCTCGCTGCCGCCGTCGTGCTGGTGGTCGTGACGTTCACGGCGTTGACGCTGACGGTCGGTGAGCCGTTCTACGACCGCATTTGGCGAGCCGTCGAGCAGGACGAGACGGGTGCCGTGCCCGACGGTGACACGGGCTTCTGGCGGGGCGCCGTCGACGGGTTCGCCCTCATGGCGCGGGGGCTCGTGGTTGCGGTGCTGGCCGGCGCTCTCGGCCTGGTCCCCGTGATCGGCACGGTGACCGGGTGGGTCGCCGGCGTCCTGCTCACGGGTTGGGTGCTGGCCCACGAGCTCACGTCGCGCGCGCTCGTCGCCCGCGGCCTGTCGCGTGCCGAGCGCAACCGGCTGCTGCGTGCGCAGCGCACGGTCGCTCTCGGGTTCGGCGCGGCGACGCAGCTGTGCTTCCTCGTACCCGGCGGTGCGGTCGCGACGATGCCCGCCGCGATCGCCGGGTCGACGATGCTCGCGCACCGGCTGCTGGGGTCGGGTGGGCCGGATGTGACGGGTCGGGCGGGTGCTGTGGGTGCGGTGGGTGGGCCGAGTGCGGCGGGTAGGTCGGGCGCGGAGCCGGGGCCGCTGCCGTCAGCCGGTGACGCCGCCGCAGGTGGTCGCTGACCACAGACCCGCGCCGGCGTCCTGCGCCTGCTGCTGCGCGGCGCGCAGGTGCTGCTGGTACGCGTACGGCGCGGCGTAGGTGTGCTCGACCGCGTACCCCTCGGCGACCAGCACGTGGTTGAGCAGCCGGCCGTCAGGCAGCCACACGTAGTCGAGCTCGCGCCCGTACTGGTCGACCCCGTCCTGCGTCGGGTCGCCGCGCAGCGTGACGGTCTGCCCGGCCAGCAGCTCGGTGGTGCGCGCCGACGCCTCGGGCCCGAAGCACTCGACGGGCCGGTCGGGTGCGACGGACTCCGGGGTGTCGATGCCGATGAGCCGCACCCGCGTCTCGCGGTCGGGCTTGGCGACGATCAACGTGTCGCCGTCGACGACGCGGACCACGCGGAACGGCCCCTCGACGTCCGCGGGTGGGGTGGTCAGGTCGGTCGTGTCGACGGGTGCCGCCGCCGGTGCCGACGCCGGTGCTTGTGCTGGCGGTGCCGTGGTCGTGGTGGTGACCTGCTGCCAGGGGAGCGCAGCCGTCAGAGCGTCCACGGTGTTGGGGCGTCCGAGGCCGATCCACGCGACGACGAGCACGGTCGCCAGCGCGGTGAGGCCGCGGGTGGGGTTGACCGAGCGTCGTCGTCGGGGGCGTGGGCGCCGTGTCGGGGCCGTCCGCGGGTGCCGCGCCGTCGGCGGGGTGCGGTCGCCGAACGCGGGGCGCCGGTCCGAAGGTGCGTGTTCGGCGAACGCGGGGTGCCGGTCCGAGGGTGCGCGGTCGGCAGGCATGCCGCTGCATCGGCGCCTCGGGGCGTCCGGTTGAGCCGGGTCTGCGGGATCCGCTCAGCAGCCCGTGGGTCAGGTACGCGACGACGCCGCGGCCTCGTGCCTCAACCACCCTCGACGACACGTACGCCATCGACCTGCCAGCCGTCGTCGCGCGGGGTGAGCGCCAGCGCCAGGACGAGGCGCTCGGGCTCCCCGATGTGGATCTGCCACATCTCCGGAGCCTCCTCCCAGGTCGTGGTGACGACGTGGTCCGCGCCGACCTCGACGACGTACTCACCCGGCGCTTCGCGCCCGCCACGTGTGGTGACGGCGTCGAACCTGTGACGGACCATCGCCGCAGCCTCCGCCCCCGTGGAGCCGTCGGTCTGCAGCTCGGCGTCGACCTGCTGCGCGATGCTCTCGCACCAGCCGCAGCCCGGCCCCGCCCAACGGCGCAGGGCGGTGCTGTCACCGTCGTTGAGGGCCGTCGCGAACACGTCGAAGAACTCGGCGCCGGCTGCGACGGCTGCCTGCACGTCCGGCTCCTCGCTGACCGCGACGGATGTCGGGGTCGCGGCGGCGCTCGGCGCGGCGGTCGTGGGCGGTGTCGTCGACTCGGCCGCCCGGGCCCGGGAAGGTGAGTTGCCGGTGGGCGACGGGGATGGGGCGGTGCAGGCGAGCAACGTGGTCATGAGCGCGGTGAGCAGGGCGGCTGCGGCGGCGGTCCGCCGGGCGCGGAGGGGAAGTCTCGGCATGTCCCGATCCTCGCGGTGCCGGGCCGGGCCGTGGACGGGATGCGGGGCATCTGTGGACGACGGTGATGCGCGTCGACGGTGTGGACGGCTCGGTGCCTGTGAGGCGGAAGGGGTGCGATCCCGCCACCTGGCGCAACGGAGACACGCGCGGTTCGCGCCGGAGCCGCACGGGCACCCGCACGCGATGCGTCACAGAGGTGGGCGCTGCCCGCGCACACGGGCACGGCGAGCGCCGCCGTGCGTCCGTGGGGCGTCAGGGCTCAGCAGTCGGCGGGCTTGGGCTGGGTGTTGCAGTGGGTGGCGACGAGGCGGGAGGTGAGTTCTTCGATGGTGAGGGGGGTGCTGGTGGTGGTTGTGGTGGCGGTGCCGTTGATGGTGTGCCAGGTGGTGGTGCCGTCGATGAGGTAGCGGCCGGTCCAGGTGGCGGTGAGGGTGATGGTGGTGGTGCCGGGGTGTTCGTACTCGTGGAAGACGTCGTGGTGGGGGTAGGGGTGCCCGGGGCTTCGTGTGGTCAGGGTGTGGCCGTCGCCGAAGTCGTAGGTCCAGGTGGTGGGGGTGGCTTCGACGGTGATGCCGTGGCCGAGCAGGTCGGTGCGCAGGGTGACGGGGTCGGGGTCGGTGGTGACGATGGTGGCGATGTTGATCAGGACCCAGCCGCGGTCGGGTTGCAGGGTGAGGGTGGGTGCGGGCAGGGGCAGGCGGCGGAAGTCGGCTTCGGTGAGGGTGGGCAGCAGGTCGGTGCTGCAGCCGCCGAAGTCCAGGCGGGTCCAGGGGCCCCAGGGTGTGGCGGGGGTGGTGCGTTCGCGTCGCCACATGGGCCACACGACGCTCTGGCCGGGGCCGGCGCACAGGACGGGTGCGTTGGGGGTGCCCTCGCCGTGGGGGCAGGTGCCGTCGCCCGAGCCGCGGATCCAGGTGCCGTCGGGGTTCTGGCAGTTCGGGGCGCGCTGGTAGTCCACGAGCCGCTGCTCGAGAGGAATCGCGGCGTTCTGCTCTGCCCGACGCTCAACGGCGCCGACGGTGATCAGGTAGGCCTTCTGGTCGTCGGAGACCGCAGCGTCGAGGTCGTCAGCCCGTGCGGCAGGGGAGGTGCTGGCCGCGAGAACGGCCGCGACGAGCAGAGCTGGCCCGAGCCTGTGGAGCCCTGCACTACGCACGGGCCGCGTCGATCGCTCGGACGACCCAACCCGACTCCCACCCGAGGGCAACGTGAATCTGGAACCGCCCTCCGTCGCCGTCGGGGACTCGTTCCCCGTCCTTCGTCACTTCGAATGACGGTGCCTGAACGACGACGAGATCGGCCGCATACGTCTCCCCGGGTGCCACTTCGATGCCTTCAGCGGACTCGATCGTGATCTCGGCGCCTTCTCCCACGACTCCGCGTGCTGTCTGGTCTTCGACGCTCCTCCTGACGTTCTGGCAGTACTCGCACGTCTCCGACGACAGCGCCGACCACTCCGTCAGGTCGCCGCTCGCAAAGACGTAGGGGTACAGCGCGAAGAAGTAGGAGGCGGCGGCGGACGCCCCGGTGGCACTCTGGTCCGACATCTCGGCTGGCCGCTCAGGCGGCATCATCGCGTCCAGTGTTGGTGAACTTGATGGCGTCGCGGTCGGCGAGAACGTCGTGTCTGTGGTCGCAGACGTCGCGGGCCCCGGTTCCGGTGACCCCGTGCACCCACCGGCCACGAGCACGACCATCCCCGTCACCACCGCCGCGCGCGTCGTTCGCCCCTGCATCCGCATGCCGGGAAGGTACCGGTTCGCGAGGGTGCGGCGGTGAGGGTTCAGCCGATCTGTGGACGGCCCCTACCCGCCCGGGCTCGTGTCGGCGCGGCGGTGTTCACTGACCCGGTGAGCAGAGCAGGAACCGTGCGCGACGAGCCGCGCAGGTACGTCGGGCTCGACCTCGCGTGGGGACGTACGGCCCGCACGGGCGTCGCGGTGCTCGACGGCGCCGGGCGGCTGGTGCACTCGTCGTCCGTGCGCACGGACGACGAGATCGACGCGGTCCTCGACCGGCACACGTCGGGACGGGACGTCGTCGTCGCGGTCGACGCGCCGCTCGTCGTGCCGAACCTCACGGGGCGGCGGCTGGGGGAGGCGCTGGTGACGCGGCACTTCGGGAGGTTCCACGCCGGTGCGCACCCGTCGAACCGGGGCCGTCCGCACATGGACCCGCCGCGCGCCGAGACGCTCGCGCAGCGGCACGGCTGGTGCGTCGACCCCGACGTCCGGCCCGCGCCCGGGGTGTCGGTGGCGATCGAGGTGTACCCGCACCCGGCGATGGTCGTGCTGTTCGGGCTGCCGCGCGTGCTGCCGTACAAGGCCAAGCAAGGGCGGCCGCTCCAGGTGCGGCAGACCGCGTGGGCGCAGCTGCTCGACCACGTCGAGGACGTCATGGGCGACGCGCTCGGGCTCGGTGACGACGCGCGCTGGGCATCCATCCGCGCCGAGGTCGGCGGTGCCGCGCGGGCCGCCGCGCTGGAGCGGGTCGAGGACGAGGTCGACGCGATCGTGTGCGCGTACCTCGCGTGCCTGTGGGGGACGCAGCGCGAGCGGATGGTCGTGCTGGGGACGGTGGGCGAGGGGTACGTCGTGGTGCCGGGACTGCCGGATCCGACGTCGTGACACCCCAGCGGCGGGAGGGCGCCGCCGCGGCCGACGCGCCCTCCCGCTCGTCGCCGCTCAGCCCAGCGTGACCTCGACACCGCCCGAGAACGGCGAGTCGTGCAGCTCGACGGTCGCGGGAGCGGCGTCCGCCGGGACGTCGAACACGACCGTGCCCTGCACGCTGTTGCCCGGGTTGATCTGGTTGAGGAACGACTGCGCGTCGCCCAGGTAGATCGCGGCGCCCGTGTCGGCGGAGTGCGTGCGGCCCTGCGTGTCCGTGAGCTTCTGGCTGCTGCCGTCGAAGTACTGCGCCTCGTCCCCGATGTTGGTCACGGCGACGTGGACCAGCAGGAACAGCCCCTGCGCGTCCTGGCCGAACACGTCGTCGCCGACGCGCGTCACGCCCGGCTCGACCCCGGTGACCGTGAACTCGAACTTGCCGTCGCGGACCGGTGTCCCGATGCCCGCGGCGGTGCTCGCCGGGCTCTCGTCCGCCGGAGCGTCACCGGCGGGGGCCGACGCGGCGGACGATGCCGGCGGAGCGTCGTCGCCACCACCGCCCAGCGCGCTCGCCACGGCCACCACGACGACCACGGCGCCGAGCGTCGTCAGGATCTTGTGCCGCGCGAACCACGACCGGCGGGGCTGCGCGGCGGGGCTCGGGTCGGGGACGGGCTGGCTCATCACGGGGCTCCTCGGGTGGGTGCTGTCGGTCGGCACCGATCCTTCGGCCGCAGGGGTGGCGCGCGGGTCGCCCGACGGGCTCGACGTGCGCAGCCGGACGGATGACGAGCGGGCGCGTCGTCGAGCCGTTCGGCCGACGTCGTCGTCGGTGCGGGCCTCTACGCTCCGGACCATGGCCGACGCCCCCGTGACCCGGACGACGCCCCGTGGTGGGGCGCCCTGGTGGCGGACCGCGCTCGCGCACGCGGGGACGGTGGTCGCGGTCGTGGTCGCGCTGTTCTTCGGGATGGTGGACGCGGCGTTCGCCGGCGGCGTGCACGGCATCTCCGGCCTGCGGTACCTGTTGTCGGTCCTCGGCATGGTGGCGGCCGTCGCCGCGGCGGTGGCCCTCGTGTGGCGGCGCCAGCACGCGGTGGCGATCTGCCTCGCGGCCGCGGGGGTCGCCGTGGTGCTGCCCGTCAGCGGGTGCGCGGCGCTGCTCGCGCTGCCGTGGGTGCTCGCGTCGGAGCGCACGCGCACGGCGGTGGGGTGCACGGTGGCGACGGGGGCGGCCGTCGTCGCGTCCCTCGCCCGGGACCGGGCGCGCGACGGTGCCGACGTCATGTGGTCCGTGGTCGACGAGGCCACGGGTCGGCGGTCCTACCTGCCGGCGGGTGGGTACGTCGCGTTCGGCGTCGTCGCGCTCGGCCTCGCGGTCGCGGCCGGGCTCGTGCGCCGGTCCGGTGCCGCCGCGCGTGCGGCCCGCGAGGTCGCGGCCGACGAGGCGCGACGCTCGGCGCAGCTGCGCACGCAGGCCGACCACCTGCGCACCGAGCTCACGCGGCAGGACGAGCGCGAGCTCATCGCGCGCGAGATGCACGACACCGTCGCGCACCACCTGTCGCTCGTCTCGCTGCACGCCGCTGCCTTGGAGGTCACCGCCGACGACCCCGGCATCGACGTGCCCGAGGCCGCCCGGTCGATGCGGTCGTCGGCGCACCGCGCGCTCGAGGAGATGCGGTCCCTCATCACGACCCTGCGCACTGCCGGGGACACGCTCGCCGAGCAGTACGCCGGGCCCGCGCCGCGGCTCGCCGACCTGCCGGTCCTGCTCGACGACGCGCGGGGCGCCGGTGTCGACATCGGGGCTACCGTGTTCGTCGACGGCGGCGACGCCGCGCCACCCGCGCTCACCCGTGCCGTGTACCGCGTCGTGCAGGAGGCGCTGACCAACGCGATGAAGCACGCCCCCGGCGCGCGCGTGCACGTGGACCTGCGGGCACGGCCCGGCGACGGCGTCGACGTCACCGTGCGCAACGCGCTCGCACCCGCCGACGCGGGGCGCGTGCCGCCGTCGGCGGGCGCGGGACTCGTCGGCATGAGCGAACGCGCGCAGGCGCTCGGCGGGCGGCTGACCGCCGGCGTCGAGCGCGGCGAGTACGTCGTGCGGGCGCACCTGCCGTGGGCGGCCGGCGCCTGACCGTCCCGCGGACCGGCCCACCGTGTCCGCCGGGGTCGGTACGGTCGCCGCATGATCCGGGTGCTCGTGGTGGACGACGACCCGATGGTGCGGCGCCTGCTGCGCACCATCCTGCGACCCGACGACGTCGAGGTCGTCGCCGAGGCCGCCGACGGTGACGAGGCCGTCACGGCGGTGCACGCGCACCACCCCGACGTCGTCCTCATGGACCTGCGCATGCCCCGCGTCGACGGCATCCGCGCGACCGCGGCCCTCGCCGCGCTGCCCGACCCGCCCGGCGTCGTCGCCATGACGTCGTTCGACACCGAGAGCGCGATCCTCGACGCCGTGCACGCCGGTGCCGCGGGCTTCCTCGCCAAGGACTCCTCACCCGAGGACATCGTCGCCGCCGTCCGAGCCGTCGCCGCCGGGGACGGCTGGCTCTCCGCGCGGGCCGCGCGCACCGTGATGACGCAGGTCAGCGCCGACCCCGCCGCGTCCGGGCGGCGCGACGCCCGGGAGAAGGTGCGGACCCTCACCGAGCGCGAGCTCGAGATCGCGCACGCCGTCGCGGAAGGACTGTCGAACGCCGAGATCGCGCGGCGCGTGTTCGTGTCGGAGGCGACCGTGAAGACGCACCTCGCCCGGGCGATGGACAAGGTCGGCGTCGGGAGCCGGGTGCAGCTCGCGGTGCTGGTGGACCGGGCGGGGGTGGGGTGAGGGGCCGTCGAAGCGTCTGACGCGCCGTGACCGCCGCGCCCTCAGGATCACCCGCAGGTCCCGGACGCTGCGGGCGCGTGCGTGGCACGATCCCGCTGTCGACGTCCGTCTGGCGGGGGCCATCGGTCCGAACGGTCGTCGCGCCGAAGGAGGCGCCAGGTGGGCGACGAGCTGCAGCGGTCCGACGTGACGCTGGTCCCGCTCGACGACGGGGGACGTGTGGCCGTCTTCGCCGCGGACATCGAGCGTGCGCGTGCGGTGGTGGCGGCGCTGGCGCAACCACACGCGTCCGAGCCGGCGGGGCAGGGGCCTGCGGCCGTGGGCATGACGGGCGCCGCCGCCTCGGCCCTCGGGTCCGGTGTGCAGGGGATCGCGCAGCTGCACGGGGTGGTGCAGCTCGCCCCGCACACCCTCGCGCAGCTGCACGCCGGGGCCCGACTGATGACCTCGGGCGGCTGGGCCCTCGGCACGCTCGTCGGCCAGAACGGTCAGATCGTCGCCAACGCGGCCTTCACGGCCGTGGGCGCCGGCACGTCGATGGCGGCGATGGCGGCCACGATGGGCACGAGCATCGCGCTGGCGGCGATCCAGCTGCAGTTGATCCGCATCCAGCAGGCGGTCGAGCATGTCGCCGCGCGCGTCGAGGTGCTGCTCGGTGAGACGCGCGAGATCCGGTCGGCGGAGATCGAGACACGAATCGACCGTGTGATCCGCGAGTCGCGGTGGGCGCTGGAGCTCGGTCACGTCCCGCCGACGATGATCGACGAGCTGCGCGGCGACGGGCACGCGCTCGAGGCGTACTGCCGCAGCACCGTGCGGCTGCTCGCGCAGCGGGTCGACGGGCTCGGGCGCGGCAAGGCCGCCAGCAGGCAGGATGCGCTGCAGCAGGAGGCGGGACAGATCGCCCGTGACGTCGTGAACCTGCACGCCGCCGCCGACTGCTGGCTGGGCTACGAGCTGCTGCGTGCGTCCGCGGTGACGGCGTCCTCGCCGGTGTACGCCGCGCAGATCGCCGCCGACGCCGCCGAGCGGACCGACGAGTGGCGGCAGCGCGCAGCCGAGCAGATCGCCGTGCTGCAGCAGCGGCTCCGACGCATCGACGCCGCACCCGGCAAGGGGTTCAACCCGCGCACCAAGCGCACCGTCCGCGAGCTCGCGCGTCAGCTCGCCGAGGCGGTCGCGACCGCGATCCCGACCGTCGAGCCGCCCGTGCCGGAGCCCGCCGACCTCCTGGGCCTTCGTGACGAGCAGCGCGAGCGACTCCTCCAGGAGCTGCGCTGGCGTCTCGACGACGGTGCGCTGCTGCTGCTCGCGGGCGTCGCGATCCCGCGCATGTCCGACGTCGGCGGCATCGACGTCGCACGTGCCGCGCTCCGCTCGGTCGGTGCGCGCGACGGCTTCGTCGCCGTGCGGGGCGCGCGGGTACTCGTCGGGGTGGTGAAGGACTTCGTCGAGGACGGATCGCTCCTGGTCGACGTGCCGCGCGGTGCGTGCGTGGTCTCGGGTGTCGAGGACGACGGCGACGGCGTCTTCACGCTCGGGTCCGACGACGAGCGCGTGCGGGTGGTCCCGCTCGACGCTGAGCGCCGGATGGCCCCGTCGCTGCTGCGGCACCGGGTCCAGCGGGCGGTGGAGTTCGTGCCGTACGCGGCGCTGGGCTCGTGAGCTGCCGGCCGTGTCACGCCATGCGTGAGCCGAGGTCGCGGACCTGCTGAAGCAGCTCGCGCGGTGGCGTCGAGAGGTCGATCGAGTGCACCACGATGGTCGGCCCGCCATGCCGTACCACGAGCGCGGGGACGCCCTCGGCGCGGGCGTAGACGAGGTGGCCGCGGTCCAGCCCGAGCGCCGTGCAGTACGCGAGCATCTGGTAGATGTCCGACGAAGGGACGGACGTGCCGTCGGTGACCTTGTACTTGGTGTCGAGAACGACTGACGGCACCCCGCGGGCGTCGTACACGACGAGGTCCGGTCGGAGGTGGACCGTGCCACGTTCGTCGAGGCGCCACGTGGTGTCCTGCGGGGCCGGTCGACCGCCGCGCCCCGACAGGACGTCTGCGAGCGCGCTGCAGACGAACCGCTCGAAGACGGAGTTCATGTCGACCGCGAGGCCCACGGCTGCGGTGTCGCCGAGCGCCAGGTCGAGGCCGGACCCGCTGAGCACGAGGCGGGCGAGGTCGACGGCGGGCTGGTAGCGGACGTTCAGACGCGTCCAGGCGACGTCGGGCACCGGCCCGTCGATGCGCAGCGGCGTGACGTCGTCGAGTGCCGCGACGATGCGGTGAAGGCTGCGCCGGACGTCGGGGTGCGGCCGGAGACGGGTCAGTGCGCGGGCTGCGGTGAGCAGGAGGCGGTTCTCGAGGACGTCCTCGTCGTGCTCGTCGTACCGGACGGCGACGGGCGCCCCTCGTCCGGGGCGTCGGCGCAGCTGCTCGGCGACGTCGACCCGTCCGCGGACGGTGTGACGTGTCTCTGACACCGGTCGGTATCCGCGCAGCACGCCGTCCTGGAGCACCCGCTCGGTGACGCGGGCGAACAGTGCCGCCACCGCGGTGGTGAGGTCGGGCGCCTGCGCGAGCTGGACGACGTCGTCGAGGACGGTGTCAGCCTTGCGGCCGGCGGCCACCCCGAGCAGGAAGAGCACGTTGCCGACCGGCGTCTTCGGTCGGACGACGACGTCGGCGCCGTCCGCAGAGGCCGCACCGACGATGCTCGTCGGAGTCACCGACCACCGCACGGTGCCGTCCGGCGTCCAGGACTCGGCCTCGACCTTTGCCCGGAAGGTCTGCTGGAGCAGCCGGACCTGCGCGGGGGTGAGGGCCAGGCCGCGGGTCGTGCGCCACTCAGTCAGCGTCAGCGTCGTCGACATCTGCCGCCGCCGTGGGTGCCCCCGTGCCTCGCAGCGCGTCGAGCGTCAGGGAGTCGAGCAGGGCCGTCCGTCCCCACAGATGCTCGCGCAGCGTGGGCAGCACGTCGAAGGTCCAGATCCGCTCGACGTGCGCGGCGGTGAGGTCCTTCCGGAGGAAGTGGCTGGGGCCGATCGAGGCGGCGGGGTCGTCGATGAGGCGGTTGGCCTCGCGCAGGACGTCGGCGACCCAGGCGAGCGTGGGCGCGTGGGTCGCGAGGAACGTCGGCAGGACCTCGGACAACGGCGGCTGCTGCGGGTCGAACTCGACGAACGAGAAGCGTCGCCGCAGGGCGGAGTCGAGGAGGGCGATCGACCGGTCGGCGCTGTTCATGGTGCCGATCAGGTACAGGTTGGCCGGCAGGTGGAAGGGTTCGTCCGAGTACATGAGCCGGGCGTCGTCGCCGCGGTACTCGAGCAGCAGGTACAGCTCGCCGAACACACGGGCGGCGTTGCCGCGATTCAGCTCGTCCACCACGAGGACGTAGCTGTGCGCGGGGTCGGCTGCGGCGGCGCGTGCGATCGTCTTGAGCGGACCCTCGCGCAGCACGTACCCGTCCTGCTGCGGGCGGTAGCCCTCGACGAACTCCTCGTAGCCGTAGGACGGGTGCAGCTGGACGATCTGGCAGCGGTCGGGGCTGCCCGCGAGCCACTGGGCGTACTCGCGCGCGACGTACGTCTTCCCCGTGCCGGGGCTGCCGGTGAAGATCACCTGGTTGCGGTCCTGGAGCAGCTCGTCGACGGTCTGGAGGAATGACTCGTCGAGGTGGAGCCGGTGTGCGAGGTCCGCCAGGCTCTCGTCCGTCACGGGAGCGTCAGTGGCCGTGGGGTCGGTCGTCTCGGGGCCGTCAGGCGCGGTCGGGGCTGACGGCGGGTCGACGTGCTTGCCCTTGCGCCACGCGAGCAGCGCGTCGAGCTCGGCCGGCGTGCTCCCGGGCACCTCGGCGGCGTCGACGGCGGTCCAGATCAGACCCTGCGCGTCGAGCCGGTCGCGCAGCGGGGTGCCGCGTCGGTGCATGAGGTCGAGGACGAGGTCGAGGAGCGCCAGGAAGCCGTCGTAGACCTCGCTGTCCGGTGCGGTCGGCTCGCTGCGCCGGTACGCGACGATGTTGGCGAAGCGGCCGACGTAGCGTGACCGCCACGGCGGCTGGACGTCCGCACCGTGGACCATCCGGAGCATGGACGACACGCTGAGGCGTGACCCTTGCTCCGCCAGGACGTCGCTCGGCAGCGCTCGCCGGAAGTCGTCGAGCGCTGCGGCGCTGGGGTCGGTCCACAGGGCGAGCAACGCCCGGCGGGCTGCGGTCTGGTCGGCCTGGACCCACGCCAGCAGCTCGTCGTAGGCGCGGTAGTTGACGAGGTTCGTCCCGCGGAAGGCCTTGGCCAGGTCGGCGGCCCACGACGGGTCGTCGCGTTCGACCAGGTCCCGCACGGCGACGAGGCGCTGCGTCGCCTCCGTCTTGTAGGCGCGCTCGTCGGCCTCGAGGTCGATGCGCTCAGACGTCCACTCGAGCCAGCGTCCCGCGCGCGTCCACGCCGGGGAGGGCGGTGAGTCCCACTCCCAGTAGTGCGGCGCGCGCCAGAGGTTCACGAACCGATCGGGTGCTCCCGCGCGCTCGGCGAGACCGCGGTAGACGTTGCCGAGCCGGACCGACTGCGGCAGGTCCGCCGGCCCGGCGAGGTCGGGCCACGTGGCGACGATCCGGCTGCGACCGCTGGTGCCGACGACGGGTGGGAAGGTGTCGGGGAAGAGTAGGTGCTCTAGTGCGGCGCGCTGGATCCCGGCGCCCTGGGTGAGGTCGAGGTTCCCCAGCGCGGCGCTGAACCGGTGAGGGTCGTCGAGGAGTGCGCGGCGCTCGTCGAGGGGGAGACTCTTGACCATCGCCACGACCTCGACCAGGAAGCCGAAGAGCTTCCAGCGGTACGTGCCGTAGGCGGTGCCCGTGCGCACGAGCCCGGCGTCCAACGCCTGGGCCAGCTCGCTCGGCGGCGGGGTGGTCCCGTCGGCGAAGCCGAGGATCTCGCCGACGATCGCACGCTTCTTGCTGCCGCCGATCACGTCGGAGCGAGCGATCAGCAGATGGACGAACATCAGCTCGGCGGCGAGCTGCACCGCGCCGCGGGACGACGTCGCCAGCTGGGTCGACAGCTTGGAGACGAACGACCCGCTGCCGGTGTCCGGGCGCTCGACGAAGTCCCGCACCAGCTCCGCGGCCTGGTCCAAGGTCGAGCCCGGACCGCCGCTGAACAGGGACCGGTCGTCGACGAGGCACTCGTCGCGCCAGCGTGCCGCGGCCGTGTACACCGGGCGGGCGGTCGGGTACGGGATACGGGTGGCCGACATGGGCGACAGTCAAGCAGCGGCGGGAGGCCCCGACGGTGGAACGCGGGGTGAAGTGGGGGCCGGCGACGTCCTGTCGGCGCGAGCACTCGGACGCCCCGCACCGCGGGGATAAAGTTCGGTCTCGGGCTTGGTCACGAGCGCTGAGTTGCTCGCGAGACGTGCAAGATCCTCGGAGGAGGTGGAAGGCATGGCGCGTGTGAGGTCGTTCTCGCCGTCCACGCAGGACATCAAGCCGCACCCGACTGAGGTGGACTGCGAGCACCGAGTCGTCGTCGATGCCGACCGGCGTCTGCTGCACCTCACGACGTTTGGCTCCGACGACCGTGCGAGCAGGGCGAAGTCGAGCCAGAGCCTCCAGCTCGATGTCGACGCGGCGCGTGAACTCATCGTGATCATCGAGACCGCGTTCCCTGAGCTCCGACGCTCGTGACGGCCTCGGGTTCCAGACCACTCGCCACCGTCTCGCTGTTCAGCGGTGTCGCAGGGATCGAGCAGGGTCTGGCTGCCGCTGGCGTGTCCGACGTCGCATGGTTCTGCGAGAGGTGGGACGCCGCAAGGGCCGTCCTCGCTGCACGCTACGCCGACGTCGAGGTGAAGGACGACGTCACCGCGATCAAGGACTTCGACGGGGCCGCGCTCGTCACCGCGGGTTTCCCTTGTACCGATCTCTCGCAGGCGGGGCTCACCCAGGGCTTGGCGGGCGTGAACTCAGGCCTGGTGATCGGGGTCCTGGAGAAGATCGCGGCCTACCGGCCGGACTGGGTCCTCCTCGAGAACGTGCCCAACATGCTCCACCTCGGCCGCGGCGCTGCGATGAACCGCATCGTGAGCGACCTGGAGAACGCAGGGTACGCATGGGCGTACCGCGTGGTCGACAGCCGGTTCGCCGGGCTAGCGCAGCGCCGGCGACGTGTCTTCCTCCTCGCGTCGCGAGTGATGGACCCTGCCCGGATCCTCCTGGGGGAAGATCATGGGGAACCTGAACCGGACCAGCAGGCGACGGCGTTCGGATTCTCGTGGACCGAGGGCAACCGAGGTGTGGGTTGGGCCGTCGGTGCCACCCCCACCCTGAAGGGTGGGACGACCGTGCGGGTGGCGAGCCCGCCGGCGATCTGGCTCCCCGGTGAGCGGGTGGGGCGTCAGATCGTGCGCCCGTCGATCGAGGCGGCCGAGTCGCTCCAGGGACTCGAGCCGGGCTGGACCTCTCCCGCTCCTGAGCGTGACCGCTGGAAGCTCGTGGGTAACGCGGTGAGCGTGCCGGTGGCCCGGTGGATCGGTGGGCGGCTGGCCAGGCGTTCGGAGCTGCGGGAGGCGTTCGAGGATGGGGTGCTCCTCGCCGAGGGTGCCGGGTGGCCCGCGGCTGCCCGTGGGACGTCGGACGGGAAACGCTGGGCGGTCGACGTCTCCGAGTTCCCGTGCGGTCCTGTCCTGGAGCAGGTCCAAGACCTCGGCGGCCTCCTGACCCGCTACGGCTCGGAGCCGCTGTCGTGGCGTGCAACGAAAGGCTTCCGGGATCGCCTGCGCGCGAGCAGTCTGCGCTACAGAGCAGACTTCATGGCGGCGCTGGACGCGCACGTCGATCACATGGCTGCTGCACGTACAACCGAGTAGATCCGCTCTGCGACAGAGTCCGGTGCCTCGTGCTCCCAGAACCGTAGGACCGTCCACCCGAGGGCGTTGAGCTGGCTGTTGACGGAGGCGTCGCGGGCTTGGTTCGCTGAGAGCTTCGCCTCCCACCACGCGGTGTTGGACCGCGGCATGGTGCCGTGGAGCGGACATCCGTGCCAGAAGCACCCGTCGATGTACACGGCCACGCGAGCCCGCGTGAAGGCGATGTCGATGGTCCGGCGTCGCTGTCCGGGCACGGGCCAGGTCACGCGATACCGGAGTCCCATCGCGTGGAGCCGCTGTCGCACGGCCGTCTCGGGTCGGTTGTCTCGCCGACGTAGCGTGCTCATGCGCCGAGAGGCGTCTGCGCTAGACGAGCCGGGGTGAGGTCCGGGGGGTGACGGCTGCACGGGACCAGACTGACCCGATTCGGGCGCGTTCGCTCGCGTGATCGATGTCCGTGTTGTCCGCCGCGTACGTCATCCCACGTCGCTAGGGTCTTCAGGGAGTGCGAGGAAGGACTGATGTGCAAACCCATCTCCCTGAGGTCGGCCAGATGGTCCACGTCCGAGGCGCTCGGTGGGTGGTGACGGACGTCGCCACGCAGGCCCTCCCGCGATCCTCGGCGGACGACGACGTCACCGAGATCCAGCACGCCGTCACGCTCCAGGCGATGGGTGAGGACGCCACAGGAGACGAGCTGCGGGTGGTCTGGGAGATCGAGCCCGGGCGCGCGACGGTCACGGAGCGCGGCCTGCCGCGGCAGGTCGACCCCGAGCAGTTCGACGACCCGGGGACCCTGGCCGCGTTCGTCGACGCGCTGCGCTGGGGCGCGGTGACCTCGGCCGATCCGGGGACCTACCAGGCGCCCTTCCGGTCAGGTGCCGCGGTCGAGCCGTATCAGCTCGAACCGCTGCGCAGGGCGCTCTCCGCGCCCCGGACGAACCTCCTCCTCGCCGATGACGTCGGCCTCGGCAAGACGATCGAGGCCGGGCTGGTCATCCAGGAGCTGCTGCTGCGTCACCGGGCTCGGTCCGTGGTCGTCGTCTGCCCCGCGGGTCTCGTGCAGAAGTGGCACGACGAGATGCTCGAGAAGTTCGGGTTGTCGTTCGAGGTCATCAGCTCGCAGACGATGAAGGACGTGCGCCGTCGCTACGGCGTGCACGCCAACCCGTTCGTGCTGTTCCCGCGCGTCATCGTCTCGATGTCGTGGCTGCCCGGCCCGCGCGCCCAGCGCATGCTGCAGTCGGCGTTCGACGCCGCCCGCCGGACCGGCCGCGACGGCCGGGTCTTCGACGTGCTCGTGGTCGACGAAGCGCATCACGTGGCACCGTCTGCGCCGCACCAGGCGTCCGGACGCCGCGGCTACGCGGTCGACTCGCAGCGGACGGCGGCGGTGCGCGACCTCGCCCGACGCTGCGAGCACCGCCTCTTCCTGTCCGCGACGCCCCACAACGGGTACGAGGAGTCGTTCACCGCGCTGCTCGAGATGATCGACGAGCACCGGTTCGCGCGTGGCGCCCAGATCGACCGCACCGCGCTGGCCGAGGTGGCCGTGCGGCGGTTGAAGTCCGACGTGCCGGGCGACCGCTTCCGCGAGCGCCAGATCCGGCCGCTGCCCGTCGAGGCCGCGGACGACGAGGCCGAGATGTACGACCGTCTCACCGCGCTGCTCGACCGGCGACGCCGCGCAGCCGCCGGTCGACCGGCACGCGCGGCGGACATCTCGGCGCTGCTGCTCAAGAAGCGGTTCCTGTCGTCCCCCTGGGCCTTCGCCCGGACGGCTGCGGCCTACCTCGAGGCGCGCCGTGATGGCCGGGAGCCCGACCTGCCGGAGTTCGACGACCTGTGGGGTGACGCCGCGCCGGACGAGGAGGAGGGCCGCGCCGCGCAGCCTGAGCTCGGCGCGCTCACCGACAGCCGTCGGGTCCTCGAGGACCTCTCGCCCCAGGACGAGAAGGACCTCGAGGACCTCGTCGCGTGGGGACGCAGCTACGAGGCGCGGCCGGACACCCGCCTGACCCAGCTCGTCCGGTTCCTCGACGGCGAGATCCGCTCGACGGGCACGTGGTCGAACGAGCGTGTGGTCGTCTTCACGGAGTACGTGGACACCCTCGAGTGGATCGAGCGCGTCCTGCGCACCGCTGGCTACGACTCCGACAGGCTTGCTGTGATCCACGGGCAGACGCCACCGGACGAGCGCGAGGACATCCGGCTGCGCTTCAACGCCGATCCGTCGGAGCACCCGGTGCGGGTCCTGCTCGCCACCGACGCCGCCGGCGAGGGGATCGACCTGCAGCGGTACTGCCACCGGCTCGTGAACTTCGACGTGCCGTTCAACCCCAACCGCCTCGAGCAGCGCATCGGCCGCATCGACCGTTACGGGCAGACGCAGACCCCGGTGGCGTGGCACTTCGCACCGGTCAGCGGGCGGTCCGCGCTGGACCGCGACGTCGACCTGCTGCGTCGACTCCTGGACAAGATGCAGCGGGTCCGCAACGACCTCGGTTCCGCGAACGACGTCCTCGCACCGGACCTCGAGGAGGAGCTGCTCGGCCGCCGGCCGCGGGCTTCCCGGCCCGCCCGCGACGACTCGACGCGGGCAGTGACCGACATGCTGGCGGGCGATCGGCGCATGTCCGCCGAGCTCACGCGTATCACCGAAGGGCTCGATGACGTCCGCCGACGGCTTCACCTGCATCCGGCGAACGTCCACCGCGTGGTCGACACGGCTCTGCAGCTCGCCGGGCAGCCGACCCTCCAGCCGGTCGGGGACGTCGACACCGACGCTCCCGTCTTCGCTGCGCCGACGGCGATGGCGCGCACGTGGGCGCTGGCGGTGCAGGACCTGGACGACCCGCTCACGTCGGAGCGCCGTCGGCTGACCTTCGACGAGGAGGCGGCACGCGGACGAACGGATCTCGTGCACGCCCACCTCGGCCACCCGCTGGTCCGGTTGGCGACTCGCGCGCTGCGCCAGGAGCTCTGGTCACCGCACCCTTCCGTCCAGCGTGTGACCGCGGTCGTCGTACCAGGGCTGCGTGACTCGTTCGCCGCAGCGGTCGCGCGCCTGGTGCTCGTCGGCGGTAGCGGCGTCCGTCTGCACGAGGAGGTCTTCCTCGCCGGCACCCGGTTGCGGCGTCGCCAGGACCTCGGCGAGGAGCTCTCCGAGGACCTGCTGGCCACGACGCTCGACGGGCAGGACCTGCGGTCGCCGGGTCCGGACGTGCTGCGCGCGCTCGCAGCCCGCTGGAACGAGGACGGTGACGAGGCGCTGCGCGCCCGCGTGGAGCGAGCGGTGCAGGTCAGGGCCGACCGGCGGCTCGAGGAGCTCGAGGAGTCGCTCCGGGGTCGCCGGGAGGCTGACCTCGCACGCGTCGACGGCACGTTCTCGCGTTTCCGTCAGACGCTCCAGAGGTCCGTCGCAGCGATGGAGCAGGCGGCGAGGCAGGCCGAGGAGGCGCTCTTCGAGCTGGAGGGGTCCGCCCGGCAACGCCGTCGCGACATCGACGAGGTGCGCCGGCGCCTGGACGTTCTCGACGACGAGCTGGACCGGGAACGACGCGCGGTCGAGGCCAGGTACCAGGAGTCGCAGCACCACGCACTGACTGGCGCGCTCGTGTTCGCACTGACGCCCGCCGACGCTGAGGGGAGCCTCGCATGAGCCCGCGACCGGGGTACCGGCCGAAGCGACCGGACGACCCCTTCGCGTGGCTCGACCTCGTCGTCGTCGACGGGCCGTTCCTCGCGCGTCCAGCTCTCAAGGCGCAGTTCCGCGACGGCCTGCCCCGTCCGGACGCTGCTGTCGACCAGGTCGGTGAGTCGTTCTCGGAGGGCTTCCGCCTGTGGGAGCGCGCGTGGACCACGTGGGTGCGCTCGGCCCGTGATGACTCGGCGACGTCGGCGTATCTCGCCGAGCGCGACGCCTGGGTGACGACGATGACCCACCAGGTGCTCGAGTGGGACGGGTACGTAGCCGAGGCTCCGCCGGACCTGCGGGCGGTGTCGCTCGACGGTGAGCACTCCGTCAGGCCGACCGCCGTCCTGCGGACCGGCGAGGACGCAGAGGCGCTGCTGCTGGTCGTCGACCCGACCGACGACCTCGCAGCACCGGGTTCCGACGGGTGGACGGCGACCGCGATCGACAGGGGCGCAGCGCTCCTGCGGGCGAGTCGCTCCAGCGGAGACAGCGGCATCCCCGTGGCCGTCGTGACCGACGGTCGCTGGTGGGCGCTCGTGTGGGTGAGTGACCAGGGCGCGGTCGGCTCCGGCGCGTTCGACGGCGCGCTCTTCCGCGAGGAGCCGGATCTCAGGGCCGCGTTCTGGGCTCTGGCGCGACTCACCTCGCTGGCGGGTGGGACGCCCGCGCGTCGACTTCCCGCGCTGCTGCGCGACTCCGTCGCGAGCACGGAGGAGATCACCGATCAGCTCGGTCGGCAGGTGCGCGCGGCCGTCGAGCTGCTGGTGCAGTCGTTCTCGGAGTTGCACCTGCATGCGATCGCCGCCGGGGAGGCGTCACCGCTCCCGGACGACGGGCACACCGTGTACGACGCGGCCGTGACGGTCATGATGCGCGTGGTGTTCCTGCTCTTCGCGGAGGCGAACGAGCTCCTCCCTGACAGCGTCCTGTACCGCGACGCCTACGCGATCTCCGACGCTGCCGAGCGTCTCGATGCCCGCCGACGCGCTGCCGTCGCTGCCGACGGTGAGGAGCTCCTCGAGGGGTCGTTCGACACCTGGCACCGGTTGCTCGCCACGAGCAGTGCGCTCTACGAAGGGGCGACGTTCGAGGACCTGCGTATGCCGGCCTACGGCGGATCGCTCTTCGACCCCGACCGCTTCGAGTGGCTGCTCGCCACCGACCCGACGACCGGCCGCCTCCGCGTCGTGGTCGACGATCGCGTCATGCTGCACGTGCTGCGTGCCGTCCAGCAGGTTCGCATCGGGAACGAGGCACGTGCGGTGTCCTTCCGCGACCTGGACGTCGAGCAGATCGGCTACGTCTACGAGGGTCTGCTCGGCTACTCCGCGAGGTTCACCGACCCGGGAGAGACGATCGTCGGCCTGTCGGGGCCGCAGGACGGTGCGGAACCGGAGATCAGGCTCGACGTCCTGCACAAGCTCTCCGACGACGCGGGCGAGGACCCTGCGACCTTCGCCGCGGCGCTGGTCGCGTGGCTGAAGGACGATCAGCCCGGGGCGCGTGCGAGCACGGTCAGGCAGGTAGCGAAGGCATACGAGACCAGCGGCACCGTCGAGGCGCAGGACGAGGCCCGGCGGCTGCTGCGCCCCGTGGTGCGGGACGCAGGTCTGCTCGACGAGCTCATCGGGTACATCCACCTGATCCGCCGCGACCTGCGCGGACTGCCGTACGTCGTGCTCGGTGGTGGGCTCGTGGTCGTCGAGACCCGGTCCCGCGCCAACTCGGGGACGCACTACACGCCGCGTGCCCTGGCCGAAGAGGTCGTCCTGCACGCCCTCGAACCGCTCGTGTACCAGCCGGGTCCGCTGCAGACCGCCGACACGAGCGCGTGGAATCTCATCTCCTCGTCACGGATCCTCGACCTCAAGGTCGCGGACATCGCAGTCGGATCCGGGGCATTCCTCGTGGCCGCGGCACGCTACCTCGGTGGCAAGCTGCTGGAGGCGTGGGACGCCGAGGGCATCACCCGCGAGGACGTCAGCGCCGAGCAGCGCCGGCGACGGGAGATCGAGGCGCGTCGGGAGATCGTCGCGCACTGCCTGTACGGGGCGGACATCAACCCGATGGCTGTCGAGATGTGCAAGCTCTCCCTGTGGCTGGTGTCGCTCGACCGGGACAAGCCCTTCTCGTTCGTCGACGACAAGATCTTCTGCGGCAACTCGCTGCTCGGCCTGACGGAGCTCCGACAGCTGCGTGGGCTCCACATCGACCCGTCACCCGCCCGTCTGCGGAACCCGGGCTTCACCCTGGATGTCGACCTCGCCATCCAGCGAGCGACCGAGATCCGCGGCCAGCTCGCGACGACGGTGTCCGACGGCAACGCGATGCGGACGACGCACGCGAAGCGCCAGCTCATGAGACAGCTCGACGAGCAGCTGGCGGAGCTCCGCACCGTCGCCGACGGCATCGTGGCCGCCGGGCTGGCGGTCGGCGGCAAGCCCGGCAAGCCCCTCGAGGCCGCCTACGAGCACCTGTCGCTCGCGTTGATGCGTTCTGCGCTAGGCGACACCGACCTACTCAACGCCGTCATCGTGGCCGGCCTCGCGATGGAGCTAGAACCTAGCGGTCGGCGATGGAGACCACTCCATTGGGTTCTGCAGGCGCCTGACGTAATGCTCCAGCACGGAGGATTTGATTCCGTCGTCGGCAACCCACCATTCCTCGGTGGTACCAAGATACCGTCGGCCGCGGGTTCAAGATATCGCGACTACCTCCTGGCGACCTTGGGCCTCGGTCGGCGCCTCGGCCGGGCGGACCTGGTCTCATTCTTTCTTGTTCGGGCATCCCTAGTGGTGAAGAGATCGGGCACGCTCGGACTCATCGGGAGCAACTCGATCGCACAAGGGGAGACCCGAGAGCTCGGACTGGACCGCCTTGAGCATGAAGGCTTCCACATCTATAGATCGATTCAGAGCAAAAAATGGCCGGCGTCCTCCGCTAATGTAGAGTTCGCTGCAGTGTGGTCTTCAAGGGTCACGCCGAGCCAGGGGGTGCGGCCAGTTGCGGATGGGGTATCGGTTCGTGAGATAAGCACGCTCCTGGAGCCTAAGGGGGCTATTTCGATAGCCCCAGTGCGCCTCGCGCAGAACGATGGCTGGGCGAGCCTGGGGTCATATCTGCATGGTGCCGGGTTTGTACTTTCGAAGGGCAGCGCAGACGTGATGCTCGCCGAGGACGACCGGAACAGAGAGGTAATCCGGCCACTCTTTACCGGGCAGGACCTGAACTCGCTCGCCGTCTTGGTTCCGCAGCGCTGGGTTATCGATTTCGGAGAGATGTCCGAGGATCAGGCTCGAGCGTATCCCGCTCCGTGGCGCCATGTGGAGACCTGCGTGCGACCGGAGCGCTCTCGTCAGGACCCTAGTAAGTACCCGCGCATGGTGTACGAGTGGTGGAAGCACTGGAACGCTCGGCCGCGTTTGTATTCGCGGATGCGTTCTCGCGATCGGGTCGCCGTCATTGCTCGGGTGAGTCGGACTCTGATGCCGACTATTGCACCCGCCGACGCGGTATTCACGGACAAGGTGGTGGTCTTCACCGGTGAAGTGCTCGAGGATCTCGCAGTTGCATCCTCCTCTCTGATGTCGACGTGGGCGATTAGGTATGGAACTTCGATGCGTAGCGATCCGACATTCACGCCGCGAGCGGTCTCCGACACATTCCCTCGGCCCCTCGCGGATATATCCGCTGCCGTTGAGGTTGCGACAGCCCTATACGAAGTGCGAACGGAGGTGATGACGCGACGAAATTTGAGTCTCACCGGCATCTACGGTCGCGTCAACGATCCTTCAATTGTCAACGATGGTGATGTAGTGAGAGTTCGCGATCTGCATCGCGAGCTCGACATGTCGCTGCTCGCGACCTACGGATGGTCGGACGTCCGCGCCGAGCACGGCGTGTACTCCTATAAGCAAGTCTTGAGGTGGACGCTCGATCCGGATTCCCAGTCCGAGGTCATGGACAGATTGTTGGAGGAGAACAACAGGCGCACTGCGCTCCGCCGGGACTCGAAAGAGTCCCCCACAATTGGTGACTTGGAACTGGGGAATGGGGCCTGAAGTGAATTCGGCAAGGGTTAGGGATAGGGTGCAACGCCTGCTTGTTGCCGACTTGCTCGGCCCGTGGGGCGGAAGGGAAGAGGTCGTCCTTGGGAATCCGCGTGGACGCTATCTGGCCGGAGCTCTGGCGCCCGTAAAGGTTCAAGGCGCCGGGCTCACCGGAGCACAGGATCGGGTGCCTGTGACGGATGAGATCGAAGACCTTCGATTAGGCGAGAACGCTATCCCCGTTTCCGTCGGACGAGACGTCGACGGCGTACCCGAGGTCGATGACGGGGACATCTCCGACAGCGGCACCTCGGAGGAGTCGGAGGACCGAGGACCCGCGTCCCAGCTGATCGCGCCGTCGTCGATGGGTCTGCGCTTCCGTGTGAGCACGGAGGGCCCTGCTCTCGTGCTCATCGCCCGGTGGGGCACGTACGCGCCGCGCCGCGAGGCGGACGACAACGGTCGCGTGCGTACGCTGTACGACCGCACACCCCACGAGCACCGCGTCGTCCTGACGCCTGACCGCCTCACCGCCGGTGCGGTGATCGACGAGCCCGTGCTCGTCGACAACGGCGTGGTGCAGGTGTCGGTGAGCGTGGACGTCCGCGCGGGAGAGGGGGCGACGCTCGTCGTCGAGGTCGCCCTGCAGAACCGCCGCATCACCGACGGCACCCTGCCGCCCAGGCTCTGGCTCTTCCAGGCCGAGCTCGAGGCCCTGGCAGAGGACGGCTCGGCGGTGTTCCTACCGATCCACGATCCGCTGGACGCGCTCGCACCCGGGCTCGACAGCGAGGAGCAGCGCCTCGAGCTGCTCTACCGTGACCGACTCGAGTTCGCGGTGGGCCGCACGTGCTCGGCCACGTGGACGTGCGCAGACCCCGACACGACGGGCGGCGAGTGGGTCCGTGACCTCGTGGAAGACGCGCGCCGCGCGTACCGGGTGCGCACGACCTGGTTGCCGACCGCCGAGGTGCCGCAGACGATGGCGCCAGCCGTGCCCGGCGCGGTCGTCTCCATGGATCGGCTCGGCAGCGCCCCGCTCAAGGACGTCGTGGCCGGCCTCCGTCCGATGGTCGACGATTACCGCGCGTGGTTGGTCGATCGGCGCGCCGAGGTCGCCCACCTCCCGCCCCACCTGCAGGACATCGCGGACGAAGCGGTCGAGGATGCCGAGGGGGTGGCCGACCGCTTGGAGGCCGGCCTCGCGCGCCTGGCCCACCCCGACGTGTTCCGCGCCTTCCAGTTCATGAACCGCGTCATGGCGGACCAGCGCGTCCACAGCCAGGTCGCGCAGCTCCGTTCCGAGAGTGCCGACGTGACCATCGCCGAGGCGACGGAGCAGGTCATGGCGAAGGACGAGCTCGCCCGGGCCTCGTGGCGGCCGTTCCAGCTCGGCTTCATCCTTATGCAGCTCGGCAGTCTCGCGGACCCGGCATCACCCCTCCGCAGCGGGGACGCCGCCCAGGCCGAGCTCCTCTTCTTCCCCACCGGTGGCGGCAAGACCGAGGCTTACCTCGGGCTCGCGGCGTTCACCTTCGCGATCCGCCGGCTTCAGGGCGATATCCCGTCCCCGGACGGCCCGCTCGACGGGCGGGACGGCGTCGCGGTCCTCATGCGCTACACGCTGCGGTTGCTCACGACCCAGCAGTTCCAGCGGGCCACCGCCTTGGTCTGTGCAGCAGAGCTCGAGCGACGTCGGGACCCGGACACCTGGGGCACCGAGCCCTTCCGCATCGGCTTGTGGGTGGGCACCAGCGTGAGCCCCAAGTCCGTCACCGAGGCGCGCGCGCAGGTGGAGGACGCCCGCGGCGTAGAGGGGAAGGCGTACGGCGTCACCGTCCTCCAGCTCCAGCGCTGCCCCTGGTGCGGCTCGCGCATCAGCCCCAAGCAGCACATCCGCTACGACGACGTGCGCAGACGCGTCCTCGTCCACTGCGGGGCGAAGCTGGGCACCGAGTGCCCGTTCGCCGAGGGCGGGTCCGTCGAGGACGGTCTCCCAGTGCTCACCACCGACGAGGAGATCTACCGGCACCCACCGACCTACCTGCTCGCGACGGTCGACAAGTTCGCGCGCATCGCGCGCGAGGGGCAGACGGCGCACCTCTTCGGTCACGTCGCGCAGCGGTGCCCGCGTCACGGCTACGTCCACCCGGACACCCTGGACGAGGTGTGCAACCGCACGGCCCACAACCGTAAGGGCTCTGCCCCCAAGGTCACCGTGACCCCGGTGGGACGCCTGCGACCACCGGACCTCATCGTCCAGGACGAGCTGCACCTCATCACGGGCGCGCTCGGCACGGCTGTCGGGCTGTTTGAGGTCGCCGTCGACACGCTCTGCAGCTGGCAGCTCGGACCGGACGCCGCGACCGCGGCCGCCATCCGGCCCCTGGTCGTCGCGTCCACGGCGACCAGCCGTAACGCACTCGGGCAGGTGCGTCGCCTCTACGGGCGTGGGGTCGAGATATTCCCGCCCCAGGTGCTCGACGTGCGCGACACCTACTTCTCCGCCGAGGTCCCGATCAGCGAGAAGAACCCGGGGCGGCGCTACGTCGGCGTGTGCGCGCACGGCGCGCGGCTGACGCTGGCCGAGATCCGGGTAGCGGAGATCCTCCTCCTCGCGGGGCAACGTCTGCTCGACGAGCACGGCGAGGCGGCCGACCCGTACATGACCCTCGTCGGCTACTTCTCGGCCACCCGCGAGCTCGCGGGCATGCGGCGCTACCTCGACGACGACGTCACCACCCGGATCACCAATCCGGACCGGACGAGCGGGTACGCCCCCCGCGGACGGTTCGGGCTCGAGGTCGGCGAGCTCACGTCCCGGATCTCCTCGACGGAGATCACCGCGACGCTCGACCGGCTCGCCGTGGCGTTCGACCCTCACTTCGACAGCACGAGCGCGCACACCCGCATGGCCCAGGCCGCGCGCGACGGGAAGAAGGAGCCGGGCCGGCCGGGCGACCGGCCGTACGACGTGGTCCTCGCGACGTCGATGCTGCAGGTCGGCGTCGACGTCGGACGCCTCGGTCTCATGCTCATCGTCGGGCAGCCGAAGAACACGGCGGAGTACATCCAGGCGTCGTCACGCGTCGGACGCGTCGCCTCCCGCCCCGGGCTGGTCGTCACGCTCGCGAACCGGGCACGCCCGCGCGACATGGCGCACTACGAACAGTTCGAGCACGACCACCGGACGTTCTACGCCCACGTGGAGGCGCTCTCCGTCACACCGTTCTCGGATTCCTCGCTCGAACGAGGGCTCACGAGCGTCCTCGTCTCCGTCGCACGGGTTCTCGACGTGACGGCCTCGCCGTCGCTGTCGCCCCAGGTCGGGGCCAGCGCCGTCGCCACCCGCTACGCCACGGTCAAACACCTCATCGACGTCATCGCGCAGCGGGCGGCGGCAGCCGGAGCCGACGAGCTCGTCGGCGAGATCCGGGAGAAGCTCCAGCGCCGCCTCGACGTCTGGTACGCGCGGGCCACCGCGAACCCCGGCACCGTCTACGACAAGCGAGGCAGCGCGCCTGGCCTGCTGAAGAGCCCCGAGGACGAGACGATCCTCGGCGATGACGTCTACCTCCGCGTCGCCAACTCGATGCGCGAGGTGCAGCCCGAGATCAACCTCGTCGTCCGCTCCGTGCAGGACAAGGTGACCGACGTCGAACCCGCCGATGCACCGGCGTGGGAGTTCCCGCTGGAGGTGGGGTAGTGACCGACGAGACGCCCGAGGTCCCCTCCGAGACCACTCACCCCGCCGAGACCACCTACCTCGCCGAGAACGCGGTCCTCGACCCGTACGCGCACACCGACGACGTAGCGCCCAAGAACTACGGGCGCATCGGTTCCATGCGTCCCACGGCGCTGCTCTACACCGGGGGTATCGGCGCGACGGTGGACCTTCCGCACGTCGCCGTCATGCCGCAGGGCCTCGACGCGTGGGAGCTGGCCTACCAGCGGCTCGGCAAGGTCTTCCAGGTCTCCGAGCCGCGTCTCGTCGAGGCGGTCAAGGCACAGATCGGACGCCAGGTCACCGAGCTGCGCCGGCCCCCGCGTGAGGAGACCGGACCGGACGGGTACTCCACCATCGGCGTGCCCGCGGCGGTCTTCCCCCGGTGGCTGCGCTGCACCGGCTGCGACATCCTCGCGCCGTTCGACGGTCAGGGCGGCACCTTCACCTTCGTCAACACGATCAAGCGCCGACCGGACAAGGCGCGGTTCGAGCACGAGAATTGTCGCGGACGCAAGGGCACCGCCAAGCCGCGGCGCAGCCCGGCCGTCCCCGCCCGGTACCTGGTCGCCTGCCTCGCCGGGCACCTCGACGAGTTCCCCTACTGGGCGTTCGTGCACGGTGCCCAGGGCGCGGGGTGGACGTGCTCGAAGATGGCGGGCATCCCGAACCCCCGGACACAGCTGCGGATGCTCGAGTGGCGCAGCAACCTCGGGCCCGAGGTCCACATCCACTGCGTCACGTGCGACGCTCGGCGCTCCATGCGCGAGCTCACCGGGACCGCGGGCGCCGACCGCATGCCGCGGTGCCGCGGCCGCCACCCGCATCTCGGGACCTTCGAGAAGTGCCAGGCCGAGACGCGGTTCATGCTGCTCGGCGCCGCGAACCAGTGGTTCCCCGCGACCGTCAGCCTGCTCGTCGTGCCAGAGAGCGTCGAGCTCACCGTCGCCGACGTCGCTGCGCGGCTCCAGGGCGTCCCCGCGGAGCAGCGGGCCATGGTGACCTCCGTGGCTGTTGTCCCGATGTTCAAGGCCTTCGTGCAGCAGAGCGCGGGTCTGGACCTGGCGGACGTGCCGGACGACGTCGTGATGGAAGCGATCACGCTGCTCGCCGACGGCGGTGCGCCGGACACCGGCAGGACGACCCCCTACACGGCCGTCGAGCTCCGGCTCCCGGAATGGCGGACCCTCGTCCGTCCCAAGGACTTCGCCAAGCACGCCCGGCAGAGCGACTTCCGCATCCGGGACGTGGCTCTGCCCGCGAACCTCGAGCCGGTCGTGGGTACCGTGGCTGCGGTCGACCGGCTGAAGAAGGTGAACGCCTTCGTGGGCTTCACGCGAGTCGACTCGTTCGACCGCATCGACGACGTCGCGCGGCTCGCTCCGATCTCGCGTCGCCGCCCGCGCTGGGTCCCGGCCACCGAGGACCACGGCGAAGGGGTGTTCATCCGCCTCCGCGAGGACGTCGTCGGGCTCTGGGAGGAGAGCGTCCTCCCGACGTCGCTCTGGGAGGCGCACCGCCGAGCGCACGAACTCAACGTCGCCCGACGCACGAGCGCGTCCGCACCGGTGAACGCGGCGGAGCGGTTCGAGCCGCCGCGGTTCTGGGCCGTGCACACCCTCGCCCATCTCCTCATCCGTCAGATGGCGATGGACTCCGGGTACGGGTCTGCCTCCCTGACCGAGCGCATCTACGCGTGGCGGTCGGACGAGGACCGCGAGGCCGCAGCCGGCTTCCTCATCTCCACGACGTCCCCGGACAGCGAGGGCACGCTCGGCGGACTCGTCGAGCTCTCCGACCCCCGCCGGCTCGGAGACCTCGTCACGCGGGCCTTGCACAAGGCGTCCCGCTGCTCGTCCGACCCCGTCTGCTCCCACCGCACGCCCGGCCCGGACGAGGACTTCCTCCACGGGGCCGCGTGCCACTTCTGCGTCTTCAACTCGGAGACGTCGTGCGAGAACGCCAACAGGTTCCTCGACCGGCGCCTCCTGCGAACGCTCTACGCGGGGCAGGGGGTCGACGGGCTCCTCGACGCCGTGGTGCTGGGATGAGAGCGGACCTCGCCGCGCTCGTCGGTCTGCTGACACCCAGCGAGCTCCGTCGTGTCGCAGCGAGTCTCGAGGCGACCGGCCGCGCGCGGCGGGCTGCCCGCGAGGTGGCGCCCGACCGGGCGCCAGCGGTCGGTGTCGCGCTCGCGGCGGTGGTGAGCTCCTTCGGGAACGCGACCGCGCTCGCTGCCGCGTTGCGGGTGATCGCTGACGCCGCCGAGGACCGACCGGAGCCGCCGGTCGTCGTCTGGAGCGGGCCGCAGCTGCAGGGAGACTCGGTCCGGACGACCGAGGCCATCGTCCGCCTCATCGACGACGCTGAGGAGAGCGTCCTAGCGTCGACGTACTCCGGATCATCGGGCGCGCCCTTCGTCCAGGCTCTGCGGCGGGCGGCACAGCGCAAGGTGGCAATCACTCTTGTCGTGGATGTCGTCGAGCGTGCGGAGACCGCGCGTGCACTCGCGCACGCTGTGCCGAGGGCGACCGTCTACGGGTATCACCACGAGGTGCGAGGTCAGGTCGGCCTTCAGCACTCGAAGATCCTCGTCATCGACGGACGTTTCACGCTTGTGACGAGCGCCAATCTCTCTGTCGCGGCTGTCGAGCGCCATCTGGAGGCCGGCGTGCTCCTTGATGATCCCGCTGTCGCAAGCCGGGTCTCGAGGCGCGTGGCAGACCTGGTGGCATCGGCGCATCTGAGGCAGGTGGAGTGACCGCCGTGCGCCGGTCGAGAACGTGGCATATCGGCTGATCGCGCGGGCAGGCGGGTGAACAGGGCGGGGCTGAGTAGCTTCCCAGCACCCCCTGCGCAAAGCTCCCCTGCATGGCTGCGCGTGACGTCCTCCGTGACTGGTTGGTCGAGGCCCTGCGGGCGCTCGGTGGATCGGCGACGGTTATCGACGTCAGTCGAGAAGTGTGGCGGGCGCACCAGCGTGACATCGAAGCCTCCGGGGACCTCGTCTACACCTGGCAGTACGACCTTCGATGGGCAGCGACGAACCTCCGCAAGGAAGGGCGCCTGGCTCAGAACAAGCGGGGTGAGCCCTGGCGCTTGATCTAGCCGCAGCTGAATCGGTAGGAGGGCGACGTGCGGACCCGGTGACCCTGGTCGCCGACCTCGCGTCGGTCGCGCGGCGATGAGCTTCTTCTCCCCGCGCCGCGCCGGCGGACGGAGCGGACTGGCGCGCCCGCGTCAGCCACCTACCATCCGCGGCAGCACCACGTTGACGAGGAACAAGACCGCCCCGAGCCAGAGGACGAGCCGCGTCAGTGCCCCACCGAGCGCGGCCCGCCGTCGTCGCCGCCTGTCCACGGCGCCGGGCCGCCCGCCGGAGGACCGTCCTGCCGACCGCCCGGCAGCCCGCGCGGACGTCCGCCCCGCCGACCCCCGTGGCGTTCGCCCGCCCGTCCGCCCGCCACCCCGCCGCGGCGCGGGGACGGTCGCAGGCGCGGCCGCCCCCAGCTCGGCGTCCAGGTGGCGTGCGATGTCGACGACGTCGTACACCGACAGCCGGACGGGCTGGGCGAGCAGGTGCTCGGGCAGGTGCCACCGCCCGCACACGGTCACGCCCTGCACCGTGACGACCGGCTGGTCCTCCTGCCCGGTGAGGCACAGGACGCCGCGCACGGCGGACCGGTGCTGCGGTGCGAGCAGCGTGGTGACGGCCGCCGCGGCCTGACTCACACCCTCGACGGCGGCGTCCCGCCCGTACCCGTTCTGCCGCAGGCCGTCCGGCGAGACCCGCACGTCGCCGGACCAGTTCTTCGCGTCGACGACGAACACGCCGCCGGGCCCGATCGCCACGTGGTCGAGGTTGGCGCGCTGCCGGCCGGGCCAGCGCACGTCGTGCAGCACGGTCCAGCCGTACCGCGTGAGATGCGCGAGCACGTCGGCGACGCGGCGCTCGCCCTCGGCGCCCGCGGCCCACGCGCGCTGGTCGCGGCGCAGCCGCTCGAGCGCGGCGGTGTCGACCGCCTCGCCGCGCTCCGCGGCCGCCCGCAGCTCCGCGACGCGTCGCGCGCGCCGGCTCACCTGCTCCTCGGCGCCGCGCCCGGCGTCGTCCCCTGCAGCCCCCTGCACGACCCGGCCGCCCTACTCGCAGCCCACGCCGTCGTTGTCGCGGTCCAGGTGCGACGCGTACCCGGGCTCGCCACGCCGCACGGGTGCGGCGCCCGCGGCGCGGGCCTCGGTGCAGTTCTTGTAGTACACCGACCCACCTCCCGACGCCGCGGCCGACGTCCCACCGGACGAGCCCGACGAGCCCGACGTCCCCGACGGCCGCGCCGACGACACGCGCGCCTCGCGCGCGTCGAGGTCCGCGGACCGCGCGTCGAGCTGGCTCTGCCGCCCGTCGAGGTCGGCCTGGCGGGTGTCGAGCTCGCCCTGCCGGCCGTTGAGCGCGGCCTCGCGCGCGTCGAGGTCGGCGGCACGCTGGTCGAGGGCGGCGACCTGGGCGGCGGCGTCGGCGACCTGCTTCTTGGCGGCCGTCAGGTCGTCGCGGGCCTCGGCGAGGTCGGCGTCGAGCTCGTCGCGGTCCTTCGTGAGGTCGGACTTCTCGCCGGTGAGCGCGGCGATGGCCGCGCGGTCCTCCTGCGCCTGCGAGCTGGCGGACGACGCCGCGCCCACGCCGCCGAGGATCAGCCCGAGCACCAGCGCCCCGGCCCCGACGGCGGGCGTCAGCCACCTCCGACTCCCGGTGCGCGGCTCGACGTCGACCCACAGCTCCCAGTCGTCGGGCGCGGCGGGCCACGCCGGGTCGGGCGACCAGTCGGCCGGCGGCTGCCAGCCCTTCGGCGGGATGGGCCACCCGGGCGGTGGGTTGAAGCGCTGCGTCATGTCGCCCCCTGGCGTCGTCGGTGCCGGAGCATCGACGTCGCGGGCCGACGACTTGAGGGGACCCGCGCGGCGACGAGCGCCGCCTGGGTGCTACCCCCCACCTCCGGCCCGCACGAGCCCGGTCTCGTACGCGAGCACCACGACCTGCACGCGGTCGCGCAGCCCGAGCTTGGCGAGCAGCCGGCCCATGTGCGTCTTGACGGTGGCCTCGGTGACGAACAGCCGGTCGCCGATCTCCGCGTTCGACAGCCCCTCGGCGACGAGCCGCACGACCTCGAGCTCGCGTGCGGTGAGCGCGGCGAGGCGTGGGTGCGGGCCGTCGCCCGGCGCCGCGGCGCCGTCGTCCTCGGGCAGGTGCGGTGCGAACAGCTCGAGCATGCGGCGTGTGACGCGCGGCGAGACCACCGCGTCGCCCGACGCGACGGTGCGCACGGCCGTGACGAGCTCGGCGGGTGCGGCGTCCTTCAGCAGGAACCCGCTGGCCCCGGCGCGCAGCGCGCCGAACGCGTACTCGTCGAGGTCGAACGTCGTGAGCACCAGCACGCGCACGTCGGGGTGCGCGGCGACGACGGCGCGCGTCGCGTCGATGCCGTTGACGCCGGGCATGCGGACGTCCATGAGCACGACGTCGGGGCGCAGCGCGGCCGTCTGGTCGATGGCCGCCTGCCCGTCCTGCGCCTCGCCGACCACCTCGAGGTCGTCCGCGCTCTCGACGAGCAGGCGGAAGCCCATGCGGATGAGCGGCTGGTCGTCGACCAGCAGGACCCGGATCATGCGTCTCCCTCGTGCCACGGCAGGCGCGCGCGCACCCGCCACCCCGGGCCGTGCGGCCCGGCCTCGACCGTGCCGCCGAACGCGGCGACCCGTTCCGTCATGCCGACGACGCCCCGGCGCGTGCCCGGTGCGGCGGGCGCGGCGCCGTCGCCCGGCCCGGCGTCGGTGACGACGACGGCGAGCGCGCCGCCGTCGCGCCGCACGTCGACGTCGACGCGCGGGCTGCCCGGTGCGTGCCGCAGCGTGTTGGTGAGCGCCTCCTGCACGACGCGGTACACGGCGAGCTGCCGGGTCGCGCCGAGCGCGTCGAGGCCCGTGACGGCGAGCCCGCTGGTGCGCACGGGCAGCCCTGCGGTGCGGAACCGCTCGACGAGCCGCGCGAGGTCGCCCGCGCCGGGCTGCGGCGCCATCGGGGCGCGACCCCCGCCGGGTCCGGCCTCCCCGCCTGGACGCCCGTCGCCGCCGGCCGCGTCGCGCCCGACGTCGCCACCGCCGGCCGCGTCGCGCCTCCCGTCGCCGTCGTCCGCCGCCCGGCCGCGGTCGTCCCGGGCGCCACCGCCGCCCGGCGTCGCCCCCACGACCTGCCCGGGCACGGGGTCCTCCTCGGCGTGCAGCACGTCGAGGATGCGCCGGACGTCGTCGAGCGCGGTGCGCCCGGTCTCGACGAGCTCGTCGAGCGCGGCGCGCGCGCGGTCGGGCGAGCGGTCGAGTGCCGCGGCGGCGCCCCCGCCGAGAGCGACCATGACGGTGAGGGAGTGCGCGACGACGTCGTGCATCTCGCGCGCGACGCGGGCGCGCTCGGCGGCGCGCGTGAGCCGGGCGCGCTGCGCGGCCTCGCGGGCGCGCGCGGCGGCGG
>NZ_BCRB01000006.1 GCF_001552375.1 Cellulomonas iranensis NBRC 101100 = JCM 18110 | reverse complement strand
CCCCCGCCCCCAGCGCCCCGGCGGTGGACGACGCGCCGTTCCGGCCGCCCGCGGCGGCCGCCGTGCCGCCGCCCTTCACCGGCGCGACGCCCGTCGTCGGTGCGCACCGCGCCGGGCCGCCGACCGACGGCCTCGTGCTCGCGCCGCTGCACCAGCAGCGCTCGGCGCCCGACCTCGACACCCGGGCGATCCCCGTGGTGCGCGCCGAGGACCCCGCGCTGACCTTCGGGCTCGCGCCCGAGCTCGAGCTGACGCGCCCCGCGCCGCCGCGGACGGACGTCCTGCCGGAGCCGCGTGCGGCGGCGTCCGGGCTGCGGGTCACGCTCGACGACGGTCGGGTCCTGACCGTCGAACGCGTGGCCCTCGTCGGCCGCAACCCCACGCCCGCGCCCGCCGTGCAGGTCGTGCGCGTGGTCGACCCCGGACGGTCGGTGTCCAAGACGCACCTCCAGCTCGAGGTGGACGCGACGGGGGCGTGGGTCGTCGACCGTGGCTCGACCAACGGGACGGTGGTGACGCTGCCCGACGGCGGGCAGGTCGTGTGCCGCGTCGACCATCCCGTACGCCTGCGCGAGGGCGTCGTCGTCGCGTTCGGCGACCGGTCGTTGCGCGTCGTGCAGGTGCCCGCCCGGGGGGCCGGCGACCCCGCGTAGCACGCGGCGCGAGGGCCGTCCGGGGGTCGTCGGCCGGAACCCCTCCCGGCGGTGACGGCCGTGGCCTAGGGTCGGCGCATGGGCGGCACGCGCCCGGGCGCGCGGATGCGACCGGTCGAGCTTGTCGACGAGGACGACGAACGTCCGACGTCGGTCACGTCCGCGCGCCACGGAGACGCCGGGCCCGGTGACGACGGGCCCGACGACGGCTCGACCGCGGGAGCCGGCGGCCCGTCGTGGCGCCGGTGGTGGCCGTGGGTCGTCGGGGTCGCGGTCCTCGCGGTGTCGTCGGCGGGCGTCGCGACGGTGCAGGCCGACGCGCTCGCGCGCGAGCGCGCCGACCGGATCGCGCGCGTCCCGGGCATGGTCCGGCCCGTCGAGCAGGCCCCCGCGGTGCGGTGGCGTGCACCGGCCGAGGGCCCGGCGCCGGCCGTCGCGGCGGGCGGTGCGCTGGTCCTGCTGTCGGTCGCCGACGGCACGTGGACCGCCCGTGCGCACGACCCGGCCACGGGCGACGTGCGGTGGGAGCTCCCGCTGGTCGAGCAGCCGGGCGCCGGGTTCGAGAGTCTCGTGGTCACGTGCGCGGCGGGCGACGCGCAGCAGGACGTGCTGCTGTGCGCGTGGGCCGAGCCGGACGTGCTGTACGGCGGCGCCGAGGTGACGACGCCGTACGCGCCGCCGACGCGCGTCGTCGCGGTCGACCCGGCCGACGGTGCGGTGCTGGGGGAGTGGGAGGCCGCGGGGCCGACGCTCGGCGTGACGCGCGTCGACGACGACCTCGTGGTGGCGGTGGCGCGGCCCGACCGCCGGGTGACGGTCGAGCGCCGGGCCGGCACCAGCGGCGAGGTGCGCTGGTCGTGGACGTCGCCGGAGTCGCTCGTGGACCCCACCGGGGTGCGCGTCCCGCCGCGGCTCGTCGCCGACCGGCGGGTCGTCACGATGGCCGGCATCGCGCCCACCGTGCTCGACGCGCGCAGCGGCGACGTCATCAGGTCGGGCGGGCGCGGGCGGCAGATGCTCGCGCGCGGGCTGCCCGACGGCGGGTACGTCCTGTGGGTCTGGACGGTCGGGGCCGAGCTGCGCGCCGCGGACGGCACGGTGCGCGGCGAGGTGCCGGCGCTCCCGGTGCGCGTCGTCACGGACGGGTCGCTCGACGGGTGGCTGCTGGTCGACACCGGCAACCAGGTCGAGGCCGTCGCGGCGCAGGACGGTGCGCCGCTGTGGCGGCTGACGACGCCCGCGGAGCCGGTCGCGGCGGTGGACGGTGTCGTGGTGCTCGCCCGCGACGCGACCGTCCTGGTCGTCGACGGCGGCGACGGCCGCGAGCTGTGGGAGCGGCGCGAGCCGCGCGAGGTGCTGTCCGACCCGGTGACCGACGGCCTGCACGCGATCGTCGCCGTGCCGGGCCGCGACGCGACCGACCTGGTGGCCCGGGGACTGCACGACGGCGTCCTGGCCTGGGACGTCGCGCTGCCCGCCGACGTCGAGCAGGTCGTCGCGGTGGGTGGCCGGCTCGTCGCGCTCACGGGTGCGGAGGCGCTCGTCCTGGGGTGAGCGCCGCGGCGGTGCGCGCGGTCGGCGCGTCCGACCCGTGGCCACGGGTTGCGGCCGTGGCCACCTACGGGGGTATGGTCGGCGCGTGCGTACACGCTCGCTGCTCCTTCGTCGCCGCGACGAGGCCCTCTAGGCCGGCTCCTCGTCGCGGAGTGCTGGCGTGCCCGGCTGACGACACCGTCCGCACCGTGACGAAGGACCCCCGATGAGCAGCCAGACCCCCGTGACGCCCGCCCCGGCCGCGCAGCGCAACCCGCAGCAGCCGTCCGGCATGCCGGTGCACCGCTACCGCCCGTTCCACGAGCAGATCCGCGTCGAGCTGCCGGACCGTACGTGGCCCGACAAGCGCATGACGCAGGCGCCGCGGTGGTGCGCGGTCGACCTGCGCGACGGCAACCAGGCGCTGATCGAGCCGATGAGCCCGGCGCGCAAGCTCGAGATGTTCGAGCTGCTGGTCGCGATGGGGTTCAAGGAGATCGAGGTCGGCTTCCCGTCGGCGTCGCAGACCGACTACGACTTCGTGCGCATGCTCATCGAGGAGGAGCGCATCCCCGACGACGTCGTCATCCAGGTGCTGACGCAGGCACGCGAGCACCTCATCGAGCGGACCTACGAGTCGCTCGCGGGTGCCAAGCAGGCGATCGTGCACCTGTACAACTCGACGTCGACGCTGCAGCGCGAGGTCGTGTTCCGCTCCGACGAGGACGGCATCGCCGACATCGCCGTCTCGGGCGCGCGGTTCTGCCGCAAGTACGAGGAGCTGATCCCCGACACCGAGGTGTTCTACGAGTACAGCCCCGAGTCGTACACGGGCACCGAGCTCGAGTACGCCGTCCGCGTGTGCAACGCCGTGCTCGACGTCCTGGAGCCGACGCCCGAGCGCCCGGTCATCATCAACCTGCCTGCGACGGTCGAGATGGCGACGCCCAACGTCTACGCCGACTCGATCGAGTGGATGAGCCGTCACCTGCACCACCGCGAGTCGGTCGTGCTGTCGCTGCACCCGCACAACGACCGCGGCACCGCGGTCGCGGCGGCCGAGCTGGGGTACCTGGCCGGTGCGGACCGCATCGAGGGCTGCCTGTTCGGCAACGGCGAGCGCACGGGCAACGTCGACCTGGTCACGCTGGGCATGAACCTGTTCAGCCAGGGAATCGACCCGCAGCTCGACTTCTCCGACATCGACCGCATCCGGCGGACCGTGGAGCGCTGCAACCAGATGCCGGTGCACGAGCGGCACCCGTACGGCGGCGACCTGGTGTTCACGGCGTTCTCGGGCTCGCACCAGGACGCGATCAAGAAGGGCCTGGACGCGATGGAGGTGCGCGCGGCCGCGCAGGGCGTCGCCGTCGCCGACGCCGAGTGGGCCGTGCCGTACCTGCCGATCGACCCCAAGGACGTCGGCCGGTCGTACGAGGCGATCATCCGCGTGAACTCGCAGTCCGGGAAGGGCGGCATCTCGTACCTGCTGAAGTCCGAGAAGGACCTCGACCTGCCGCGCCGGCTGCAGATCGAGTTCTCGCAGGTCGTGCAGCAGCACACCGACCAGCACGGCACCGAGGTCACGGCCGACGACCTGTGGTCGATCTTCAACGACGAGTACCTGCCGGTGACGCCGGGCGGTCCGCTCGCGCCGTGGGGCCGGTTCTCGCTGCGCGGCACGCGTGCCACCAGCACCGAGGGCGGCCAGGACACGCTCGAGGTCGACCTCGTGGACCGCGGCGTCGAGCGCACCCTGACCGGCACCGGCAACGGCCCGGTCGCCGCGTTCGTCGCGGCGCTCGCCCAGGTGGGCGCGGACGTGGCGGTGCTCGACTACGCCGAGCACGCGCTGTCCGCCGGCGGTGACGCGACCGCCGCCGCGTACGTCGAGTGCGCGATCGGCGACGACATCCTGTGGGGCGTCGGCATCGACCCGTCCATCACGACGGCGTCGCTCAAGGCGATCGTCTCCGCGGTCAACCGGCACGAGCGCTGACGCGCCGTCCCCTGATCGTCCGTCCCGGCGCGCGCACGAGCGCGCGGGGCCGGACCCGCGGGGCGCGGCGGCGGCGACCCCGTCCGTCGTGCCCCGCGTCCCCCGTGCCGCCGACCCGTCGTCGGCGACCCCGACCCACGGCCCGGCCCCGGCGCACCCACCCGCGCGCCGCGTCCGGTCCGTGTCGGCGGCACGGGGGACAATGACCGCGTGAGCCTCTACCGCGACGAGGCGATCGTGCTGCGCACCCACAAGCTGGGGGAGGCCGACCGCATCGTCACCCTCCTGACGCGCGAGCACGGCAAGGTGCGCGCCGTCGGCAAGGGCGTGCGTCGCACGACGTCGCGCTTCGGCTCGCGGCTCGAGCCGTTCATGCACGTGGACGTGCAGCTCAGCACGGGCCGCAACCTCGACGTCGTGACGCAGGTCGAGACGCTGGGCCCGTACGGCCGCCACGTCAGCGAGGACTACGCGCTGTACACCGTGGGCACGGCGATGCTCGAGACGGCCGAGCGCCTCGTCGAGGCCGAGCGCGAGCCGTCGGTGCAGCAGTACCGCCTGCTGGTCGGCGCCGTGCGCGCCCTGGCGACGCGCGCGCACGCGCCGGGGCTCGTGCTGGACTCCTACCTGCTGCGGGCGCTCGCGGTCGCGGGCTGGGCGCCGAGCTTCACCGACTGCGCGCGTTGCGGCGCGCCGGGCCCGCACCACGCGTTCGCGCCCGCGGTCGGCGGCGCGGTGTGCGGCGCGTGCCGCCCCCCGGGTGCGGCGGCACCGGCGCCCGAGACGTTCACGTTGCTCGCGGCGCTGCTCTCGGGCGACTGGGACGTCGCCGACGCGAGCGCCGAGCGGCACCGCGCGGAGGGCAACGGGCTCGTCGCGGTGTTCTGCCAGTTCCACCTCGAGAGGCGGCTGCGGTCGCTGCCGATGGTCGAGCGGGTCTGATCCCCGCCGGGCGGCCCAGCGCACCGGACGGCCTGGCACGATGTGTCCGTGCCCCGCGAGATCGTGCCGCCCTACCCGCACCCGTCCGGCGCCCGTCCGCCGCAGATCCCGCGGCAGTTCGTGCCGCGGCACGTCGCCGTGGTCATGGACGGCAACGGGCGGTGGGCCAACGCGCGCGGGCTGCCGCGCGTCGAGGGGCACCGCGCGGGCGAGGCGTCGCTGCTCGACGTCGTGGCCGGGGCCATCGAGATCGGCGTGCAGCACGTGTCGGCCTACGCGTTCTCGACCGAGAACTGGTCGCGCTCGCCCGAGGAGGTGCGGTTCCTCATGGGCTTCAACCGCGACGTGCTGCGCCGACGGCGCGACCTCATGCACTCGTGGGGCGTGCGGGTGCGCTGGGCGGGTCGGCGGCCGCGCCTGTGGCGCTCGGTCATCTCGGAGCTCGAGGAGGCCGAGCGCCTCACGGTCGACAACACGACCTGCACGCTGACGATGTGCGTCAACTACGGCGGCCGCGCCGAGATCGCCGACGCCGCGCGGCAGATCGCACGCGAGGTCGCGGCCGGCCGGCTCAACCCCGAGCGGGTGACCGAGAAGACCGTGCAGCGGTTCCTCGACGAGCCGGACCTGCCCGACGTCGACCTGTTCCTGCGGTCGTCGGGCGAGCAGCGCATCTCGAACTTCATGCTCTGGCAGTCGGCGTACGCCGAGATGGTGTTCCTCGACGAGCCGTGGCCCGACGTCGACCGGCGGCACCTGTGGCGCGCGGTCGAGACGTACGCGCGCCGCGACCGGCGCTACGGGGGAGCGGTGGACGCCCCGGCGACCTCCTGACCCGGATGTCGGTGCCGGTCGCTACGGTCGCCCCATGAGCCTGACGCTGAACATGGTGACCTTCGACACGACCGACCCGCGCGAGCTGGCCGCCTGGTGGCGCGACCGGACCGGCGCCGCCGTGGTGCACGAGGACGACGGGTTCGTCGTCCTCGCGCCGCCCGCGGGGCTCCCGGCGCTGGGGTTCCAGCGCGTGGCCGACGTCGCACCGGGCAAGAACCGCGTGCACCTCGACCTCGCGGCACCGGACCCGGCCGCCGCGGTCGCGGACCTCGTCGCGGCCGGTGCCACCCGCGTCGGTGACCACGGGCTGGCCGACGGGTTCACCTGGACGGTCCTGGCCGACCCGCACGGCAACCAGTTCTGCGTGTCGGCGGCGCACGCCGACTGACGCGGCGCGGGCGCGGCGGGCGTCAGCGTGAGCCGGAGGACGCCGGCTCGTCGACGGCGGCGGCCTCGGCGGGGGCCGTCGTGCGTCGACGTGCCGCGGTGATCACGCCGGCGGCGACCGCGGCGAGGACTGCTCCCAGGACGACGAGGCCCCACGGCGACCCGGTGGCCAGGTTCAGGGCGCCCCAGACCGCGCCGATCCCGACGGTCCCCCAGATCACCGCCCACGCGACCGCGCCGGGCAGCGACGCGAGCGTGAAGCGCAGGTAGGGCATGCGCACGAGGCCGGCCGCCGCGAAGACCGCCGTCTGCACACCGACGGTCACGTAGGCCACGGTCACCGCCACCGGGCCCCAGCGGTGCACGAGCGCGACCCCGCGGCGGGCCGCGGGCGTCGACGTCAGGCGTGCCGTGCGGTCGACCGTGCGCTGCCACCAGGCGGGCCCGTGGCGGTGCTCGCCCTCGTAGCGCGCACCACGCGCGACGCCGCGTCCCGCCCAGTAGGTGAGGTGGGAACGGGCCAGGACGATGACGAACAGGCACAGCAACGCGACCGCGACGGGCATCCCGTCGAGGCCGTACCCCTGCAGGACCTGTGCCAGCGTCACCGTTCGATCCTACGTCGCGCGCGGGCGCGGCCTCACGGCCGTCGCGGCGCCGTGGGGGCCTCGTGCCCGGCGTCCGGTGCGCACGCCGCGTCGACGGCCGGCACGAGCACGTCGTCGGACATGTCGGGGTGCGGGTCGTGCGCGGTGCGCCGGCGTGCGAGGACGGGGTGCAGCAGCGCCGAGAGCGCGTAGAGGACGATCGCGAGCACCACGATCGTCGCGCCCGGCGGCACGTCGTTCCAGTACGTGACGACGAGCCCCACGACGCTCACGGCGACGCCGATCCCGCTGGCCACGGCCATGGTGCGGCCGAACGAGCGCGCGTAGAGCTGTGCGACGGCGACGGGCACGATCATGAGCGCGCTCACCAGCAGCAGCCCGACCACGCGCATCGCGATGGTCACGGTGAGCGCGGCGAGCGTCGCGACGAGCATCGACACCAGGCGCACCGGCAGCCCGCTGGCGCGCGCGAACTCCTCGTCGTGGCTCACGGCGAACAGCGTCCAGCGCAGGCCGACGCCCACGCCCAGCACGAGGACCGCGAGGGCGACGGTCCACCACAGGTCACCGGTCGAGACGGTCGAGATCGAGCCGAACAGGTAGCTCATGAGGTTGGCGTTGGTGCCGCCGGCGACCTTGATGAGGAGCACGCCGCCGGCGATGCCGCCGTAGAACATGATCGCGAGCGCGAGGTCGCCGCTCGTGCGGCCGCGCTCGCGCACGAGCTCGATCACGACGGACCCGACGACGGCCGCCACGACCGCGCCGGGTACCGCGAGGGCGTCGGCGGGGGAGACGGCCGCCCAGCTGCCCACGAGCCACCCGAGCGCGACGCCCGTCAGCGCGACGTGCCCGATCCCGTCGCCCATGAGCGCCATGCGGCGCTGCACGAGGAACGTGCCGACGACGGGTGCGGCGGCGCCGACGAGCACCGCGGCGATCAGCGCGCGCTGCATGAGCGGCGAGCCGAGCAGTGTCAGCACCTGGTCCCACGCGCTCACGGGGTCACCTCCAGCGTGAGGTCGGGGCCGTCGGCGGGCGGCTCGGGGTCGGCGTGCGGGTGCAGGTGGTCGTGCTCGGCGTGACCGTGCTCGCCGCGCGCGGGCGGCGGCGGGCCGTCGTGCACGACGCGGCCGTGCCGCAGGACGACGGCCCGGTCGATGAGCGGCGCGAAGGGCCCGATCTCGTGGAGGATGACGACGACCGTGGTGCCGGCGTCGCGCAGCCGCGACAGCGCCGTGACGAACGTGTCCTGCGTCGGCAGGTCGATGCCCGTGGTCGGCTCGTCGAGCACCAGCAGTGCGGGCTCGCGGACCAGGGCGCGCGCGATCAGCACGCGCTGCTGCTGCCCGCCGGACATCTCCTGCACGCGCCGGTCGACGAGGTCCTCGACGCCCAGCGCGGCGAGCGCCGCGGTCGCGCGGGCACGCCGGTCGCGCGGGGGGCGCAGCCGACGGCCGTGCAGCAGGCCGGACACGACGACCTCGAGCGCCGTGGTCGGGACGCCGCCCGCGGCGGCCATGCGCTGCGGCACGTACCCGACGCGCTGCCACGGCACGCCGCGGCCGAGCGGCTCGCCCAGGAGCCGGACGTCGCCGGACGCGAGCGGCACGACGCCGAGCAGCGCGCGCACGAGCGTGGACTTGCCGGAGCCGTTGGCGCCGAGCAGGGCGACGACCTGGCCGGGGGGCACCGCGAGGTCGACGCCGCGGACGATGGGCTGGCCGCCCAGCGTCACGTGGACGTCGGTGGCGTCGATCGCGTTCACGAGCAGGACAATGCCACGCGCAGGGCCTCGAGGTTCGCCTGCGCGATCGAGAAGTAGTCCTGCGCGTCGTCCGTCAGCCCCTCGATCGGGTCGAGGACGGCGGTCTCGACCCCGAGGTCGGACGCCAGGGTCTGCGCGACCTTCGGGGACGCGAGCGTCTCGAAGAAGATCGTCGTGACGCCCTCGGCGCGGACGAGGTCGCCGACCTCGCGCAGCCGTGCGGGCGAGGGCTCGGTCTCGGGGTCGACGCCCGCGATGCCGACCTGCTCGAGGTCGTAGCGCTGCGCGAGGTACCCGAACGCCTCGTGCGTCGTGACGACCGTGCGGCGTTCGCACGTGGCCAGCCCGGCGGCGTACGCGTCGTCGAGCTCGCCGAAGCGTGTGCCGAGCGCGGCGGCGTTGGCGCGGTAGGTGTCGGCGCCGTCGGGGTCGATCTCGCTCAGCGCGTCGGCGACGGCGTCGGCCACGGCTGGCATGCGCGTGGGGTCGAGCCAGAAGTGCGGGTCGAGCCCGCTGTGGTCGTGGGCGTCGTCGGCGTGCTCGTCGTCCTCGCCGAGCTCGTGCGAGTGGCCCTCCTGCGCGGTCGTCTCGAGGTCGGCGACCTCGGCGGCGTCGACGACGTGCGCGGGACCGGCCTCGGACACGGCGGCGTCGACGGCGGCCTGGAAGCCCGACTGGTAGACGACGAGCTGCGCGGCGGCGACGGACGCGACCTGCGCGGGCGAGAGCTCGACGTCGTGCGGCTCGGCGCCGGGCGGCGTCAGCGAGCCGACGTCGACGCGGTCGCCGCCGACCTGCTCGGCGACCATCTGCAACGGGTAGAACGACGCGAGGACGCTGAGGGTCCCGTCGTCGCCGCCCGCGGCGGTCGAGCACGCCCCGAGGGCGAGCACGGGGACGGCGAGCGCGGCCGCGAGGGTCGCGGTGCGGGAGCGGAGGGGGGTGCGGCGGATGCTGCTCGACATGAGACCCATTCTCAGGTTGGCGAGAACCGTTGTCAAAACAGTCTCCCCGCCGCCGCGCGGACCGGTCCGGTCCGGAGGTCCCGCACGCGCGACCGATAGCCTGTCCCGGTTGTCCCCCGCGGCACCCAGCCGCGGGCTTCCTCGACCCAGGAGAAGAACCACCGTGGCTGCCGCACCGTCCCGTCTCGACGCCGTCGTCTCCCTCGCCAAGCGCCGGGGATTCGTGTTCCCCAGCGGCGAGATCTACGGCGGCACCCGCTCCGCGTGGGACTACGGACCGCTGGGCGTCGAGCTCAAGGAGAACATCAAGCGCCAGTGGTGGCGCGCGATGGTCCAGAGCCGCGAGGACGTCGTCGGCCTGGACTCGTCCGTCATCCTGCCGCGGCAGGTCTGGGTGGCCTCGGGCCACGTCGGCGTGTTCACCGACCCGCTGACCGAGTGCCTCTCGTGCCACAAGCGGTTCCGCGAGGACCACCTGGTCGAGGAGTACGAGGCCAAGAAGGGCCGCGCGCCGGAGCACGGCCTCGGCGACATCGCCTGCCCCAACTGCGGCACGCGCGGCCGGTGGACCGAGCCCCGCGACTTCAACATGATGCTCAAGACGTACCTCGGCCCGATCGAGGACGAGTCGGGCCTGTACTACCTGCGCCCCGAGACCGCGCAGGGCATCTTCGTGAACTTCAAGAACGTCTACACCTCGGCGCGCATGCGCCCGCCGTTCGGCATCGGCCAGATCGGCAAGTCGTTCCGCAACGAGATCACGCCCGGCAACTTCATCTTCCGCACGCGCGAGTTCGAGCAGATGGAGATGGAGTTCTTCGTCGAGCCCGGCACCGACGAGACGTGGCACCAGTACTGGATCGACACCCGCACCGACTGGTACGTCGACCTCGGCATCGACCGCGAGAACCTGCGCCACTACGAGCACCCCGCCGAGAAGCTCTCGCACTACTCCAAGCGCACGGTCGACATCGAGTACCGGTTCGGCTTCACCGGCAGCGAGTGGGGCGAGCTCGAGGGCATCGCCAACCGCACCGACTTCGACCTCGGCACGCACAGCGAGCACTCGGGCCAGGACCTGTCGTTCTTCGACCAGGCCAAGAACGAGCGCTACGTGCCGTACGTCATCGAGCCGGCCGCGGGCCTCACCCGCTCGCTCATGGCGTTCCTCGTGGAGTCGTACCACGAGGACGAGGCCCCCAACACCAAGGGCGGCGTCGACAAGCGCACGGTGCTCAAGCTCGACCCGCGCCTCGCGCCGGTCAAGGCCGCCGTGCTGCCGCTGTCGCGCAACGAGGCGCTCAGCCCCAAGGCGCGCGACCTCGCCGCCGAGCTGCGGCGCAGCTGGAACGTCGACTTCGACGACGCCGGCGCGATCGGCCGCCGGTACCGCCGGCAGGACGAGATCGGCACGCCGTTCTGCATCACGGTCGACTTCGACACGCTCGAGGACCAGGCCGTGACGATCCGCCACCGCGACGACATGTCGCAGCAGCGGGTCGCGCTCGACCGGGTCACGGCCTACCTCGCGCAGCGCCTCGTCGGCGCCTGACGTCGTGCCCGGCGCGCCGCGCGTCGCGCCGCGCGGCCACGACCTGCCGGGGTCCCTGGACCCCGCGGTCGTGGCCGCGGTCGACGCGCGCCTGGCCGGCGTCGCGGCGGCCGAGGGCGTCCACGTCGCCTGGGCGGTCGAGTCCGGGAGCCGGGCCTGGGGCTTCCCGTCGCCCGACTCGGACTACGACTGCCGCTTCCTGTACGTCCGCCCGGTCGCGCGCTACCTGGACCCGTGGCCGCCGCGCGACGTGGTCGAGACGCCGCTCGACGCGGTCCTCGACGTCAGCGGCTGGGACGTGCTCAAGGCGGTACGGCTGGCGGTCAAGGGCAACGCCACCGTCGGCGAGTGGCTGCGGTCCCCGCTCGTGTACGGCGGGGAGGCGGGCTTCCGCGACGAGCTGCTGGCGCTCGTCGACGCGGTCGGCGACCGCGCCGGGCTGGTGCGTCACCACCTGCACGTCGGCACGGACCACTGGCGTCGCAGCGGCGCCGCCGACGGCGCGCGCGTGCCGCTCAAGCGGGTGTTCTACGCGGTCCGGCCCGCCGCCGTCCTGCACTGGCTCGCGGCGCACGACGCGCCCACGCCACCCATGAACCTCGGCGAGCTGCTCGACCAGGCGCCGCCGCCCGCCGAGGTCCGCGCGGCCGTCGACGACCTCGTCGCGGCCAAGGCCGTCACGCGCGAGCTCGGCGACGGCGTCGTGCCGGACGTGCTGCGCGCGTGGGTCGAGGCGCGGTTCGCGGGCGCCGAGGCGGCGCTCGCCGGGGGTGCGGGGGGCACGCCCGAGGAGCCGCGCCGCGCCGAGGTCGCGGACCGGTTCCGCGACCTGCTCGCGCGGTGGGCGCCCGACGGCTGACGAGCGCGCCGCCCCGCGCGGACCCGCGTGTCGTCGCCGGTCGGCGGGCGGAGGCCCCACGGCGTCGTCAGCTGCCGGGAACCGGGTTCCACGGCCGCTCGACGGTGCCGATCCAGCGCTGCGGTGCGGCCGCGGCGACGGCCTCGGCGGTCGCCCGCGCGACGTCGGGCGACGGTGCGAGGAACAGCCGGTAGCGCACGGGCGGGAGCCCGTCGACGGGGGCGGGATCGGCCGGCACGTGCAGGAGCCGTCGCGACCGGCCGCCGAGCGTCGCCTCGCTCATCCAGATCTCGAGCGACCAGCCCTGCACGCCGATCAGCGCGTTGCCGATCGCGGCACCCGCGCTCAGGGCGACGGGCTTGCGCATGTAGGACACCGCGACCGCGCCGACCTCGTCCCACGACGCGAGCCGTACGCGGTCGTGCCCCTGCCACCAGTCCAGGCCGTCGTGGTCGACGAGCAGGCCGGCCGGGCGCCGCAGGTTCCGTAGCGTCACGACCCCGCCCAGGGCCACCGCACCGAACAGCAGCACGCCGCAGATCAGCACGACCCGCGCCACGGCGATCGTGGTCGGGTCGTCGTTCTCCGAGGTCAGCGGGCCGGCGAGCATGACGCCGCAGCCGACCGCGAGCAGCGCGGCCAGCGCGACGCCCACGGTCAGCAGCGGCGTGGCGCCCCCGCGGAAGTCGATGCGCACGGCGCCGGGCGGGGGCGGGGGCAGGTCGGTCACGCCGGGACGCTAGCCGCGCCGTACGGGCCGTCACAACCGCTGCGGGGTGCGGGCGTGGGCCGCGGCGGGGCCGTGGGGGACAATGGGCGGGTGCCCGCGTCCACCCCCGTCCCCGCCACGCCCGTGACCGGCGCGAGCCCCGCGCTCCCGCCGCTGCGCATCGGGCCGATCACGGTCGACACGCCCGTCGTGCTCGCACCGATGGCCGGTGTCACGAACGCGGCGTTCCGGCGGCTGTGCCGCGAGTCGGGGGCCGGGCTGTACGTCGCGGAGATGCTGACGAGCCGCGCGCTCGTCGAGCGCAGCCCCGAGTCGTTCCGGATCATCGCGTTCGAGCCCGACGAGGTGCCGCGCTCGGTGCAGCTCTACGGCGTCGACCCGACCACGGTCGGCGCGGCGGTCCGGCTGCTGGTCGAGGAGGACCGCGCCGACCACGTCGACCTGAACTTCGGCTGCCCCGTGCCCAAGGTGACGCGCCGCGGCGGCGGCGCGGTGCTCCCGTGGAAGCGGGACCTTTTCGCGGCCATCGTCCGCGCGGCCGTCGACGCGGCGCGCCCGCACGGCGTGCCGGTGACCGTGAAGATGCGCAAGGGCATCGACGAGGACCACCTCACGTACGTCGAGGCCGGGCTCGTCGCGCAGGACGCGGGCGTCGCGGCGGTCGCGCTGCACGGGCGCACCGCCGCCGACTACTACTCGGGCACGGCCGACTGGGACGCGATCGCCACCCTCAAGGAGGCGGTCACCGACATCCCGGTGCTCGGCAACGGCGACATCTGGTCGGCCGAGGACGCGCTCGCGATGGTCGCGCACACGCGCTGCGACGGCGTGGTGGTGGGTCGCGGCTGCCAGGGTCGACCGTGGCTGTTCGCCGACCTCGCGGCGGCGTTCGCGGGGTCCGACGTGCGCGTGCGGCCCGGGCTGCGCGAGGTCGCGCAGGTCGTCCGTCGGCACGCCGAGCTCATGGTCGACACGTTCGGCGACGAGGGCAAGGCGCTGCGCGAGATGCGCAAGCACATGGCCTGGTACCTCAAGGGCTACGTGGTGGGCGGCGAGACGCGCGCCCAGCTCGGGCTCGTGTCGTCGCTCGCCGAGCTCGACGACCGGCTCGCGGGGCTCGACCTCGACCAGCCGTACCCGGGCGAGGCCGCCGAGGGTCCGCGCGGCCGCGCCGGGTCGCCCAAGCGTCCGATCCTGCCGTACGGGTGGCTCGACTCGCGCGAGCTGTCGGAGGAGTTCCGGCGCGACCTGCACGAGGCCGAGCTGTCGGTCTCGGGCGGCTGACGCGGACGTCGACCACCGGCCCCGTGCCGCGGGCCGCGCCGGCCGCTCAGCCCGGTCGGCGCGCGAGCAGGAACGCCTGCGCGTGCCGCTCGTGCGCCTCGGCCTCGCGCACGACCCGCGCCCGCACGTCCAGCCCGGCGCCTGTGAGCACGCCGGCCAGCTCGTCCGGCCGCCAGAGCCAGGCGTCCAGGTCGACGTCGTGCCCGTAGGCGCGGGACAGGTGCCGCGGTCCGTCGCCCGCCTGGACGCCGACCAGCAGGTGCCCGCCGGGTGCGAGCACGCGGTGCAGCTCGGCGGCGACGCCCGGCAGCTGCGCGGGCGGCACGTGGATCAGCGAGTACCAGGCCAGCACGCCGGCCTGCGACACGTCGGCGTACGGCAGCGCGGCCAGCGACCCGACCACGAACGGCAGCGTCGGGTGTGCGCGGCGCGCGGCGGCCACCATCGCGGACGACAGGTCGAGGCCGTGCGCCGCGAGCCCGAGCGCGGCGAGGTGCGCGGTCATGCGGCCCGCGCCGCACCCCATGTCCGCGACCGGGCCCGTCGTGCCGACGAGCGTCGCGAACGCCCCCACGGTCGCGAGGTCGAGGGGCGTCTCGGCCTCGGTGCCCGGCAGGAGGGCCGCGTACGCGTCCGCGACCGTGTCGTAGGCGACGCGCACGCGCGCGGCGTGCGCGTCCGGGTCGGTCGGTCCGGGGGCGGTCGTCGCGGGCACCGGGAGAGCCTACGCAGCGGCTCGGCGCGCGCACCCGCCCGCGGGGCAGCAGACTGCACGGCGTGCGGAGCATCGGTGTCGAGGAGGAGTACCTGCTGGTCGACGGGCAGGGTGTGCCCACGGGCGTGGCCGACGCGGCCGTGCGCGCGTTCGAGCGCTCGGGGGGTGAGCAGGACCCGACGCCCGGCGGCGGTCTCGAGCACGAGCTGCAGGAGCAGCAGGTCGAGACCGGCACGCCGCCGCGCGTCGACCTGGCCGACGTGGCCGACGAGGTGCGGGCGGGCCGGCGCCGCGCGTCGGACGCCGCGCTCGCGGCCGACGCGCGGCTCGTCGCGCTCGCGACGTCGCCGCTGCCCGGCCCGACGACGCTGACGCACGGCGCGCGGTACGAGGCCATCGCGCAGGCCTACGCGCTGACGGTCCGCGAGCAGCTCACGAGCGGGTGCCACGTGCACGTCGCGGTCGCGGACGACGACGAGGGCGTCGCGGTGCTGGACCGCATCGGGCCGTGGCTGCCGACGCTGCTCGCGCTGAGCGCGAACTCGCCGTACTGGCGCGGCGAGGACTCGGGGTACGCGTCGGTCCGGGCGCAGCAGTGGAACCGCTGGCCGACCGCCGGGCCGACAGCGGTCTACGGCTCGGCCGCGGCGTACCACGAGGCCGTCGCCGGGCTGGTGGCCTCCGGCGTGGCGCTCGACGCCGGCATGATCTACTTCGACGCCCGGCTGTCGCAGCGCTATCCGACGGTCGAGCTGCGCGTCGCGGACGTGTGCCTGCGCGCCGACGACGCGGTGCTGGTCGCCGCGTTGTGCCGCGGTCTGGTCGAGACGGCGGCGCGCGAGGCGTCCGACGGCGTGCCCCCCGCCGTGCACCGGGTCGAGCCGCTGCGGGCCGCGACGTGGCGGGCCGCGCGCTCGGGCCTCGCGGGCGACCTGCTGGTGCCGCCGTCGATGACGCCGGTGCCGGCGCGTGACGCGGTCGTCGCGCTGCTCGACCACGTGCGACCCGCGCTCGTCGACGCGGGTGACCTCACGACCGTGCAGGACCTGCTGGCCCGGCTGTGGGAGCGCGGCACGGGTGCGGACGAGCAGCGCGGCTGGGCGCGCGACGGCGGCCTGCCCGCGGTCGTCGAGCAGGCGGTCGCCGCGACCCTGGCGTGACGCCGACGGCCCGGCCGCCGTGGGGCGACCGGGCCGTCGTCGAGCGTGGCGCCGGCGTCAGGACGCGCGCAGCCAGACCGTCGTGCCGGCCGGGAGCAACCCGCCGTCGAGCGGGCCGGACGCGAGCAGCACCTGCGCGCCCGCGGGCAGCGCGACGGCCTCGTCGTCGAGGTTCGCGACCACCACGACGTCGCGGTTGCGGAACGCCAGGACGTGCTCGGAGCCGTGCCCCTCGAGCCACTCCAGGCCGCCCGCGCCGAGGTCCTCGGTGCGGCGCGTGCGCAGCGCCGAGCGGTACAGCTCGTACGTCGACCCGTCGGTGCGGCGCTGCCGGTCGGCGGCGAGCTCGGCCCACTCGGCGGGCTGCGGCAGCCACGTGGCGCCGGTGGGGGAGAACCCCAGGCCGGGCGCGTCGCCCTCCCAGGGCAGCGGCACGCGGCAGCCGTCGCGGCCGCGCTCGCCGCCGCCCGTGCGGAAGAACGCGGGGTCCTGGCGCAGGTCGTCGTCGAGCGCGGTGTGCTCGGGCAGCCCGAGCTCCTCGCCCTGGTAGACGTACGCCGAGCCGGGGAGCCCGAGCATGAGCAGCGTCGCGGCGCGGGCGCGCCGCAGGCCGAGCGCGGCGTCGGGCTGCTCGTCGCCGTGGCCGATGCCGTTGGGGCGGTGCGTCGGGTCCGGCAGCCCCAGGCGGGACGCGTGGCGCACGACGTCGTGGTTCGACAGCACCCACGTGGTCGGTGCGCCGACCGCGTCGTTGGCCGCGTACGACGACGTGATCACGCGGCGCAGCGACGGACCGTGCCAGCCGGCCGCGAGGAACGCGAAGTTGAAGGACTGGTGCGCCTCGTCGGGCCGCACGTAGCGCGCGAGGCGGCTCAGCGGCTCGACCCACGCCTCGGTGACCATGGCGCGGTCGCCGTCGTACGTGTCGAGCACGCGACGCCACGCGCGGTAGATCTCGTGCACGCCGTCCTGGTCGAACATCGGTCCGCGGTTGCCCGAGCCGTCGACCGCGTCGACGCCGTCGACGTCGTCGGAGCCCTCGATCATCGTGACGTGGCCGTCCCAGTCGGGCAGGCCCGGCTGCTTGACCATGCCGTGCGCGACGTCGACACGGAACCCGTCGACGCCGCGGTCGAGCCAGAAGCGCAGGACGTCCTCGAACTCCTCGCGGACCTCGGGGTCGTCCCAGTTGAGGTCGGGCTGCTTGCTGTCGAACAGGTGCAGGTACCACTGGCCGGGCGTGCCGTCGGGGTCGGTCGTGCGCGTCCACGCGGGGCCGCCGAAGATCGACTCCCAGTTGTTGGGCGGCAGCTCGCCGTGCTCGCCCCGGCCGTCGCGGAAGTGGTAGCGGGAGCGCTCGCGCGAGCCCGGGCCGGCGGCGAGCGCGGCCTGGAACCACACGTGCTCGTCGGACGTGTGGTTCGGCACGAGGTCGACGATGACGCGCAGGCCGAGCTCGTGCGCGCGCGCGACGAGCGCGTCGGCGTCGGCGAGCGTGCCGAACAGCGGGTCGACGTCGCGGTAGTCGGCGACGTCGTACCCGGCGTCGGCCTGCGGCGAGCGGTAGAACGGCGAGAGCCAGACCGCGTCGACGCCGAGGTCGACGAGGTGCTCGAGGCGCGACGTGACACCGGGCAGGTCACCCACGCCGTCGCCCGACGCGTCCGCGAACGAGCGCGGGTAGACCTGGTAGATGACGGCGGTGCGCCACCACTGCGTCCCGGTGTCGGGGTGGTGCGCGATGAGCTCGGTCGAGGGGGACGCGAGGGTCACGGGGTGCCTTCCTGCAGGGTGCGGGGTCGGGGGACGGCGCGGAGGGCGCCGCCGGGGCCCACGGGGGCGCCGGGGGTCGGGCGGGGACGACGCGCGCAGTCAGCGCGCGGCGGGGACCGCGGCGGCGACGGGCGCGTCCGCGGGCGCCGCGGGTGCGCTGCCGGTCGAGCCGCGCACGACGAGCTCGGGGTGGAACAGCAGCTCGGCGCGCGCGGCGCGCGTGCCGGTGATCTCGGCGACGAGAGCCGAGACCGCGGCGTGGCCCATCGCGGCGACGGGCTGGCGCACGGTCGTCAGCGGCGGGTCGGTGAACGCCACGAGGGGCGAGTCGTCGAACCCGACGACCGACACGTCCTCGGGGACGCGCAGGCCGAGCTGGCGAGCGGCGCGCACGGCGCCGAGCGCCATGAGGTCGGAGCCGCAGACGACCGCGGTGTGCCCCGACGCGAACAGCTCGGTCGCGGCGGCCTGGCCGCCCTCGACCGTGAACAGCGTCGAGACGACGTGCGCGTCGGCGTCGGTGGCCCCGAGGTGCTTCTCGAGGAGCGAGACGAACGCGTCGCGCTTACGCTGCGAAGGGACGAAGCGCGTGGGCCCGACGGCGAGCCCGATCGCACGGTGGCCGAGGGAGTACAGGTGGCGGAACGCCTGGTCCATCGCGGCGGAGTCGTCGGTCGACACCGCCGGGGCGTCCACGCCCTCGGCATAGCCGTTGACGAGCACGAGCGGCACGCCGCGCCCCCGCAGCCGGTGGTACCGGTCCTTGCTGGCGGTGGTGTCGGCGTGCAGGCCCGACACGAAGACGATGCCGTCGACGGAGTGCTCCATGAGCAGCTCGACGTACTGGTCCTCGGTGGTGCCGCCGGGGGACTGCGTGCACAGCAGCGGCGTGTACCCGCGGTCGCTGAGCATGGTCTCGATGATCTGCGCGAACGCGGGGAACACGGGGTTGGTGAGCTCGGGGACCACGAGCCCGACGAGACCGGCGGAGCGCATCCGCAGCTTCTCGGGCCGCTCGTAGCCGAGCATGTCGAGCGCCGTGAGCACCGCCTGCCGCGCCTGCGCGGACACGCCCGGCTTGCCGTTGAGCACGCGCGACACCGTCGCGGTGCTCACCCCGGCCTGCTCGGCCAGGTCGGTCAGTCGTGTGCGCACAGACGGCAGCGTAGTCGGGGTCATCGGACCTCCTCGTCCTGGTGCCGCTCCTCGTGCGGAGCACGCTGTGAAACCGTTGCCTGAAAGTTACCGTAACGATTTGCAGCAACGGGTGCAACGCACCTACCTTCACGTCATGGGCCGACGGCGGCACGACCGGCGTCGGTGAGTCGAACGACTACAGGAGACGAACGATGCGACGAGGCATCCCGGCCGCAGCGGTGGCGCTCGGCCTCGCACTCACGCTCACGGCGTGCGGCGGTTCCAGCGACGACACCACGGGCGGCTCGACGCCCGGCAGCACGGCCGACGGCGGCTCGGGCGACGGCCTCGTCGTCTGGGTCGACGAGACCCGGAAGGACGCGGTCGAGCAGGCCGCCAAGGCGTTCGAGGACGAGAACGACGTGGACGTCGAGCTCGTGCTCAAGAACTTCGAGGACATCCGCGCGGACTTCCTCGCGCAGGTCCCCACGGGCGAGGGCCCCGACATCACCGTCGGCGCGCACGACTGGCTCGGCGAGCTCACCACCAACGGCGTCGTCGCCCCCATCGAGCTCGGCGACAAGACCGCCGACTTCGAGGACGTCGCGATCCAGGCGTTCACGCAGGACGGCCAGGTGTACGGCCTGCCCTACGCGATCGAGAACATCGCCCTCATCCGGAACACCGCGCTGGCCGCGACCGCGCCCGCGACGTGGGACGAGGCCGTGGCCGCCGGGCAGGCCGCCGGCACCAAGTACCCGTTCCTCATCCAGACGAGCACCGAGGGCGACCCGTACACGTACTACCCGCTGCAGACGTCGTTCGGCGCGCCCGTGTTCGCGCAGAACGCGGACGGCTCGTACACGGCCGACCTCGCCATGGGCGGCGCGCCCGGGCAGGCGTTCGCGACGTGGCTGCAGGCGCAGGGCGCGGCGGGCGTGCTGTCGACCGACATCACGTACGACATCGCGGTCGAGGCGTTCAAGAACGGCGAGTCGCCGTTCATCGTCGGCGGCCCGTGGATGCTCGAGCAGTTCGCGGACCTCGACCTCGCGATCGACCCGGTCCCCGCGGCCGGGCCGCAGGCCGCGCAGCCGTTCGTCGGCGTCCAGGGGTTCTACGTCTCGGCGCAGAGCGACAAGGCGCTCCTGGCGAACGACTTCCTCGTCAACTACATCGCGACCGACGAGGCGCAGCTCGCGCTCTACGAGGCCGGCAACCGCCCGCCGGCGCTCAAGTCGGCCGCCGAGCAGGCGTCCGCCGACCCGATCACCGCCGGCTTCGCGGCCGTCGGCGCCGACGCGGTCCCGATGCCCTCGATCCCCGAGATGGGCTCCGTCTGGGCCTTCTGGGGCGTCACCGAGGCGAACATCATCTCCGGCCAGGCCGACCCGGTCGCGGCGTGGGACAAGATGATCGCCGACATCCAGGGAGCCATCGGCTCCTGACCCCCTCGCTCCGGTCGCGCCGCGGATCCCCCCGCGGCGCGGCCGGGCGGTCCGGTCCACCTTCTGCGGCGCACCGACGCGCCGACCTCCACCGCTCGGAAGGCGCGCGATGTCCACGCAGGCTCCCACGGTCGACGGCACGAGCGACGCCGTCACACCACCGGGTCCGTCCGGCCCCACCGACCGCCGCGCGGGCCGCGGCCCCGGGCGCGGCCCCGTCCGGCCCGGCACGCTCGTGAAGATCGCACTCATGGCGGTCGTGAACGCGCTCGGCGTGTTCGGGATCCTCGCGGCGTGGCGCGAGGGCAGCATGGGCATCCTCGTGTCGATGGTCGCGCTCGTCGCGGTCGCCGACTGGGTGTACTTCTCGCGGCGCTCGCTGCCGATGAAGTACATCCTGCCCGGGCTCGCGTTCCTGCTGGTCTACCAGGTGTACGTCGTCGCCTACACGGGGTTCGTCGCGTTCACCAACTACGGCGACGGCCACAACTCCACCCAGGAGCAGGCCGTCGAGGCGCTGCTCATCCAGAACGAGCGCCGCGTCGAGGGCTCGGCCTCGTACCCGTTGACGGTCGTCGAGCGCGGCGGGCAGCTGGGCTTCGCGGTCGTCGAGGACGACGAGGCGCTCGTCGGCACGGCCGACCAGCCGCTCGCCGCGGCCGACGGCGCGACGGTCGAGGACGGCCGGGTCACGCAGGTGCCCGACGCGACCGTGCTGGGACGCCAGGAGATCCTGGCCCGGCAGGCCGAGGTCACCGCGCTGCGCGTGCCCGTCTCCGACGACCCGAACGACGGCTCGATCCGCACGCAGGACGCGCGCACCGGCTTCGTGTCGACGCCGTCGCTCACGTGGGACCCCGAGGCCGACACGATGACCGACGTCGCCACCGGCACGGTGTACCGCGCGACGTCCGAGGGCTGGTTCCAGTCGGACGACGGCCAGCGGCTCAACGTCGGCTGGCGCGTCATGGTCGGCTTCGACAACTTCCGCACCGCGTTCGGCGACGAGCGCTACGCGGGGCCGTTCCTGCGCATCCTGGCGTGGACGTTCGCGTTCGCGATCCTGTCCGTCGTCACGACGTTCCTGCTGGGGCTGTTCCTCGCGATCACCTTCAACGACACGCGGCTGCGCGGGCGCAAGATCTACCGCACGCTGCTGATCTTCCCGTACGCGATCCCGGGGTTCCTCGCGGCGCTGCTGTGGTCCGGCCTGCTCAACCGGTCCTTCGGGTTCGTCAACCAGGTGCTGCTCGGCGGGGCCGCGGTGCCGTGGCTCACCGACCCGTGGCTCGCGAAGCTCTCGGTGCTCGGGGTCAACCTGTGGCTCGGGTTCCCGTACATGTTCCTCATCTGCACCGGGGCCCTGCAGTCCCTGCCGTCCGACGTGCTCGAGGCCGCCAAGGTCGACGGCGCGAGCGCGATGCGCACGTGGCGCTCGGTCACGCTGCCGCTGCTGCTGGTCGCGACCGCACCGCTGCTCATCTCGTCCTTCGCCTTCAACTTCAACAACTTCACGCTCATCTACATGCTCACGGGCGGCGGGCCGCGGTTCGCCGACGCGTCCGTGCCGCTCGGCCACACCGACATCCTCATCTCGATGGTCTACTCGGTGTCCGGGCTCGACGGCACGGCCGCGAAGAACTACGGCCTGGCCAGCGCGTTGTCGATCGTCATCTTCGTCATCGTCGCGACGATCTCCGCGATCACCTTCAAGCGCACCAAGCAGTTCGAGGAGATCAGCTGATGACCACGTCGCACGTCACGCCCACGCGCACCGCCGCGGCCCGCGCCGCCGCCCCCCGGATGCGTCCGCACCGCTGGTTCGCCGAGCTCGGGTGGCGGCACCTCGTCGGGGTCGTCGCCGTCGTGTACGCGGTGTTCCCGATCGTCTACGTCATCTCCGCCTCGCTCACCGACGGCGGCACGCTCACGGGCTCCAACCGGCTGTTCGCGTCGCTCAGCCCCGCCAACTACGAGGCGCTCGGCGGCACGATGTTCTGGACGTGGCTCGGCAACTCCCTGCAGATCGCGATCGCCACCGGCGTCGGCACGGTCCTCATGGGCGCCGCGGCCGCCTACGCGTTCTCGCGGTTCCGGTTCACGGGGCGCCGCGCGGGCCTCACGGCGCTGCTCATCATCCAGATGTTCCCGCAGATGCTCGCGTTCGTCGCGATCTTCCTGCTGCTCATCGGCCTCGGCAACGTCGTCCCGTCGCTCGGCCTCAACAGCAAGCTCGCGCTCATCGCCGTCTACCTGGGCGGCGCGCTCGGCGTGAACACGTTCCTCATGTACGGGTTCTTCAACACCGTCCCGCGCGAGCTCGACGAGGCCGCGAAGATCGACGGCGCGACGCACGCGCAGACCTACTGGACGATCATCCTGCGGCTCGTCACGCCGATCCTCGCGGTCGTCGCGCTGCTGTCGTTCATCGCGACGTTCGGCGAGTTCATCATCGCGCGCCTCGTGCTGCAGTCCGAGCGCAACTGGACCGTGGCCGTCGGGCTGTACGGCTGGGTGTCGTCGCTGCTCGAGGCCAACTGGGGGCTGTTCGCGGCCGGTGCGGTGATCGCCGCGCTGCCGGTGCTGCTGCTCTTCCTGTTCCTGCAGAAGTACATCGTGGGCGGGCTCACGGCGGGCTCGGTCAAGGGCTGAGCGGTCCCGCTGCCCTCCCTGGCACGAGCGGCGAGGGGACGCGGGCGCGGCGCGGCCCGCTGGCGTCGCTGCTCGGCGCGCTGACGAATCGTGCTCGCGGACCCCGTGGGCACGGAGCTCTAGACGGGCGTCGCGCCGGTCGTGGGCGGCGCCACGCCTACCCTGGGCACGTGACAGCCCTCGACCCCACCGTCCGCGACCTCGACGGCTACTGCGCCGCCGACCGCGACCGCTGGCTCGCCGAGGGGGAGAAGTCGCGTGAGCGCACGCCGTTCGAGCGGGACCGCGCGCGACTCGTGCACTCCTCGGCGCTGCGCCGCCTCGGCGCCAAGACCCAGGTGCTCGGACCCTCCACGGACGACTTCGTGCGCACGCGCCTCACGCACACGCTCGAGGTCGCGCAGGTCGGCCGCGAGATCGGCAAGGCGCTGGGGTGCGACCCCGACGTCGTCGACACCGCGTGCCTCGCGCACGACCTGGGCCACCCGCCGTTCGGCCACAACGGCGAGCGGGCGCTCGCCGAGCTCGCGCGCGGCATCGGCGGCTTCGAGGGCAACGCCCAGACCCTGCGCCTGCTGACCCGCCTCGAGCCCAAGGTCGTCGCTCCCGACGGCACGTCGGTCGGCCTCAACCTCACGCGCGCGAGCCTCGACGCCTCGGTCAAGTATCCGTGGCGCTACGGGCAGGGCCCGGTGAGCCCGGCGAGCGGGCGTCCCACGCACAAGTTCGGCGTCTACGAGGACGACCTGCCGGTGTTCGCGTGGCTGCGGGCCGACGCGCCCGAGGGACGCAAGTGCCTCGAGGCGCAGGTCATGGACCTCGCCGACGACATCTCGTACTCGGTGCACGACGTCGAGGACGCGGTCGTCGGCGACCGCGTCGACCTCGGCGTGCTCACGCGCCCCGACGAGCGTGCCCGCGTGCTCGACGCGGTCGACACCTGGTACGGCGCGCAGGTGTCCGGGCCGGAGCTCGAGGCCGCGATGGACCGCCTGGTGGCGGCGCGGCTCTGGGAGCCGGGCTTCGACGGGTCGCGGCGCGCGCTCGCGGTCCTCAAGGACGCGACCAGCCAGCTCATCGGACGGTTCGCGAAGGCCGCGCAGCAGGCGACCCGCGCGCGCTACGGCGACGGCCCGCTGACCCGCTACGCCGCCGAGCTCGTCGTCCCGCACGAGACGCTCGCCGAGATCCTCGTGCTCAAGGGCCTCGCGGTCGCGTACGTCATGGCGCCGCGCGAGCTCGAGCCGCTGTACCAGCGGCAGCGCGACGTGCTGCACGACCTGGTGACCGTGCTGGCCGACCGCGGCCCGGACGCGCTCGAGCCGCCGTTCGCGGCGGACTGGCGCGCGGCCGGCGACGACGCCGCACGCCTGCGCGTCGTCGTCGACCAGGTCGCGTCCCTCACCGACGTGTCGGCGGTCGCGTGGCACTCCCGGCTGGTCCGCCCGCCGCGGCACTGACGCCGCGACGGACGGAACCGTGCGCTCAGTCGTCGGCGCCCAGCGGCCACACGGGGCGCACCTCGATGCGTCCCGCGCGCGCCATCGGGTGCGCCGCCGCGACCGCGAGCGCCTCGTCGAGGTCCGCGCAGTCGATCACGTCGTAGCCCGCGATCTGCTCGCGGGTCTCCGCGAACGGGCCGTCCGTGAGCACCACGCGGTCGCCGCGGCGTCGCACGGTCGTCGCGGCCTCCACGGGGCGCAGCCGGTCGCCGTGCCGCCACACGCCGCGCGCGTCGACGTCGGCGCCCCACTCCTCGATGGTCGGGTCCCCGGGGGCGGCGTCCTCGCCGTCGGGGTCGGTGCAGATGAGCAGCAGGTACTCCACGTCGTCCTCCTCGTGCCGCGGGCGCGTGCCGCCCGGTCGTCGCCATGACGAGCGACGGTCGCCACATTCGACACCCGGCCGCCCGTCGCCGCGATCCGACCACGCCCGCGGACGCCTAGACTCACGCCCGTGGCGGGACGGATCCGGCGGGAGGACGTGGAGGCCGTCCGCGAGCGCGTCCGGATCGAGGACGTCGTGGGCGCGCACGTCGCGCTGCGGCCCGCGGGCGTCGGCTCCCTCAAGGGCCTGTGCCCGTTCCACGACGAGCGCACGCCGTCGTTCCACGTGCGCCCCCAGGTGGGGCGCTACCACTGCTTCGGGTGCGGCGAGGGCGGCGACGTCATCGCGTTCGTCCAGGCCGTCGACGGGCTGGGGTTCACCGACGCGGTCGAGTACCTCGCGTCGCGCGTCGGCCTCCAGGTGCGCTACGAGGACGGCGGCCCGACGCGCCCCGGCGAGGAGCCCGGTCGTCGTCGGCGGCTGCTCGACGCGCACCGCGTCGCCGAGGAGTTCTACCGCGAGCAGCTCGTGACGCCGCAGGCCGCGGCCGCGCGCGCGTTCCTGTCGGAGCGCGGGTTCGACCGTACGGCCGCCGAGACGTTCGGCGTGGGGTACGCGCCGCAGGGCTGGGACGCGCTGCTGCGTCACCTGCGCGGGCGCGGGTTCACCGAGGCCGAGCTCACCGCGTCCGGGCTCGTGAGCCAGGGGCAGCGCGGCGTGTACGACCGGTTCCGCGGGCGCCTGGTGTGGCCGATCCGCGAGGTCACCGGCGACACCGTGGGCTTCGGCGCGCGGCGCCTGTACGACGAGGACAACGGACCGAAGTACCTCAACACCCCCGAGACGCCGCTCTACCGCAAGTCGCACGTGCTCTACGGCATCGACCTGGCCAAGCGGGAGATCGCCAAGGCCAAGCAGGTCGTGGTCGTCGAGGGCTACACCGACGTCATGGCGATGCACCTGTCGGGCGTGCCCACCGCGGTCGCGACGTGCGGCACCGCGTTCGGGTCCGACCACTCGCGCATCGTGCGGCGGCTCGTGGGCGACGCGGGCGGCGCCGGGGGCGTGCAGCTCGCGGGCGGGTCGTCGGTGGGCGGCGAGATCGTGTTCACGTTCGACGGCGACGCGGCCGGTCAGAAGGCCGCGCTGCGCGCGTTCGGCGAGGACCAGGCGTTCAGCGCGCAGACGTTCGTGGCCGTCGAGCCGTCGGGCATGGACCCGTGCGAGCTGCGGCAGGCGCGCGGCCCGGACGCGGTGCGCGCGCTGGTGAGCACGCGGCAGCCGCTGTTCGCGTTCGTCATCCGCTCGACGCTCGCGGCGCACGACCTCACGACCGCCGAGGGGCGCGTCGGGGCGCTGCGTGCCGCGGCCCCCGTGGTCGCGGGCATCCGGGACTCGGCGCTGCGGCCCGAGTACGAGCGTCTGCTGGCCGGGTGGCTGGGCATGGACGACGTCGCGGCCGTGCGGCGTGCGGTGTCCGACGCGTCCCGGCGCGGTGCACGCCCGGGTGCGCGGCCCGGGCCCGAGCGGGACGCCCGGCGGCCGGTCGCGGGCGACGCGGCACCCGCACCCGTGCCGGTCGCGCGCATGACCGCGCCCGACCGCCGCGACCCCGTCGCGCAGGTCGAGCGCACGGCGCTCGAGGTCGTGCTGCAGCACCCCACGCTCGTCCCGCCGGACTTCGACGCGCTCGCGCCCGACGCGTGCACGGCACCGGCCTACCGCGCCGTGCACGAGGCCGTCCGCGCGGCGGGCGGCGTGAGCGCGGCCGCCGACCTGGTGGCACGCGGCGGCGAGGCCGCGTGGGTCGGCGCGGTGCTCGAGGAGGCCGCCGAGCCGGTGCGCCCGCTGCTCACCGAGATGTCGGTCGCCCCGCTGCCCGAGGACCGCCCGGAGTCGTTGCCGGGCTACGTGCGCGGCGTCGTCATGCGGCTCGTCGACATCGGGTACACGCGCCGGATCGCCGACGTGCGCGGCCGCCTGCAGCGGCTCGACGCGGCGGCCGACGCGGGGGAGCAGCGCGCGCTGCTCGGCGAGCTCCTCGAGCTCGAGGCGCGCCGTCGGTCGCTGCGCGAGAGCGCCTGACCCGGGGCTCCCGCACGTCGGACGCCCCCGCGGCGGCGTCCGCGCTCAGCCCAGCGTGACGAGCCCCGTGCCGTCGTCCTCGACACGCGTGTCGCTCACGGCCGTGACCGTGAGGGCACGCAGCCGCAGGCTGCCGCCGTAGTACGACAGGAACGCGGTGTCGGTCGCGTCGCGCCCGGTCGCGATGCGCAGCAGCGAGCCGCGCGGCGCGAGCCGGGTCGCGTCGACCACGTGCCACGCGCCCTCGACGTACGCCTCGGCGACGGCGTGGAAGTCCATGGGCCGCAGGCCCGGCGCGTACACGGCCGCGAGCCGCGCGGGCGTGTCGCAGGCGCGCAGCAGCGCGACCACGAGGTGCGCGAAGTCGCGGCACACGCCGCGACGCTTGAGCAGCGTGTCGGTCGCACCGTCGGTCGGCAGGCTCGACCCCGACAGGTAGGTGACGTGGTTGTTCACCCACGCGACCACGGCGTCGAGCAGCGCGGCGCCGGACAGGCCGCGGAACTGGTCGCGTGCGAACGCGAGCAGCCGGTCGGACTCGGCGTAGCGGCTCGGGCGCCGGTACTCGACCAGGTCGACGTCCTCGACGGGCGTCGTGACGGACCGCCCCACGACGGTCGCCTGGTAGTCGACGACGACGCGCCCGGCGGGCGCCAGCACGCGGTGCACGCGTCCGCCGTGCGGCGTCTTGATCTCCTGCACGTCGAGCGGTGCGTCGTCGGACCGCACGTGCAGCGTCTCGGTGCGGTCGAAGGGCCCCTCCGCGACGGCCACGGACAGCAGCAGCTCGAGCGGTGCGTGCACGTCGAGCGAGAGGTGGGCGGCCACGGAGCGCAGCACGACGGGTCCTTCCCCGGCCAGGACGGGCCGGACGACGGGTGGTGACGGGGGAGACGAGCGGGGGTCGAGCGGGGTGGGGCGTGCGGGGTCCACGACGTCCCCGGGCGGGCGTCGGAGGGCGTCCGACGGCGCGCGGGGCGGAGCGGGGGAGAAGCAGGGGGAACGGCGGTGCGGGGCGCGGCAGGGCCCGTGCCGACGGGGCGGGAGCCCGGCGTCCGGCGCACGGACGTCGTCAGTGTGAGGCCTGCGCGGACGTTCGTCCAGCCCCGTCGGTGACGCTGGTGTCCGTGCAGGTCAGGGGCGTGTTCGAGCGTGCCGGGACCGCCCGGTCGCACGCCGTCGCGCGGACGGGCCGGCGTCGCGTCAGGCGCGGCCGCCGCGCCGTCGTCCGGCCGCGGCGGGAGGGCCGTCCGCGGGCCGGTCCTCGCGTCGCAGCACGAGCGGCAGCACGATCGTCGCGAGCGCGGTCACGACCCACACGACGAGCGTCGCGAGGACCCACGCCGCGACCCCCGAGATGCGCAGCCCTGACGTGAGCAGCCGTGCGAGCAGCAGCGCGACGAACGTCGACAGGACACCGACGCCGCCGAGCAGCGCGGGGGCGTACCGCGTGGTCGCGCGCACGGCCAACGGCGCCAGCAGCGACTGCGCGACCGCGAACACCACCACGGTGACGACGAACCCGGACGCGGTCACGCGCACGCCGTCGACCAGCAGCGCGGCCGCGAGCAGTCCGAGCGCGGCCGAGCCCAGGAACACGACGGCGCGCAGCAGCAGGCGGGTCATGGGGTCACCGTAGCCCCGGCGTGCTGCCGCGGCGAGGGTCCTCCCGTGCCCGTGCCCGTGCCCGTGCCCGTGCCCGTGCCCGTGCCCGTGCCCGTGCCCGTGGGGTGGCGCGGGTGCGACGGCGGGCGTGGCGCGCGAGCATCGGGGGATGACCACACGCGTCCCGGCCCTCCCGGTCGCCCCAGCCGTCCCGGCGCCTCCGGTCCGACGTCGCGGCGGGTGGCGGTGACGGCCGCCGACGCGGTGCGGGTCGTGGCCGTCGCGGACACGCACGTCCCGGCCCGGGCCCGCGACCTGCCGCCCGCCGTGTGGCGCGCCGTCGACGACGCGGACCTCGTGGTGCACGCGGGGGACTGGGTCGACGAGGACCTGCTCGACGCGTTCGAGCGCCGCGCGACCCGGCTCCTCGCGTGCCACGGCAACAACGACCCCGCGGGCCTCGTCGCACGCGTCCCGGAGGTCGCCACGGCCACCGTCGCGGGCGTCCGCGTGGGGGTCGTCCACGAGACCGGTGCGGCCGGCGGGCGCGAGCGCCGTTGCGACGAGCGGTTCGCCGACCTCGACCTGCTCGTCTTCGGGCACAGCCACGTGCCGTGGGACTCCGTGACGCCGCGCGGGACGCGCCTGCTCAACCCCGGGTCGCCCACCGACCGGCGCCGGCAGCCGGCGTGCACGTACCTGACGTTCACGCTGCGCGACGGCGCGGTCGAGGACGTCGTGCTGCACCGGCTGCCGTTGCGCGCGCCGGCGCGGCGCCGTCCCGGCTCGGGAAGCACGAAGGCCCCCGGCCCGCGGTGACGCGGGCCGGAGGCCTCGTGGATGCTCCCCCGACTGGACTCGAACCAGTAACCCTTCGATTAACAGTCGAATGCTCTGCCAATTGAGCTACGGGGGATCGTGCGGGAAAACCCTAGCAGGCCCGCGAGGGTGCCTCGGACACCGTCCCGCCCGCGGTCGGTGCGACGTGCGCCACGTCGCACGGGCTCAGCGCGCGAGGCCCGCCTCGGCGCGCACGTGCGCCTCGGCCGCGGCGACGACCCGTGCGACCGCCGGGTCGCCCAGGTCGACGGTCCCGTCGCCGATGACCTGCGTGAACAGGTCGCCGTGCTCGTCGCGCCGCAGCGCGACGCGGACGGGGCCGCGGGCGCCGGGGACCTCGACGTGCTCGACGTGCACCACCGACTGCTGCACGCGCTCGCGGAACGACTGCGCGAAGTCCCACGCGTCCGCCTCGGGGTCGAGCGGCAGCTCGGTGCGCGCCCCGCTGACCCAGTGCACCGTGAGGGTGCTCGTCGCGGCGTCGAGCGACCCGCGGTCGACGTCCGCCCACGGCGTGCGCACCGCGCCCTCGTCGCCCACGAGGTGCAGCGCGCGACGCGCCGTCACCGCCCAGCGTCCGTCGGTGAGGGGTGCGCTCGCGAGGATCGCGTCGGCGCGCAGGTCGAGCGCGCGGCGCAGCGGGTCGGGCAGGCGACGGCGTCGGGAGAACAGGGCCACGGCCCCACGGTAGTCCGCGCGTGCCGCGCCACCGGCACGCGACGTGCCGGGGTGCTCAGCGGGCCGGTGCGGGCGACGGCACGCTGCTGCCGGGTCCGGGGGCGTCCGTGACCTCCTCGGGCGTCCGCGGCGAACGCCGCAGGTAGCCCCACGCGATGACGGCGCAGGTCGCGCCGTTGAGGAACCCGACGGTCACGTCGCTCACCGAGTGCATGCCGCGGTAGACGCGCGCGGTCCCGACCGCGAACGGCACGAGCACGCACAGCACCGTGACCGTCCACCGCAGCGCCGGGCGGCGGATGCGCTGCGCGACGAGCGCGAGCGTGAGGTAGAACGCGGCGGCGGCCCCGGTGTGCCCGCTCGGGAAGCTCGACGTCGGCGGCGCGTGGTCGAGGTGCTCGACGTCGGGCCGCTCGCGGCCGACCACGGCCGCGGCGCTGAGGAACACCGCCGCCTGCAGCGCGACCGCGAGCCCCAGCACGGTCGCGTACCACCACTGCCGCGTGCGCCACCACGTCAGCGCGATGCCGACGAGGCACGCGCCGATCAGCGGCTCGGTCTGGCCGATCGCGGAGAGCCACGTGGTGAGGGTGTCGAGGGCGGGCGTGCGCGCGTCGACGAACCACCGGTTGACGGCCGCCTCCGCGGGCAGCCCGTGCAGCGGACCGGTGAGGAGGAAGCCGGTCCCCACCACGACGCACCACAGCACGGCCGTGGGCAGCAGCGCGCGCCGCAGCACGTCACGCCGCCACTCGCGGCCCGACGGGGCGCGGGTGTCGGTCTCCCAGCGGTGCCAGAACCTGCTCATGCGCCCTCCGGGCGGCCGGCGGACACCGGTGCGGCGTCCGGGTCGTGGGTGCCGCGGCCGCGGAACCCGACGTACGACGCGCCGACGACCGCGACGCCCAGCAGCGTCCCGGCGACGACGTCGGACGGGTAGTGCACGCCCAGCAGGACGCGGTCCGCCGCGGCGCCGACGATCGCGAGCGTCGTGACCGCGACGGCGGTCACGCGGCCGCGCCGCCGCAGCGCCGGCCACGCCAGGACGGTGAGGGCGAGAGCCGCCATGGTCGTGCCGGCCGCGTGGCCGGACGGGAAGCTCGACCCGGGCGCGTGCGCGACCGCGTCCTCGATCACGGGCCGTGCGCGTTGCACGAGGCCCTTGGCGGCGAGCTGCAGCGCCCACCCGGCGGCGACCGTGGCCCCGGCCCACGCCGCGCGCGCGCCGAGACCGTGGCGCCGCCACGCCCACACGCACACGAGCGGCACGACGACGAGGTTGAGCCACCGCGGCGCGAGGACGTCCTGCCACAGCACGAGCGCGGTGCGCAGCGCCGGCGACGCGCGCGTGAGGTCCGTGGCCGCGACGACCGTCGACTCGTCGAACCGCACGACGTCGTTGGACCCGCCGCGCACGACGACCGCCAGCGCGACGACGGGCAGCGCGACCGCGGCGCCGAGCAGCACCGCGCGCAGCAGCGCTCGGGACGGGGCTCCGGCGTCGCGCATGGCGAGAGGCTAGGTGCGCGTGGTGCCGCGCGCGCGGCGAGACCTGCCGGGAGGTCCGGGCGCGGTGGTCACGCGGGGGGCCGGACGTGCACGACGCGCGCGTCGTCGCAGGTCAGCTCCTGCCCGTGGCTGTCGGTCGGGATCAGCCGCGGCACCGGCTCGCCGTGGCCGTCGACCAGCGTGGAGCGGGGTTCCCCGTCGGCGAAGGCGTGCCGTTCGCCCCACTGCCGGAGCGCGACGACGACGCCGAACAGGTCCTTGCCGGCGACCGTGAGCTCGTACACCTGACGCCTGCCGGAGGGGGCGTCGACCTGCGCGAGGACGCCGAAGGCGCAGAGCCGCCGGAGCCGGTCGCTGAGGATGTTGCGCGCGATGCCGGTCCGGCGCTGGAGCTCCGTGAAGGACCGTGCGCCGTCCATCGCGTCGCGGACGACCAGCAGGCTCCAGCGGTCCCCGACGAGGTCGGCGGCGCGGGCCACCGGGCACGCCGCGTCCGTCCAGACGGGGGGTGCAGCGTGGGCGGGCATGACCACTCCTTCAAAGTTGCGATCTGCAACTGATCGGGCCTACGGTGCGTTGGTTTCACAATGCTACCGAAGGGGCGAGGGTGACGGCACGGACGAGATCGCTGCTCGCGGTGGTCTGCGGGGTCGCGGTCGCCGGGGTCTACGCCGGGCAGCCCGTGCTCGCGCCGATGGGTCACGACCTCGGGCTTGCCCCCGGCGAGGTCGGCTGGGTCGTGGCGGCCGGGCAGCTCGGCTACCTCGCCGGGCTCGTCCTGCTCGTCCCGCTCGGCGACGTGCTCGACAGCCGGCGGCTCGTCGCCGCGCACCTGCTCGCGCTCGCCGCGGGGCTCGGCCTCGCCGCCGCCGCCCCGGCCGCGTGGGTGGCGTTCGCGGGCCTCGCGCTCGCGGGCCTGTTCGCCGTCGTCGTCCAGAGCGCTGTCGCGTACGTCGCTCGCGTGTCCTCGCCCACCGACCGTGGGCGGTCGATCGGCGCCGTCACGTCCGGCGTCGTGGTCGGGATCCTCGGCTCGCGCGTGGTCGCCGGCCTGGTCGCCGAGGCGTGGGGCTGGCGCGCCGTCTACGTGGTCCTCGCCGCCGTGTCCCTCGTCCTGGCCCTGGTGGTGCCGCGCGTGCTCCCGCCCGACCCGCGAGACCCCCCGCCGCGGTACGGCGCGGCGCTGCGCGGCCTGGCCGGCGCGTTCCGCGACCCGGTCCTCCTCAGCCGTGGCACGGTGGCGTTCTTCCTCTTCGCGTCGTTCGGGACGCTCTGGAGCGGGCTCGCCGTCCCGCTCGCCGGTGCGCCCTGGCACCTCGGCGAGACCGCCGTCGGGCTGTTCGGCGTCGCCGGCCTCGCCGGCGCCCTCGGCGCGGCGCGCGCGGGCCGCTGGGCCGACCGCGGGCGCGCCGACCACGCCACGGGCGTCGCCCTCGCGCTCCTGGTCGCCTCCTGGGTGCTCATCGCGGAGCTGCCGCGCTCGCTGCTCCTGCTCGCGCTCGGCGTCGTGCTGCTCGACCTCGCGGTCCAGGTGGTCCACGTCAGCAACCAGCACGTCCTCACCGACGGCCGCGACGACGCGACGGCGACCGTCGTCGGCGCGTACATGGTCTTCTACTCGCTCGGCTCCGCACTCGGCGCCACCACCACCGCGGCGGCCCACGCCGTCGCGGGCTGGACCGGTACGGCTGCCCTCGGCGCGGCGTTCGCCGCGCTGGGCCTGCTGGCCTGGGCGCTGGGCGTCCCGGTGCTCCGCGCCGCGCGACGGTCGCGCGGGCATGCGGTCACGGTGGGCCTGTTGGGGCTTGAACCCACGACCGACGGATGATGAGAGCACGACAGGGGGTGCTGCCCTGTGGTGCGTCGTGATGTCCGATGGTGTGTTCGTGCAGGTCAAGTGCCGTTTCCGACGATCCGTAGATGAGCGCGGCGGTGCGTCGTGGTGTCCTGTGATGCAGCACTCTGCTGCACGTTTGCTGCACGCCCGCGGTCCCCGAGCGCTGCCAGGACGGCCGTCGACGGCACCTCGGCGAGGTGCGCGTACCGCTGGGTGGTGACGGGGACTGGTGCCCCAGGAGCCGGCCGACCTCGGCCAGCGGGACCCCGGCCTGCAGCAGCCACGAGGCGTAGGTGTGCCGCAGGTCGTGCACACGCACGCGCCCCACGCCGGCGGCCCTGCACGCGGCCGTCCACCGCTTCCGGAAGTTGTCGAGGTCGAGCACGGTGCCGGATGCGCTCGTGAGCACGAGCGGACCGCGGCACACGTCGTGCCCGTCGCCGAGGGTGCACGCGCCGCGGCGCGGGGCGCCGAGCTCGAGCCACGGAGCGATCGGGACCTGCCGGGGGCACTTGCCCTTCGGGAACGGCTTCATCGCGCCCTCGGCGTCGGACGAGACCTCGGCGACCTCGATGAAGCCGCGTTTGGCGTCGACGCGGCCCCGGTGCAGCCCGGCGGTCTCACCCCACCGCATGCCGGTGCCGGCTAGCAGGATCGCCATCTGCCGCCACACGCCGTCGAGGTGCGCGACGACGTCGTCGAGCTCCTCGTGCGTGAGGTAGCGCTCGACCGACGGCGCGGGCGCCGGAAGGCGCAGGCGCGCGGCGGGATTGGCCGGCAGCACCTCGGCCTCCACGGCGGCGTTGAGCGACGCAGAGAGCAGGTGCACGGTGCGCTGCACGCTCCCGGGCGACAGGCCTCCGGAGCGCAGCGAGGCGGCCCAGGCCTTCACGTCGCGGTGCTCCTGCTGTCCTCCTGCCATCGGCACGAGGGCGCGAGCGCTTGAGCGGACGATGTCGCGCGGCCATGCGGCGGCGGGGCCGAACTTCAGGATCGTCATGAAACCCTCACAAGCTGTTCGATCCGCACTCGAACGGAGTGTGGTCGGTCCGACGCTCCCGGCAGTGGCTGTCGCAGCGTCATGCCCGGCGTCGCCTGGCGGGGCGCTCGCGGTAGGGCAGCACCTCGGGGCGTCCGGGGCCGTGACGCCGCGGGGGGCGGGGTGCACGGCGCGCTACACGATCGGCGGTGGGATGGCAGAGACGTCGCGGACGCGTGCGTGCTCGATCGAGAAACCGCGGAGGACCTGCAGAGCGCGCTCGCTGACGCACAGGTACACCCGACGGACCAGGAGGATGTCGTCACCTTCAGTGCCGGTGGGGAGCAGACGGTTCCAGTTCGGCAGCTCGAGATCAGGCTTGCGCCGCGCGAGCTCCTCCGACCGAGAGACGTGAACGACACCCAACTCCCAGCCGGTCAGCCCAGCGCTTCGGAAGGCATCAGCGAGCCGGTCGGTGACGAGCCAGAACCCCGACGTCGACACGATGTCGTCTCCGAGCCAGTCAGCGAACTCGAAGTACAGGTCGCCCAGGAGCTGGGGCTCACGAGCGACGTCGTAGTCCGATCCCTCACCGAGCCCGCCAGCAACCTCTGGCTTGATCCAGTGCATCAACGCTCCCTCGGGATGAAGTGGTGACCGAGAAGATCATCGATCTTCGTCGTGTACCCAAGCACCTCCGCCTTGGTGGGCGGGCGCCCAGCGTCGGCGAACGCGTCGTAGAAGTCGTCCCAGAGCTCACGGATCCGGACGAGGTGGATGTCGCGGTTCAAGTGGGTGGGGATGCCGCGAAGGTTCTCGATCGAGTGGAGCTCGTACCTGTCGAAGAGCCCGGGGTATCGCCGCATGACCTGCTGCTCGACAGCGTGGTGGATCACGAGATCCTGCATCGGCAGTTCGGGGTAGGCGCGCTCGAAGGTCGTCCGGTACTGCTGTGTGGTGGCCCAGCCGACAGAGGCCGGGTCACCTGGCAGGCGCTTGGACTGGACGACGACGGCGCCGATGTCCTCGTCGGCGTGGCGTAGCTGCCAGCGGATGCGTGCGGCGATGCTGTCGAGGAGCTCGCCGGGGTGGTGGCGTAGCGCCCAGGCCGCCTCGCGCAGGGCGGGGCGCATCACGGTGCCTGTGGCGGCTCCGGCGCCAGCTGGGAGGAACGTGAACACGAACGCGACGCCGTCCATGGCCATCTGGGACGGTGGGGTCGTGGTCAGGTAGTCGCGTGTGGCGGTGCTCGGGTCCTGGGCGAAGGTCGCGATGCCCTCGCGCTTGTCCATCGCCCACGTCAGGGCACCCGTGGTGAACAGGGCGCCGCCCAGCCCGAGCGGGGTCAGGGCGAGCAGCGCTCCGACACCGAAGCCGATCGCTGTCTTCTGGGCCGGTGACAGGCCGTCCCACCACGAGGCGACGGCGGCCATGACCCCTGCCAGCCAGCCCAACAGGTCGTAGGTGCGCTCGAGGCCCTGCGCGGTGAAAGGCGCGAGCACCAACGCTCCGGCCAGCAGCGTGAGCAGCGCCACGCCCGCGATCCACCGTCGGGTGCGCACGTCGACGCGGCCGGCGAGCTCGGCGTACCCGAGCTCACGAGCGGCGCGTTGACCGGCCAGGAGCGAGGCGCCCTGCCGGACGGCCGCCAGGTGCGGTTGCCCGGGCTCGGGTGCGAACCCGGCCAGGGCGGTGCGCCAGTCACGCGCCAGGACCCATCCGGTGCCTAGCACGGCGAACGCGCACCGTGCCGGCAGTGCGCGCAGCGCAGCGGGCCACCGCCGGGTCGTCGCGGCCAGTGCGCCCGTGACGCGGTCGATCCATCCGGGTCGAGGGCGAGGGTCGAGCGTCGCGGCGGGCACCCGCGCCAGGCGCGCGCCGTCGAGCAGCAGCAGGACGACGGCCAGCACGACGAGCACGGTCGGGCGGAAGTGTCCATGGCCGAACAGCGACCACGGTGCGCGGATCCACCATGGCACGTTCGTCGTGGCGGGATCCAACCACCGCGGCGTTCCGTCCGGGGCGTTGAGCCCGCCGCCGCCGTTGTACGCCGCGTGGTCGGCGATCGCGACGACCAGCGCCACGAACGGCACCGTCACCGCACCGGCGCGCACCAGTTGCGCTGCACGGTCCGAGCGGCCCCGAACGTGCCGAAGCGCGACCAGCACCAGACCTACGAGACCGTGACAATCGCGGTGACCACGCCATGTCCACCGAAGCCGCGACCAGCCTGTGCCCAGTCCGTCGGCAGCGGAGGCCACGGCCGGAACGTCGTCCAGTCCGGCGGGAGCCCCTCGGAACGAGGAAGCATCGCCTCGAACAGTCGACCGAGGAGGCTCTGCGGCTCCATGCTCAATGTGAGGCGCCGCAGGCTCTCCTCGACCAGGAGGAAGGCGGTGCCGGACGCCAGGCCGAGCAGCAGCCAGTCGACCGCGGCGAACCGTGACGCTCGACGCGGCGCGAGCATCGCGACCAGCGCGACAGGTACGAGCTTGAGGGTCTCCTCGGTGATCGAGGCGATCCCCATCGAGGGGCCGACGTCCCGCACGGCCGCGCTCAGCGCCGAGCTGGCGAGCCACGTCGAGATCAGGCCGATCGCGACCGACCACGGAATGCACGCGGCGAAGAACCGCATGAACCCGGTCCACGTCAACGTCTTCGTCCGCGCAAGGGCCCACCACGCCACGACTACCCACACGCACCCCAGCCACGCGCGCATTGACAGGCGCACGTCCGGGACGAACACGAACAACCCGGCCGCCCACGCCAACGCGGCCCATGGCCCGACCGCACGCACCCGTGTCCACCGTTGAGCCAGCACGGGTCGCTCCGCCCACCACTGCGCGCGCCGCTCCGCCCAGACCTGCCACCACTCCCGCAGTGGCGCAGTGCCCACCTGACGGTCGTCGACGACGGACGTCGTCACCAGCACCCCCTGCAAACAGAGCAAAACGGACGCCGAGAACCGTAGCGGCTGGTCATGCGCCTGCCTGACGATCGGGCGCAGGTCCACCCATGCGGATCAGCGGACTCCACCCGACGAGGGCGCTGGCGTGCCTGTCGCACCCCGGCGCGACCGTGGTCCTCGTGCGCATCCCACCCGGCCACCCGGACTGCTGCCGCTGGGCCGTCAATCACGGCGAGCCCGCCGGCCCCCGGCATGTCGTCGACCCGCCGGTACCAGCGCTCGCGGACGTCGAGCTCTGGGACGGCGCGCGTGAGTGCTCGAGGTGCACGTCCTCGCGACTGCGCGCGGTGCGGTGTGCATTCGGCAGGACGTCCCCGGGCGTGGCCCGTGGCTCGCTTGGGTGCCCACCGAGCGCGTTACGCGGCGCAAAGGGTCCGTTCGACGACGCACACACCCCTGAGGTTGTGCGTCAGGCCTCGGGGTCGCGCGTCTGGCGCAGGTGCTGACCGACGCCGTAGGCGATCGCGAGCACGCCGCCGACGGACCCGACGAGGCGCAGCGGCCCGGGTCCGACGAGTGCGCCAACGAGCACCAGTGCGATGCCGACGCCCAGCGGAACGGGCATGGACCGGTCGGCCTTCGTGCGCGGGGAGTCGCTCATGACCTGGGACATCGGCGCGTGGGTTCACCGACCTGAGGGGCTTCCGCTGCTGCACGTTTTGCTGCACGAGGCGCCCGCGAATCCGGTGGCGGCGTGCGAACGTGCAGGTCAGCGCGGTGGGCCTGTTGGGTTCCGGGTGATGCTTGACGGTTCGGGTTCGGTTGATCCTTGACGTTGTCGTCAGTGTGCTCGTCGGGTCTTGGTCAGTGCACCTCCCAGGGCTCGCTTGTTGCGGACGGGACCGGTGCTGGTGCGCTGGACAGTGCGCAGCAGCTCGTTGCCGACCCAGAACTGCAAGGTGTCCGGACCGACCAGGACATCGCAGCGCTCGCCTGCGCGGTGGACCCCGACCGAGACCTGCTGCCATGACACGCAGACGACGCCGACGGTAGAGACCTTGCGGGCGACCCACTGCGGTCCGGTGCGGTCGGGCTCGGGGGCTCGCTCACGGTGGGCCGCGCCGGCGAACCTTGCTGCGGGGGTCGCCATGGCGATGGCCTGGTGCGGCCGGTCGGTGTTGTAGAAGGCAACCCACCGATCGAGTGCGTCCTGGGCCTCGGCGAAGGTCGCGAACTGCCGAGAAGTGCCGAACTCCGTGCGCAGAGTGCGGTGGAACCGTTCGATCTTCCCGGTGGTGGTCGGTGATCGGGGCTGGGTCAGCAGGTGCTCGATGCCGTTACGCCGGCAGATCGCGTCGAAGAGCACCTCGACCGGCGGATGGTTGAAGCGGCCGGTGAACACCTTGCCGTTGTCGGTCAGGATCTGTTCGGGGACGCCGTGCTGGTCCAACGCGTCGCTCAGCCCCTCGCAGACGAACCGGGTGCGCTCAGCTGGCATCAACCTCGCGCACACGCAGAACCGGGAGTGGTCGTCAATCCCGGTCAGGCACTTCGTCGAGGTCCCGTTCACGAGCACCACCCCGGCGACCACGTCCATCTGCCACAGCTCCATCGCCCGACCGCGCTCCCAGCGACGCCAGTGCTCATCACGCCGACGTCGCCCACCGGTCACGATGAGCTCAGCGCGGCGCAGCGCCCGGTAGACCCCCGAGCGTGAGACCACGATGTCGCGCCGGGCCAGCTCGTGAACGATCCGCACCGGACCCCACCCCGGGTGAGTGCGTCGCATCTCCAGCACCGCGACCTCGTCGTCGGGATCCATCTGGTGCGGGCAGGACACCGGCCGGTGCGACCGGTCGACCAACGCCTCGAGCCCTCCGGCCTCGTACCGGGCCAGCCACACATGCAACGTCTGGCGCGAGATGCCCCATGACGCTGCGACCTCGGTGATCGTCCGACCATCCGCGATGACAGCCGACACCGCCTTGTACCGCTGCTCGGCCACGCTCATCTCCCTCATGGAAGAGCGTCAAGGATCAACCGGAACCGGTGTCAACCCTCAACCGGAACCCCGTCAACCCTCAGCCGAACATCCAACGTCCAGCATCAGCCGGAACAACACAGTCAGCGCGGTGGGCCAGGTGGGGCTTGAACCCACGACCGACGGATTATGAGTCCGCTGCTCTGACCGACTGAGCTACTGGCCCGCAGGCGGCAGCCTACCGAGGGGAGCGCTCGCGCCCGGTTCGCGGCGTTCCGGTCGCGGAGCGGGCCGACCGCTGCGAGCATCGCCGCGGGCGTCCGGCGCGGGCCGGCACGGGTGGGGGAGCCCGCAGCGAGGGAGGTCGCATGTCCACGGTCGCGGCGAGGTCGGGTCAGCACGCGTGGGAGGTCGGTGCGCGCGCGGGGTACGCGGCGAGCGGTCTGGTGCACGTCCTCATCGGGGTGCTGGCGCTGCAGCTCGCGCTCGGCTCGGGCGAGGGCAGCGCCGACCAGTCGGGGGCGTTCCAGCAGATCGCGCAGACGTCGTTCGGGGCGCTCGTGCTGTGGGTGTCGGTCGTGGCGTTCGTCGCGCTGGGCGCGTGGCAGGCTGCGGCGGCGCTGAGCGGGGCGGCGGGGGAGACGTCCGACCGCGTGAAGTGCGGGGCGAAGGCCGTCGTGTACCTCGTGCTCGCGGGCACGGCGTTCTCGGTGGTGCAGGGTGGCGGTTCCTCGAGCAGCGGCCAGACCACGAGCATGACCGGTCAGCTCATGCAGGCGCCCGCGGGGCGTGTGCTGGTCGGCGCGGTCGGCGTCGCCGTCGTCGTGGTCGGCGCGTACCACGTCTACAAGGGTCTGGCGAAGAAGTTCCTCGAGGACCTGCAGCGGCTGCCGAGCGGCACGACCGGACGCGTGGCACGGACCGCGGGGGTCGTGGGCTACGCGGCCAAGGGTGTGGCGCTCGGCGTCGTCGGGGTGCTGTTCGTCGTGGCGGCGCTCCACGCGAACCCCGACGAGGCGTCCGGGCTCGACGGTGCGCTGCAGGCGCTGCGTGAGGCCCCGGCAGGTCCGGTGCTGCTGGTCCTGGTCGCGCTGGGGCTCGTCGCGTTCGGTGGTTACTGCGCGGTCAGGGCCCGCTTCGGCCGCCTGTGACGTTTCACCCGCTCCGGGACAGATCCGGCGGGCTCCGGTTCTTGCACGCTTGTCCAGTTTCGGGCATAGTCGTCCTTCGTCAGCGACAAACGGCAAACCCGCCGCAAGGTGGGGACGCAAAGCCACGGGGCCCACGGGGTCAGCCGAGCTACCGAACGACGAAGGAGCACCACCCATGGCTGTTCAGACGCCTGCCACCGACGCCCCCCTCACGCAGGGCGCGCTGCTCACGCCGGGTGAGGTCGCGGTCCTGTTCCGCGTCGACCCCAAGACGGTGACGCGCTGGGCGCAGGCCGGCAAGCTCTCCGCCGTCCGCACGCTGGGCGGGCACCGCCGCTTCCACGAGGCCGAGGTGCGTCAGCTCCTCACGGGCGTCCCGCAGCAGCGCGCCGGGGAGTGACCCCCGCGTCGTCCGACGACGACGCACCGCACGTCCCGACGCCGGTGGTGACCTGGTCACCACCGGCGTCGTGCTGTGTCCAGCGCCTCGTGCGCACCGCGCCGCGAGAGCCGCTGCGTGGCGCCTCGTGCCCGCGCGACGTGAAAGGATCGGGTCATGGCCCTGCGTGAGATCCGCACCGTCGGCGACCCCGTCCTGCGCACCCCGTGCGACCCCGTCACCACGATCGACGACCGCGTCCGCTCGCTCGTCGAGGACCTGCTCGAGACGGTGGACCAGGACGGTCGCGCCGGGCTCGCGGCCAACCAGATCGGCGTGAGCCTGCGCGCCTTCTCGTGGAACATCGACGACGAGATCGGCTACGTGCTGAACCCCGTGATCGTCGAGCTGTCGGAGGACGAGTACCAGGACGGCGACGAGGGCTGCCTCTCGGTGCCGGGGCTGTGGTACCCGACGCACCGCGCCTGGTACGCGCGCGTCGTCGGCACCGACCTCGACGGCAAGGAGGTCGTGGTCGAGGGCGTCGAGCTCATGGCGCGGTGCCTCCAGCACGAGGTGGACCACCTCGACGGGCTGCTCTACCTCGACCGCCTCGAGCGGTCCGTGCGCAAGAAGGCGATGCGCGCGATCCGCGAGCAGCTCTAGTCCCGCGCGTCCGCTGGACCTGCGGGGACGCATGAGGCATCCTGTGCCTGCACGCCGCGTGCGTGGTGCTGTGCCGTCGACGCTTCCTGTCGGGGTACGAGGTCGTTGGGGAAGGCGACCCTCGAGCCCACTGGGAGGACAACATGGCCGGTGCCGTCACCCGCGGTGTCCTTTTCGTGCACTCCGCGCCGCGTGCGCTGTGCCCCCACGTCGAGTGGGCGGCCGGCAACGCGCTGGGAGTGCGCGTCAGCATGGACTGGACCGCGCAGCCGGCCGGTCCGAGCTTCTACCGCGCCGAGCTGTCCTGGCAGGGCGCACCCGGCACGGGAGCGCGCCTCGCGTCCGCGCTGCGCGGCTGGGCCCACCTCCGGTACGAGGTGACCGAGGAGGCCAGCGTCGGCGTCGACGGCTCCCGCTGGAGCCACACGCCCGAGCTCGGCATCTTCCACGCCCAGACGGACGTGCACGGCAACGTCGTCGTCCCCGAGGACCGCATCCGCGCGGCCCTCGAGCACGCGGGCGACCCGGAGCGGCTGCGGGCCGAGCTCGACCTCGCGCTCGGGCAGGCCTGGGACGACGAGCTCGAGCCGTTCCGCTACGCGGGCGCGGGCGCGCCCGTGCGCTGGCTGCACCGCGTGGGCTGACCGCACCGCCGAGGTGCCACCCGGAGCACGTCGCCCCGCCTGCGCCAGGGCGCGGACGGGGCGACGTGAGCGTGCGGCGATGCGGCGTCAGGCGGAGGTGACCACCAGCGCGACGTTGTGACCGCCGAACCCGAACGAGTTGTTGACGGCCGCGATCGGGCCGTCCGGCAGCGCGCGCGGCGTGCCGCGCACCAGGTCGAGCACGAGCTCGGGGTCGGGGTTCTCGACGTTGATCGTCGGGGGCGCCTGCCGGTCGTGCACGGCGAGCACCGTGAAGATCGTCTCGAGCGCGCCTGCGCCGCCCAGCAGGTGACCCGTCATCGACTTGGTGGCCGAGAGCGCCACGTGGTCGGCGTCGTCGCCCAGGACGCCGCGGATCGACCGGGCCTCGATGAGGTCGCCGACGACCGTCGACGTCGCGTGCGCGTTGACGTGCACGACGTCGCGCGCGGCGACGCCCGAGTCGGCGAGGGCCGCGCGCATCGCGCGGACCTGGCCGTCGCCCGACGGCTCGGGGGACGTGATGTGGTAGCCGTCGGCCGACAGGCCGACGCCGCCGATGCGCGCGTACACGCGCGCACCGCGGGCGGCCGCGTGCGCGGCCGACTCCAGCACCACCACGCCCGCACCCTCGCCGATGACGAAGCCGTCACGGTCGACGTCGTACGGCCGCGAGGCGCCGGTCGGGTCGTCGTTGCGCAACGACAGCGTGCGCGACGCCGCGAACGCGGCGATCGGCATGGGGTGGATGGTGGCCTCGGTGCCACCGGCGACGACGACGTCGGCGCGGCCCGAGCGGATCATCTCGACGCCGTAGCCGATCGCCTCCGCGCCGGACGCGCACGCCGAGACCAGCGCGTGCGCACCCGCACGCGCACCGAGCTCGAGCGAGACGTACGCGACGGGGGAGTTCGGCATGAGCATCGGCACGGTCATGGGCAGCACGCGACGGCCGCCCTTCTCGCGCAGGGTGTCCCACGCGTCGAGCGTCGTCCAGATGCCGCCGATGCCCGACGACACGACCGCGCCCAGGCGCTCGCCGTCGACCTCGGGGGCGCCCGCGTCGGCCCACGCCTCGCGCGCCGCGATCACGGCGTACTGCGCGGACGGGTCCATGCGCTTGATCTCGGGGCGCGTGAGCACCTGGTCGGGCGTGACCTTGATGGTCGCGCCGAACGACACGCCGATCTCGTAGCGCTCGGCCCAGTCGTTGTCGAACGGGCGGGCGCCGGACTCGCCGGCGAGCGCGGCGCGCCACGTGCTGGGGACGTCACCGCCGAGCGGCGTGGTGGCGCCCAGGCCGGTGACGACGACCTCGGGGACGGTGCTCATGGGGGTTCTCCTCGGGTGGGTCGGGCGGTGCGCACGGCAGGGGTGCCGGCGCACCGCCCGTGGCCGCAGGTGCGGCGCGCAGGCTCAGGCCTGGGCGCTCGCGATGAAGCTCACGGCGTCGCCGACGGTCGCGAGGTTCTTGACCTCGTCGTCGGGGATCCGGACCTCGAACTTCTCCTCCGCCAGCGTGACGATCGTCATCATCGACAGCGAGTCGATGTCGAGGTCGTCGGTGAAGGACTTCTCGGGCAGGACGGCGTCGGTCGGCAGACCGGTCTCCTCGCTGACGATCTCGGCCAGGCCGGCCAGGATCTCCTGCTCGCTGTGCGCCATCGGGGGTCTCCTCGTGTCAGGTGGTGCAGGGACGTGCTGAACGGTACAGGCGCACGGTGCGCCGTCCGCCCGGGTCACGGGTCAGGGCAGGACGACGACCTGCGCGGCGTAGACGAGGCCCGCGCCGAAGCCGATCTGCAGGGCCAGCGCGCCCGAGGGCACCTGGCCCTCGCGCAGCAGCCGCTCGGCCGCGAGCGGGATCGACGCGGCCGACGTGTTGCCGGTGTCGGCGATGTCGCGGCCCACGACGACCGAGTCGGGCAGCTTGAGCTGCTTGATCATCTGGTCGATGATCCGCATGTTCGCCTGGTGCGGGATGAACGCCTCGATGTCCTCGGGGGCGATCCCGGCGGCGTCCATGGCCTTCTGCGCGACGGGCGCCATCTGCCACACCGCCCACTTGAAGACCGACTGGCCCTCCTGGCGCAGCGTCGGCCAGCCGGCGCCCTCGTCGCGCGTCGCGAGCCACGAGTGCGTCTGGCGGATCGCCTGCGCCTGCCCGCCGTCGGAGCCCCAGATCGTCGGGCCGATGCCGGGCGTGTCGGACGCGCCGACGACGACGGCGCCGGCCCCGTCGCCGAGCAGGAACGAGATCGTGCGGTCCGTCGGGTCGACGAACTCGCTCATCTTCTCGGCGCCGATCACCAGCACGTTGCGTGCCGTGCCGGCGCGCACGAGCGCGTCGGCCTGGCCGATGCCGTAGCAGTAGCCCGCGCACGCGGCCGAGATGTCGTACGCCGCGGCGGGCGTCGCGCCGATGCGGTCCGCGACGATCGCGGCGCCGGCGGGCGTCTGGTGGAAGTACGTGACGGTCGACAGGATCACGGCGTCGATGTCGGCGCCCGTGAGCCCGGCGTTCTCGAGCGCGGCGCGCGCGGCACCCTCGGCGAGGTCGAGCACGTCGGTGCCCGCCTCGGCGCGACGACGCGTGACGATGCCGGTGCGCTGGCGGATCCACTCGTCGGACGAGTCGATGGGGCCCACGAGCTCGTCGTTGGGCACGACGCGCTCGCCGCGCACACCGCCCAGTCCGAGGATGCGCGTGTGCGCGGGGCCGGTGGACTGCGTGAGGGTCGGACGGGTCACGACTGGCTCTCCTGTGCGGTGGTGCCGGCGTGCCGACGCACGAGGTCGCGCGCGGCGTCGAGGTCGGCGGGGGACTTCAGCGCGAGCGTCTCGACGCCCGGCAGCGTACGTCGCGCCAGCCCGGTGAGGACACCACCGGGTGCGACCTCGAGCAGCGCCGTGACGCCCAGCTCGAGCAGCGTGGCCTGGCACAGGTCCCAGCGCACGGGGCGCGCGACCTGGCCGACGATGCGGGTCAGCGCGTCCGCGCCGCTCGTGACGGCCGCGCCGTCGGCGTTGCCGAGCAGCGTGACCACGGGCTCGCGCGGCGTCACCGCGGCGGCCGCCGCGGCGAGCTCGTCGACGGCCGGCGCCATGTAGCGGGTGTGGAACGCGCCCGCGACCTGCAGCGGCACGACGCGCGCACGCGCCGGGGCCTCGGTGCCGAGCGCGGCGAGCGCGTCGAGCGCCCCCGCGGCGACGACCTGCCCGCCGCCGTTCACGTTCGCGGGCACGAGGTCGAGCGCCTCGAGCCGCGCCAGCACCTCGTCGGGGTCGCCGCCGAGCACGGCGCTCATGCCCGTCGGGGTCGCGGCGGCCGCGTGCGCCATCGCGGCGCCACGCACCGCGACGAGCCGCAGCGCGTCGTCGTCGGTCAGGACGCCCGCGGCCGCGGCGGCCGCGAGCTCGCCGACCGAGTGGCCCGCGGCGACGTCGAACGACGCGGGCGCGAGCCGTGCGAGGTCGGTCGTGGCGTCGGTGCCGAGCACCGCGCGCAGGCTCGCGAGCGCGGTGGCGACGAGCAGCGGCTGGGCCACCGCGGTGTCACGGATCGTCTCGGCGTCGGACGTGGTGCCGTGGGCCAGCAGGTCGACCCCGACGACGTCGCTCGCACGCGCGAGGGAGTCGGCGAAGCCGTCGACCTCGGTCCACGGGACGAGCATGCCGGGGGACTGGGCCCCCTGGCCGGGGCAGGCGACGACGAGCACCCGACCACTGTGCCGTGGGCGCGCGCCGTCACCCGGTCACGGCACGTACCAACCTCGGGTCCCGTGCTTGTCGGACCTGTACAAAGGCCGCGTCGCGGCACGCCTCCGGCGGGCGCGGGGCTCAGGGGGCCGCGGCGGCGTCGAGCCGCCCGACGGCCAGGGCCGTCTGCAGCACGTACGACTCCCGCGCGTCCAGCGGGTCCCACCCCGTGACGTCCGCGACGCGCTTGAGCCGGTAGCGGACCGTGTTGGGGTGGACGTACAACGTGCGCGCGGCGGCCTCCAGCGAGCGCCCCGCGCCGAGGTACGCCGACAGCGTCTCGAGCAGCGAGCCCTGGCTCGCGGCGAGCGGCGTGTAGGCCCGTTCGACGAGCGCACGTCGTGCGTCGTCGTCACCGACGAGCACGCGCTCGGGCAGCAGGTCGTCGGCGAGCACGGGCCGCGGCGCCTGCTCCCAGCCCGGTGCGGCCGCGAGCCCGGCGAGGGCCGCGCGCGCCGACCGGGTCGCCTCGGCGAGCCCGGGCGCGAGCGGCCCAATGACGACGGGTCCCGGCCCGAACCGCGGCAGCAGCGACATCGCGGCGGCGCGCAGGTCGCCCTCGCCGCCGAGGAACACCACCAGGCGGTCGCCCATGATCCCGACGAGCGCGTCGTCGGCCGACCGGCGGGTCGCGCGCCGCAGGTCGGCCGAGCGCACCTCGTCCATGTGCGCGGCGGCCGTGCCGACCACGACGAGCGTCGAGCCGCGTCCGCTCCACCCGAGCGCCGACACGCGCGAGCGCAGCGAGTCGTCGCCGTCGCCGCGCACGAGCGCGTCGACCACGAGCGCCTCGAGCCGCGCGTCCCACGCGCCGCGCACCTCGGCGGCGCGCGCGTAGACCTCGGCGGCCGAGAACGCGACCTCGCGCGAGTACCGCATGACCGCCTCGCGCAGCTCGCGCTCGGCGCCGGGCGCCGCGAGCCGGTCGGAGTGCGTCTCGACGACGTCCACGACGACGCGGACCAGCTGCAGCGTGTGCTGCAACGAGATCGACCGGGTCAGCTCGGGCGGCGCGGCCGCGAAGATCTCGCCGACGCCGTGCGGCGGGCGCGTCGGGTCGGCGTACCACGAGATGAACGCCGTGATGCCGGCCTGCGCGACGAGGTTGACCCACGACCGGTCCTCGGCGGGCAGCGCGCGGTACCACTCGAGGTCGGCGTCGAGCCGGCGCATCGCGGCCGCGGCGAGCAGCCCCGCGCCCTCGCGCACGCGGCGCTGCGTCTCGCTCTGGTCGGCTCCGGCCGGGGGGAGGACGGGGGCCGCCGCGCCGGCCTGCGGGGTGGTGCCGCGGCGGCGGGGCGTGCGCGCCGCCGGCGTCCTCGGAGACGTCGCCATGGCCGCGAGCATAGGCGGCGGGCTTGTGGGAAGTCGACAAAGCCGTCGCGCGTCGTCGAACGGCGGGGGCGCTCCCAGAACGGGTGCGGACGGGGCAGAACGGATAAGGTCGCGCCATGGCTCTCCTGCCCCGCCTGCGCCAGCTCATGCGGCGACCCTCCTCGGCCTCCCGGGTCGGGGCGCGCCGCCCGACGACGGCCTCGCGCCGGGGGGACACCCTCCACGAGGACGCGCTGCGGTCGATGCTGAGCGACGACCCCAACAACGAACGGGCCTTCCAGGCGCTCGCCGAGATCGTCCGCCGCCGCGCCGCCGAGTCCGTGCCGGAGGACGACCCGCTGACGGCCCCGAACGCCGAGCACGAGCGGCAGCACGCCGCCGATCTGGCGGTCTGGGCCCTGGGGGAGGAGCTCGCCGGCAACCCCCGCGCCTGGTACCCGCTCGTGGAGCTCGCGCGGCTCTCGGTCCGCGACGACCACGAGGGCACCATCCGGCGGCTCACGACCGCGGCCGAGCGCGACCCGTCCGGGCTCGCGCTCGCGCAGGCGCTCGCGCTGCTGTCCGAGGCGGGGCAGCCCGTCGAGGCGCTCAACCTCGGCGTCGGGCACTGGCGTCCCCGCGAGCACGCCCCCGAGGTCGCGCGCGCGCTCGTGCACGCCGCGCTGCTGGCCGACCGTCCCCTCGAGGCCAAGCAGCACCTGGCGTCGCTCGACCTCTACCCCGACGCCTCGGCCGTCGCTCCGCTCAAGGCGGAGCTGACGCGCGAGGTCGCGCAGGCCCAGCAGTCCATCCCCGGCACCTGACGCCGGGCAGGCGCCGCCACGGCGGCTGCCTCCGCGTCACGGTCCAGGAACGACGAGACCCCCGGCCGCTGCGGCCGGGGGTCTCGTCGTGCGCGGGGGCGCGCGTCAGGCGTCGCCGCCCGTGTTGCCGGACGTGCCGGCCGTGACGTCGTGCAGGCGGTAGCGCTCGATGGCCTGCGCGGGCAGGGACGGGTCGACCTTGCCCTCGAGCACGAGCTGCTGCAGCACGCGCACGACGGTCGACGGCCCGTCGATCTTGAAGTGACGACGTGCGGCGGCCCGCGTGTCCGAGAAGCCGAAGCCGTCGGCGCCGAGCGTCGCGTACCGGCCGGGGACCCACGCGCGCACCTGGTCGGCGACCAGGTGGTCGAAGTCCGTGGTGGCGACGAACGGGCCCTCGGCGCCCTGCAGCTTGGCGGTGAGGTACGGCGTGCGGGGCTCCTCGCCCGGGTGCAGGAACGCGTGCTGCTCGGCGGCGAGCGCCTCGCGGCGCAGCTCGTTCCAGCTGGTGACCGACCAGACCGCGGCGCGCACGCCCCAGTCCTCGGCGAGCAGGTGCTGCGCCTCGATCGCCCACGGCACGGCGACGCCGGACGCGAGGATCTGGGCGCGCGGCCCGTCACCCTCGGCCGGGGACACCAGGTGGATGCCCTTGAGGATGCCCTCGACGTCGACGCCCTCGGGCTCCGCCGGCTGCACCATCGGCTCGTTGTAGACCGTCAGGTAGTAGATGACGTCCTGGTCGCGGCCCTGCGCGTTCTCGCCGAACATCCGCTCGATGCCGTCGCGCACGATGTGCCGGATCTCGTACCCGTAGGCCGGGTCGTAGTGCACGACGTGCGACATGGTGCCCGCGAGCAGCGGCGAGTGGCCGTCGGCGTGCTGCAGGCCCTCGCCCGTCAGGGTCGTGCGGCCGGCGGTGGCGCCGATGAGGAACCCGCGCGCCATCTGGTCGCCCGCGGCCCAGAACTGGTCGCCGGTGCGCTGGAACCCGAACATCGAGTAGTAGAAGTAGAACGGGATCAGCGGCTCGCCGTGCGTGGCGTACGACGTGCCGACCGCCTGGAACGCGGACGCGGACCCGGCCTCGTTGATGCCGGTGTGCATGATCTGCCCGGCCTCGGACTCCTTGTAGCTCAGCATGAGCTCGCGGTCCACGGCCATGTAGTTCTGGCCGTTGGTGTTGAAGATCTTCGCGCTCGGGAAGATCGAGTCCAGGCCGAACGTGCGCGCCTCGTCGGGGATGATCGGCACCAGGCGGTGGCCGAACTCCTTGTCCTTCACGAGGTCCTTGAACAGGCGCACGAGCGCCATGGTCGTGGCGACCTCCTGCGTGCCCGAGCCCTTGGCGAGCGTCTCGTAGACCTTGTCGCCCGGCAGCGTGAGCTTGGTGTGCGTGCTGCGGCGCTCGGGCACGAAGCCGCCGAGCTGACGGCGACGCTCGAGCATGTACTGGATCGCCTCGTCCTCCGGCCCCGGGTTGTAGTACGGGGGCAGGTACGGGTCGGCCTCGAGCTGCTCGTCCGTGATCGGGATGTGCAGCGAGTCGCGCAGCGTCTTGAGCTCGTCGATCTTGAGCTTCTTCATCTGGTGCGTGGCGTTGCGCCCGGCGAAGCCCGAGCCCAGGCCGTAGCCCTTGATGGTGTGCGCGAGGATGACGGTCGGCTGGCCGGTGTGCTCACGTGCGGCCTTGTACGCCGCGTAGAGCTTGCGGTAGTCGTGGCCGCCGCGCTTGAGCGCCCAGATCTCGTCGTCCGTCATCTTCTCGACGAGCTGCTTGGTGCGCGGGTCGCGCCCGAAGAAGTGCTCGCGGATGAACGCGCCGTCCTCGGCGCGGAACGTCTGGAAGTCGCCGTCGGGCGTCGTGTTCATGAGGTGCACGAGCGCGCGGTCCTTGTCGGCGTTGAGCAGGGTGTCCCACTCGCGGCCCCAGATGACCTTGATGACGTTCCAGCCGGCGCCGCGGAACTGCGCCTCGAGCTCCTGGATGATCTTGCCGTTGCCGCGGACCGGGCCGTCGAGGCGCTGCAGGTTGCAGTTCACGACGAACGTGAGGTTGTCCAGGCCCTGCTGGGCGGCGTGCTGCAGCATGCCGCGCGACTCGGGCTCGTCCATCTCGCCGTCGCCGAGGAACGCCCAGACGTCCTGCTGGCTCGTGTCCTTGATCCCGCGGTTGTGCAGGTAGCGGTTGGTCCACGCCTGGTAGATCGCCGACGACGGGCCCAGGCCCATCGACACCGTGGGGAACTCCCACAGGTCGGGCGCGAGGCGCGGGTGCGGGTACGACGGCAGGCCGCCGCCGGGGTGCGACAGCTCCTGGCGGAACCCGTCGAGCTGGTGCTCGGTCAGGCGGCCCTCGAGCAGGCCACGCGCGTACACGCCGGGGGAGGCATGCCCCTGGAAGTACACCTGGTCGCCGCCGCCGGGGTGGTCCTTGCCGCGGAAGAAGTGGTTGAGGCCGACCTCGGTGAGCGTCGCGACCGACGCGTACGACGAGATGTGGCCGCCGACCGAGATGCCGGGACGCTGCGCGCGCGTCACCATGACGGCGGCGTTCCAGCGGATCCAGGAGCGGTAGCGGCGCTCGATGACCTCGTCGCCCGGGAAGTACGGCTCGTTGTGCACCGCGATGGTGTTGACGTACGGGGTGTTCAGCGACGCCGGGATCGCGACGTTGCGCTCACGTGCGTGCCGCAGCAGGCTCATGAGGACGTACCGCGCGCGCGGGCCGCCCTTGTCCCCGATCAGGCCGTCGAGGGACTCGAGCCACTCACCGGTCTCCTCCGGGTCGATGTCCGGGACCTGGCTAAGCAGACCGCCGATCAGGGGGCCCGTCTCGTCGATGGAAGCCACCGGTGCTCCTTCGCGTCTCGTGCGCGCCCGGCGCCTGTCGGCGCCTCGGCACGCTCCGTGTCGGCACCCGACGCCCTGACACGTGTCGGCAGGGGGATGGCGGGTGGTCGCACCATTCTCCGTCCGGCGAGGCCCGAAAGTCACACCCGCGGGCCCTGATCAGGGCGTGACGTCGGTGACACGCGTTCCCGCTGCCCGCTTCCCAGGGCCTCGGGGCGTGCGGTGGGCTAACGTGTCCCGACATCAACAGGTGGGTCCGCGTCACGTGAGCGGCCCCGGGAGAAGGGAACCGCTCGACGTGTCACCCACCGCGGACGACGCCGTGTCTCAGGCGGTCGCTCGGCTCGGCTTCAGCTCCGGGCAGACGATCCAGGAGCTCGGCTACGACGACGACGTCGACGGGGACGTGCGCGCGGCGCTCGAGGCCGTCACCGGCAGCGAGCTCGTCGACGAGGACTACGACGACGTCACGGACGGCGCGATCATCTGGTTCCGCGACGACGACGGCGACCTCACCGACTACCTCGTCGACGCGATGACGGTCCTCGACGACTCGGGCCCCATCTGGGTGTTCTCGCCGAAGGCCGGGCGCCCGGGCCACGTGTCGCACTCCGACATCGAGGAGGCCGCGACCACGTCCGGCCTGCACGCGATGACGACGTTCGCCATCGGCCCCGACTGGTCGGCCACGCGTCTGGCGACGCGCGGCCGCGGCAAGTGAGCGCAGGGCAGACCCTGCGCGTCGGCGACCCCGTCCCCGACCTCACGCTGCCCGACACGCACGGCACGCCCGTGGCGCTGTCCGAGCTGCGCGGCGAGCCGCTCGTGCTCGTGTTCGTCCCCTTCGCGTTCTCGTGCACCTGCACGGGCGAGCTCGGCGAGCTGCGCGACGAGATCGGCCTGTTCGACGACGCCGGCGCCCGGCTCGTCGCGGTGTCGTGCGACGCGATGTTCACGCTGCGCGCCTGGGCGGAGCGTGAGGGCTACCCGTTCGACCTGCTGTCGGACTTCTGGCCGCACGGCGCGGCAGCGCGTGCCTTCGGCGTGCTCGACGAGTCGACCGGGCACGCGCTGCGCGGCTCGTTCCTCGTCGACGCCGACGGCGTGCTGCGCTGGAGCCTGGTGCACCCGCGTGGCCGTGCGCGACCCCTCGAGGCCTACCGCGAGGCCCTCGCGACGCTCTGACGCCCGTGCGGCGTCGATCACGCGGCGCGCGCGCGACGCTCGGGTCCCGGGCCCGGTGACGCGTGCTGGTGGGCCCGGCCGGTCTCGAACCGACGACCTCCGCGGTGTAAGCGCGGCGCTCTGACCAACTGAGCTACAGGCCCCTGCGGTCGGTCAGCCTACCGGCGTGCGGGCAGCGCCGACGCCGCCGTCGCCGGGCGCCGCGGGTGGCCCGCGCCGTAGGCTTCCGGTGTGCGAGCGACAGTGATCCACGGCCCCCGCGACGTGCGCGTCGAGCAGGTGCCGGACCCCGAGATCCAGCGACCCACCGATGCGGTCGTGCGCGTCGTGGCGACGTGCGTGTGCGGCTCCGACCTGTGGGGCTACCGCGGCGTGCGGCCCACCGACGGCCCTCACCGGATCGGGCACGAGTTCGTCGGCGTGGTCGAGGAGGTCGGGTCCGACGTGCGTCGCGTGCGCGTCGGCGACTTCGTCGTCGCGCCGTTCTCGATCTGCGACAACACGTGCGTGCACTGCCGCAACGGCGTCCACACCTCGTGCGAGCAGGTCGCGTGGTGGGGCTCGCCCGACCACGACGGCGTGCCGTCCGACGGCGCGCAGGGCGAGTACGTGCGCGTGCCCCTGGCCGACGGCACGCTCGTCGTCACGCCCGAGCACCCGGACGACGCGCTGCTGCCGCACGTCCTCACGCTCACGGACGTGCTCGGGACCGGGCACCACGCCGCGCTGTCGGCGGGCGTGCGCGCCGGGTCGACCGTGGCGGTCGTCGGCGACGGCGCGGTCGGGCTGTGCGGCGTCATCGCGGCGCGCCGGCTCGGTGCCGAGCGGATCGTCGCGATGTCGCGCAACCCGGCCCGGCAGGCGCTCGCGCGCCGGTTCGGCGCGACCGACGTCGTCGCCGAGCGTGGCGACGAGGGCGCGGCCGCCGTGCTCGACCTGCTCGGCGGCGTCGGGCCTGACGGCGTGCTCGAGTGCGTCGGCACCAAGGAGTCGATGGCGCAGGCGCTCGCGACCGTGCGGCCCGGTGGCCGCGTCGGGTTCGTCGGCGTCCCCGCGGGCGGTCCCGAGCTGCCGGTCGGGCTGATGTTCGGCACGAACAAGGGCGTGGTCGGCGGCGTCGCGCCCGTGCGCGGCTACATCGAGGGGCTGCTGCCCGACGTGTGGGCCGGGACCATCGAGCCGGGCCTGGTGTTCGACGGGACGTTCGCGCTCGACGACGTCGCGGACGCGTACCGCGCGATGGACGAGCGCACGTGCACCAAGGCGCTCGTGCTGCCGTGACCGCGACGCTCGCGGACGTCGTCCGCGCCCTGGAGACCCGGTACCCGCCCCGCACCGCCGAGCAGTGGGACCGCGTCGGCCTCGCGGTCGGCGACCCCGCCGCGCCCGTGCGGCGCGTGCTGTTCGCCGTCGACCCCGTCGCGGCGGTCGTCGACGAGGCCGAGGAGTGGGGCGCCGACCTGCTCGTGACCCACCACCCGCTGCTGCTGCGACCCGTGCACTCGGTCGCCGCCACGACGTACAAGGGTGCGCTCGTGCACCGCCTGGTCCGCGCGGGGTGCGGCCTGTACACGGCGCACACCAACGCGGACTCGGCGCACGGCGGTGTCGCCGAGTCGCTCGCCGACGTCCTCGGCCTCGTCGGCACCGTGCCGCTCGTGGCCGCCGACGCGCCCGCGCTCGACAAGCACGTGGTGATGGCGCCGGTCGACGTCGCCGACGCGCTCGTCGACGCGATGGCCGCCGCCGGCGCCGGGCACGTGGGCGCCTACGAGCGGTGCGCCTGGACCACCACCGGGCAAGGGACGTTCACGCCGCTCGCGGGTGCGGCACCCGCGGTCGGCGAGGTCGGGCGCCGCGAGACGCTGCCCGAGGTGCGCGTCGAGATGGTCGCGCCCCGCGGCCTGCGGGCGCGCGTCGTCGCCGCCATGCGCGCGGCGCACCCGTACGAGGAGCCCGCGTTCGACGTCCTCGAGCTCGCGGCGCTGCCCGGTGACACGGGGCTCGGGCGCGTCGGGACGCTCCCGGAGCCCGTGCCGCTCGTGCGGTTCGCCGCCGACGTCGCCGCGGCCGTGCCCGCCACGGCGCAGGGCGTGCGCTGGGCGGGCGACCCGGACATGCCCGTGCGGCGCGTCGCCGTGCTCGGCGGGTCGGGCGACTCGCTGTTCGACGCCGTGCGCGCCGCCGACGTCGACGCGTACGTCACGGCGGACCTGCGTCACCACCCCGCGTCCGAGCAGCAGGAACGCGCCGCGTTCGAGTCGGCGGGCGGCCCGCCGCGGCCCGCGCTGGTCGACCTCGCGCACGCGGCGTCCGAGTGGGTGTGGCTGCCGCGCGCCGCGGTGGACCTGCGCGCCGACCTGGCAGCCGGGGGCACTACGGTGGAGACCCGCGTCAGCACGCGCCGCACCGACCCGTGGACGGGACACGTGCGGCAGACGTCCCAGCCGGAAGGATCTCCGTGAGCACCGCCCCCGCAGCCGACCAGCGACGACTCCTCGACGTCCAGGAGCTCGACACCCGACTCGCGCAGCTCGCGCACCAGCGGCGGTCGCTCCCGGCGCTCGCCCGGATCGTCGAGCTCGACGCCCAGCTCGCGGACCTCGACACCGCGCTCGTCACGTCGCGCACGGCGGCCTCCGACCTGCGCGCCGAGCTCGCGAAGGCCGAGGCCGACGTCGCCCAGGTGCGCAACCGCGCCACGCGCGACCAGCAGCGCCTCGACGCGGGGCAGGTGTCGGCGAAGGACGCGCAGGCGCTCACGAGCGAGCTCGCGAGCCTCGCGGCCCGGCAGTCGCACCTCGAGGACGTCGAGCTCGAGGTCATGGAGCGGCTCGAAGCCCATGAGGCGGCGCTCGCCGAGCTCGAGCAGGCGCACGCCGCGCTCGTGTCCGCGCGCGACGAGGTCGTCGCCGAGCGCGACGCCGGCTGGGCGCAGGTCGACGCCGAGGCCGACCGCGTGCGTGCGCAGCGCGACCGCACCGCGGACGGGCTCGACGCCGGGCTCGTGGCGCTCTACGAGCGGCTGCGCGGCCAGCTCGGCGGCAGCGGGGCCGCGGCCCTGCGCGGCAGCCGCTGCGAGGGCTGCCGCCTCGAGCTCAACCCGCTCGACCTCGAGGCGATCCGTGCGCGCCCGGCGGACGCGATCGTGCGCTGCGAGGAGTGCGGCCGGATCCTCGTGCGGGGCGCCGAGGGCTGACGCCCGCGGACCGCGGGCCCGCCGGTGCGGGAGGCCGCGCCCGGGCGGGGGCGGTGGCGCGCCGACACCGGTTGGACGCCCGGGCGCCCACGGCCGAGACTGCGGGGGTGACCCCGACGCAGCCGGCCGACGCCTCGCCCGACCCGACCTTCGACCCGCTCGCGGTCGACCCGGCGGACCCGACCGCGTCGGGCGCCTCGGCCACGCCGCGGCGCCGGGCGTCCCGGCCGTCCGGCGCGTCGCCGCGCTTCGACGACGAGCAGCCGACGACGGTCGTGCTGGTGCGGCACGGCCAGACGACGATGACGGTGTCCCGCGGGTACTCGGGCTCGTCGGAGCCCGGTCCGCCGCTCGACGAGCACGGCCGTGCGCAGGCCCGGTCCGCCGCGGCGCTCGTCGAGCGCGTCGGACGCGACCTGTGGGGGGACATCCCCTTCCCGGGCGAGGTCGTCGCGTCCCCGATGGTGCGCACGCAGGAGACCGCCGCGGTGATCGCCGAGCGGCTCGGGCTGCCGGTGCGCACCGACGCGGCCTTCCAGGAGGCCGACTTCGGCGCGTGGCAGGGGCTCACGGCCGAGCAGATCGAGGAGCGGTGGCCCGGCGAGCTCGAGCCGTGGCACACGTCGGGCCGCGTGCGGCCGCCCGGCGGCGAGTCCATCGCCGACGTGGGCGAGCGGCTGCGGCGCGGGCTCGACGCGCTGCGCGCCGGCGGCGGGGACCGCACGGTCGTGGTCGTGTCGCACGCGGTGGCGATCCGCGCGGCGCTCGGCGTCACGCTCGGGTCCGATCCGGGCACCTGGAGCCAGCTGCGCGTGGCACCCGCGTCCGTGAGCATCGTCCGGCTGTTCGCCGACCGGCGCGACGAGATCGCGGTCGCGGGGGCGCCGAGCGAGGGCTGGGCGCGCGGCTGAGGCGCTCGTGTGCGGCGTTCCGGCCGTCTGGCGGCCGGAGAGCCGCACAGGGGCCGGCGGCCACGTGGCAGGCGCGCGCGGAGCCGCGCAGCCCCAGGACGTCGCGCACCGACGCGCGGGTCGCGTCGACGCGGCCCGCGCGGGTGTCAGAGCACGACGAGGCTGAGCGTGCGCGCACCGCGTCGCGGCGCGGGCCCGAGCTCGACCGCGTGCAGCGCGTCGCCCACGAGCGCGCTGGCGGCGTGCGCGAGCTCCTCGGCGTCGCGCGGTGCGCGGCCGCGCCGGGTCACGAGGTGACGCGTCAGCACGCCACGCGTGTGCTTGGCGTGGTGCGACACGACCGACCGGCGGCCGTCGACCTCCCGCAGCACGCGCACGTCGACCCAGCGGGCGCCCGCCGGCGGCGTCCACGCGGCCCGGTAGGCCGCCGAGCGGCAGTCCACGACGAGGTCGCCGTCGGCCTCGACGTCCAGCGCGTCGCCCAGCGGCCCGCGCCACGCGGCGGCGAGCGGGCCGACGCCTGGGAGGTCAGTCCCCATCGACAGCCGGTAGGCGGGCACGGCGTCGTCCACCGTGAGCACGCCCCACAGCGCCGAGACGACGCGCACGCTCGCGACGGCGCGTGCCCGTGCCGCCGGGCTCAGGGTGTCCAGGGCCGCCGCGCCGTACAGCACGCCCGTGTAGACCCGGGACGCGCGTGCGGCCGGGGCGGTGCGGATCGTCGTGTTGCGCGCCACCTCGGCGGCGAGGCCGGGGGAGACGCCCAGCACGGTGCACGCGTCGGGCCGGGCGCTGACCGCGGCGAGCGCGTCGAGCACGCGCTCGCGGACCGGCGTCAGCGCGGGGTGCGCGAGCGTCGACAGGTCGACCGGGGCGGCGTCGGCGGGGGCGGGCGTCTTGCCCTCGGACGGCGGGAGCAGGACGAGCACCGCACGAGGGTACGGTGTGCGCGCCGGGCGTCCGACGACGCAGGGGTGTGACGTGGCGCAGGTCAAGATCCACGGGCGGCGCTCGGTGTGGGCCGCGCGGCGTGCCGAGGTGTCCGACGCCGTGCACACCGCGCTCACCGGCGCGTGGGGGCTGCCCGCCGACAAGCGGTTCCACCGCTTCTCCCTGCTGGACGACGACGACCTCGTCGCGCCGCGCTCGGACGCCTGCCTCGTGGTCGAGGTGGTCTGCTTCGGCGCGCGCAGCCCGGCGGCCGTGCGCGCGCTGATCGCGGCGTTCTTCGACGACGTCGCCCCCGCGCTCGGGCTCGACGCCGACGACCTCGAGGTCGTGGTCCTCGAGAGCCCGCCCACGCACTGGGGCATCCGCGGGCGCAGCGGCGACGAGCTCGCGCTGCCGTACCGCGTCGACGTCTGACACGGGTAGGCTGACCGCCGCGGATGAGTCAGCCAGGCGGCCGCGTCGGGACCCTCGGGTCCCGCCGAGGAACGTCCGGGCTCCGCAGGGCAGGGTGGTGGGTAACGCCCACCCGGGGTGACCCGCGGGACAGTGCCACAGAGAACAGACCGCCACGTCGGCCTCGGCCGGCGGGGTAAGGGTGAAACGGTGGTGCAAGAGACCACCAGCGCACCGGGTGACCGGTGCGGCTCGGCAAACCCCACCCGGAGCAAGGCCAGACAGGGAGCGTTCGAGGGTTGCCCGCCCGAGCTCCCGGGTAGGCCGCTGGAGGCGTGCGGCAACGTACGTCGTAGATGGATGGTCGCCACCCCTGCCCGGGCAACCGGACGGGGGGACAGAACCCGGCGTACCGGCTGACTCATCCGCCCTTCGGGCGCTTGACCTGCATGGCCCAGCACCGGGTGAAAAGCGTCACCCGGGAGCCTGGTGCAGCGGGTGAATGCTGCCGGACGACGCGCACATTGCGGGCATAGGCGCTCATTCTGGACATATGGCAGACGAGACCGACCCTCGTGTGGACGTGACCGACGCGGACATCCTCGCCGCGAAGCGTGCCTGGCTGTCGGCCTGCGACCGTGGGCTCGACCCTGCACGTACCGCTCGCCTGCACGACTCCTACCGCTGGTTGGTGAGCGCGCAGGCCCAGCAGATCGCCGAGCAGTTCCGCCAGACGCACCGGCGTCGGCGTGACGGCGGCGACGGGCCCTCCTCGTCGGCGGACGCGGACGAGGACGTACGCCCCACCCGGGGGAGCGACCCCCGCGCCGGGTGATCTTGTCCGTGACCACCCGGCCGGCGGTTGGCGGCGAAGGGGCCGCCCAGTACAACTGGGCGGATGTCCTGATCGTGGACGCGCCGCGGCGCGTCCTGCGCGAACCCGAGGAGGTGTCACGTGCACGAGCTGGCCCTGTGCCGTCTCGGGACGAAGACCGGCGAGGTCGAGGGCCACGTCCGGACCTTCGAGGGCGACCTGCTCGTGCTCGAGGTGGACGAGCTCCCCGAGGGGCGCGAGATCGGCGACGCGGCGACGGTCACGGTGCTCGACCCGGTGCGCGGCCGCTGCCCGTACGTCGGGCTGCTGGGCGGCATGACGGACGGTGAGGTGCGTGTCGTCGTGCTCGAGCGCGGCGAGCCGAACCAGCGCAGGTCCGCGGCGCGCGCGTTCTACCGTGTGAGCGCGCTGGGCAAGCTGGAGACCGCCGGCGGCACGCAGGCCCTGCCGGTCACGGTCGTCGACGTCAGCGCGTCGGGCGTGCGGTTCGTGACGCGGCGCCTGCTCCACCGGGGTGACGTCGTGCGCTTCCCCATGCCCGTCGGCGACGAGTCGGTCGACCTCGTCGCCCGCGTGCTGCGCGTCGAGGAGGGGCAGCACGAGTGGCGGTACGGCTGCGATCTCCTCGAGCTCGACGAGCGCACGCGCGAGCGGCTCTTCCGGCTGGTGCTGAGCCTGCACCGCGCGTGGGCGCGCGAGCGCGCCGCGCGGCACTGAGCCCGGCACCCGTCAGTGGCCCCCCGTCGCGTCGCCGGGCGTCGCCGGGGCGTCGGGCCGCTGCGGCGGGTGCACCCACGTGACGAGCACGACCGAGATGATCATCAGCAGGAACCAGGACCCGAGCTTCGCCCCGCCGACCGGGTGCCACCCGGCCTCCTGCGACGGGTAGAGCCACGCGCCGGCGAACGTCGCGACGTTCTCGGCGAGCCAGATGAACGACGCCACGAGCGTGAACGCCAGCAGCAGCGGCATGCGCAGACGCGCGGCGTGCACGCGGAAGTGCATGACGCACGGGCCGAAGACGACCACGACCGCGCCGACCAGCACCCAGCGGGCGTCGGCCACCCAGTGGTGCGTGAAGAAGTTCGCGTAGATCGCCGCCGCCACGACGGCCGTCACCCAGCGCCGCGGGTAGCGGTCGAACCGCAGCTCGAAGATGCGGAACACGCGCACGAGGTACGAGCCGACCGCGCCGTACATGAACCCCGAGAACAGCGGCACCGCGCCGACGCGCAGCACGCCCTCGGTCGCGTAGGACCACGACCCGACGTCGGTCTTGAAGACCTCCATGACGGTGCCGACGACGTGGAACAGCAGCACGACGCGCATCTCGCGCACCGTCTCGAGCCGGGTCGCGAGCATGCCGACCTGCAGGCCGAGGGCCGCCAGCGTCAGGGCGTCGTTCCGCGCGAGCCACGCGCCGTCGGGGTACCAGAACCGCGCCGCGAGAAGAAGCGCCAGCAGCAGGGCGCCGAACAGGCACGCCCAGCCCTGCTTGAGCGTGAAGACCGTCAGCTCGACGAGCCACGTCCGCGCGCGTCGGCCCCGCAGGCGCTGGAGGCGGCCGCGCGCCCACGCGTCGATGCGCTCCTCGACGACCGTGAGCTCGCGCACGCCGGGCCGCGGGAGGTGGAGTCGCAGGTCGCGCAGCACGTGACCATCTCAGCGCGCGACGCCCGCCCGCGGGTGCGGGCGTCGGGTCGGCGGCGGGACCTGTGCAGATCCTGTGACGCGCGTCGTCGGGCGTCAGCCTGGTGTCGTCAGCGTGAGCTGCGCGGGCGGAACCGCTGCACCATGGGGCAGTCGAACGGGTCGCGCGCGGCGAGGCCCACGCGGTTGAGGTACTGCACGACCAGGAGGTAGGAGCGCGCGAGCGACGTCTCGGTGTACGGCATGCCGACGCGTGCGCAGTGCTCCCGCACGATGCGACGGGCCCGCGCGAGGTGGGGGCGCGCCATGCTCGGGAAGAGGTGGTGCTCGATCTGCGCGTCCAGGCCGCCCATGAGCGTCGTCACCCAGGCGCCGCCGCGGATGTTGCGCGACGTGAGGACCTGCTTGGAGAGGAAGTCGAGCCGGCTCTCGGCGGGGATGACCGCCATGCCCTTGTGGTTCGGCGCGAACGACGCGCCCATGTACACGCCGAAGACCGCGAGCTGCACGGCGAGGAACGCGGCGGCCATGCCCAGCGGCAGCGCCCACACGACCAGCGCGACGTAGACGCTCAGCCGCAGGGCGATCGTCAGCAGCTCGAGGTTGCGCGCACGCGTCGACGGCGACGCGAGGAGGCTGCGGACCGCGAGCACGTGCAGGTTGACGCCCTCGAGCGTCAGCAGCGGGAAGAACAGCCAGCCCTGGCGGCGCGTCAGGGCGCCCATGAACCCGCTCTGCTGCGCGGCGTCCTGCTCGAGGAACGAGATCGTGTCCCGCTCGATGTCCGGGTCCTTGCCGATCCGGTTGGGGTTGGCGTGGTGCCGCGTGTGCTTCGTCATCCACCACGAGTGGCTGATGCCGACGACGCCGTTGGCGAGGATCCGCCCCAGCCGGTCGTTGGCGGGGCCCGTCAGCATGACCTGGCGGTGCGACGCCTCGTGCGCGACGAACGCGAACTGCGTCAGCACGATCCCCAGGCCGGCGGCGACCGCGAGCTGCCACCACGAGTGGCCGATCAGCACGAACGCGGTCACGAGGCCGGCGAGCGCGACGGTGAGGCCGGCGACGAGCCAGGCGTAGAACCCGAGCGTCCGCTCGAGCAGACCGGCCTCACGCACCTCCGCCAGGAGCTCGTGGTAGCTGCCGGTGGCGGCCGCCTGTCGCGGGCGGGTGGGAGCGGTGGGTACGGGTGCAGGAGCCACATGACCTCCAGGGCTCGACGTCGACTTCCCAGCCGTGGAGTGAGCAGGTGCTCGTCTTCCGGATGCCGCCCACCCTACGGGACCGTAGGTTGCGTGTCTCCGTCCGGGGCGGGTCGATCTCGTGGAGGTGCCGCGTCGCCCTCGCGCACGACGTCGAGCCGTTGCCGCTCCTGCTCGGCCACGAGGTGCGTGACGCTCGGCTGGAAGATCTCGACGAAGTCGCCCATCATTCCGCCGCCGCCAGTGACGCCGCCGCCGTCGGCGTCCCGCCCCGAGCGGACGCTCACCCGCCAGCGGTCGAACCACCCGTGCGCCACGGCCCGGTCGAGCGCCACGAGCGCGACGACCACGGCCGCGACGACCACGACCCAGCCGGGCACGTCAGCGACGCCTCGCGGCCAGGTGCGCGGCCCCGACGATGCCGGCCGCGTTGCGCAGCCCCGCGGGCACGATCGGCGTGCGCAGGTCGAGCAGCGGCAGGAACTGGTCGTGCTTCTTGCTGACGCCGCCGCCCACGACGATGAGGTCGGGCCAGAACAGGTTCTCGACCACGGTGAAGTAGCGCTGCAGCCGCGTCGCCCACTGCTCGAACGTGAGGTCCTCGCGGTCGCGCGCCGCGTCGGACGCGCGCGACTCGGCGTCGTGGCCGTCGATCTCGAGGTGCCCGAGCTCGGTGTTGGGCACGAGCACGCCGTCGACGACGAGCGCCGAGCCGATGCCCGTGCCGAGCGTGACGACCAGCACGACGCCCGGGACGTCCTTGGCGGCGCCGTGGACGACCTCGGCGTACCCGGCGGCGTCGGCGTCGTTCACGGCCACGACGCGCCGCCCCGTGGCGGCGCCGATCGTCTTCTCGACGTCGGTGCCGATCCAGGAGTCGTCGACGTTCGCGGCGGACTGCGCGACGCCGTGCCGGATGACGGCCGGGAACGTCACGCCGATGGGCACGTGCGTGCCGAGCGAGAACGCGTCGACGACCTCGGCGACGGTCTCGGCGACGGCCTGCGGCGTCGCGGGCTGCGGCGTCGGGATGCGCACCCGGTCGGCGGCGAACTCGCCCGTGCCCAGGTCGACCGGCGCGCCCTTGATGCCCGACCCGCCGATGTCGACGCCGAAGGCCGTCGTCACCTCGTCGTCGTGCGCGTGCTTCTCGCCCGTGTGCTCGTCCTTACTCATGGCAGCGTCAGGACCTCCGCCCCGGTGTCGGTGACCAGCAGGGTGTGCTCGAACTGCGCCGACCGGCTGCGGTCGGCCGTGACGACGGTCCAGCCGTCGTCCCACATCTCCCAGTCCGCGGTGCCCAGGTCGAGCATGGGCTCGATCGTGAACACCATCCCGGGCTGGATCACGGTGTCGTACGCGGGTGCGGCGTCGTAGTGCGGCACGACGAGGCCCGTGTGGAACGCGGGGCCCACGCCGTGGCCCGTGAACTCGCGCACCACGCCGTACCCGAACCGCGCGGCGTACTTCTCGATGACGCGGCCGATGACGTTGATCTCCCGGCCCGGGCGGACGGCCTTGATGCCGCGCTCGAGCGCCTCGCGCGTGCGCTCGACGAGCAGGCGCGAGTCCTCGTCGACGTCGCCCGCGAGGAACGTCGCGTTGGTGTCGCCGTGCACGCCGCCCACGTACGCCGTGACGTCGACGTTGACGATGTCGCCGTCCTCGATCACGGTCGAGTCGGGGATGCCGTGGCAGATCACCTCGTTGAGCGACGTGCACAGCGACTTCGGGAAGCCGCGGTAGCCGAGCGTCGAGGGGTAGGCACCGTGGTCGACGAGGAACTCGTGGCCGATCGCGTCGAGCTCGTCGGTCGTGACCCCGGGGGCCACGTGCCGGCCGACCTCCTGCAGCGCCTGCGCCGCGAGCCGAGCCGCGACGCGCACACGCTCGACGGTGTCGGCGTCCAGCACGTCCGAGCCCCGCCAGGGTGTCGGCATCGGCTTGTCGACGTACTCGGGACGCGCGACGTGCGCCGGGACCGTGCGTCGGGGGCCGACGCGGCCGGGGGTGAGGGCGGTGCGCGAGTGGACCGGCGGCATGACTGGCAGTCTACGTAGCGGCGGTGCCGCCCGGCCCGCCGGGACGGGAGGTGCCCTGGTGGCCGAGTTCTACTTCAACACCCGGACGCACGAGGTCGAGGAGGGTCCGCGCAGCGACTGGTCGCACCGCATGGGCCCGTACGCCACGCGCGAGGAGGCCGCGCACGCGCTCGAGACCGCGCGCGAGCGCTCGAAGGCGTGGGACGAGGAGGACCGCCGGGAAGCCGAGGAGAACGCCTGACGGCGCCCGCGGCCGCCCCGCCGGCTCACGCGTCGAAGGAGTGCTCCGCGGCGGGGAACGCGCCCCCGCGCACCTCGTCGGCGAAGGCCCGGGCCGCCGCGGTGAGCGCCTGCCCGACCTCGCCGAACCGCTTGGCGAAGCGCGGGGACCAGTCGCCCATGCCGGCCATGTCGACCCACACCAGCACCTGCCCGTCGCACTCCGCGCCGGCGCCGATCCCGATCGTCGGGATCCGCACGACCTCGGTGATGCGTGCCGCGACCGGCGCGGGCACCATCTCGAGCACGACCGCGACGGCACCGGCCTCGGTGACGGCGACCGCGTCGTCGCTGATCTGCTCGGCCGCCTGGCCGCGGCCCTGCACGCGCGGGCCGCCCAGCGCGTTCTCGGACTGCGGCGTGTAGCCGAGGTGAGCCACGACCGGGACGCCCGCCGCGGTGAGCGCGCGGATCTGCGGGACCGAGCGCTGCCCGCCCTCGATCTTCACGGCCGAGACGCCGGTCTCCTTCATGACCCGCACCGCGCTCGCGAGGGCCTGCTCCGGTCCGGCCTCGTACGTGCCGAACGGCAGGTCGGCGACGACGAACGCGCGCCGCGCGGCGCCCGCGACGGCGCGGGCGGCGACGACGATCTCGTCGAGCGTGACGGGCAGCGTGGTCGCGTAGCCGTGCATCGTGTTCCCGATGGAGTCGCCGACGAGCAGCATGTCGATGCCGGCCTCGTCGAACAGGCGCGCGGTGACCGCGTCGTACGCGGTCAGCATCGTCAGGCGCTCGCCGCGCTCCTTCGCGGCCTGCAGGTGGTGCACGCGGACTCGGCGGGGGGTCGGGGCGTCGCTCGTCGACATGGCGCGAGCCTAGCCCGGGGCACCTCGCGGGACGCCCGGGGACGGGCACCCGCGCCGCCGTCGGCACGCGTCCCGGCACGTGCGCGGAGCCCAGGTCGGGCCCGGACGCGCCGCGCGGTGGACGCACGCCCTGCGGGGTCGGGTCATCAGGCAGGATGTACGCATGGACAGGCAGCAGGAGTTCGTCCTCCGGACCGTCGAGGAGCGGGACATCCGCTTCATCCGTCTGTGGTTCACGGACGTGCTGGGCATGCTCAAGTCGGTCGCCGTCGCGCCTGCCGAGCTCGAGCAGGCGTTCAGCGAGGGCATCGGCTTCGACGGCAGCTCGATCGAGGGCCTCACGCGCGTGTACGAGGCCGACATGATCGCCAAGCCCGACCCGTCGACGTTCCAGATCCTGCCGTGGCGCGGCGAGCGGCACGGCACCGCGCGCATGTTCTGCGACCTGCTGACGCCCGACGGCGAGCCGTCGCTCGCGGACTCGCGCTACGTCCTCAAGCGTGCGCTGAACCGCGCGAGCGACCGCGGGTTCACGTTCTACACGCACCCCGAGGTCGAGTTCTACCTGTTCGACGCGCCCGCGGACCCGTCGCGGCCGCTCGTCCCGGTCGACCAGGGCGGCTACTTCGACCACGTGCCGCGCGGCACCGCGCACGACTTCCGCCGCGCCGCGATCACGATGCTCGAGTCCATGGGCATCTCGGTCGAGTTCTCGCACCACGAGGCCGGTCCGGGTCAGAACGAGATCGACCTGCGGTACGCCGACGCGCTCACCACCGCCGACAACATCATGACGTTCCGCACGGTCGTCAAGGAGGTCGCGCTCGAGCAGGGCGTGTTCGCGTCGTTCATGCCCAAGCCGCTGGCCGACCAGCCGGGGTCGGGCATGCACACGCACGTGTCGCTGTTCGAGGGCGACCGCAACGCGTTCCACGAGCCGGGTGCGCCGCTCGAGCTGTCGAAGGTCGCGCGCTCGTTCATCGCGGGCATGCTCACGCACGCGGCCGAGATCACGGCCGTGACCAACCAGTTCGTCAACTCCTACAAGCGGCTGTGGGGCGGCGCCGAGGCGCCCTCGTTCATCTGCTGGGGCCACAACAACCGCTCGGCGCTCGTGCGCGTGCCGATGTACAAGCCCGGCAAGGGCAACTCGAGCCGCGTCGAGTACCGCGCGGTGGACTCGGCGACGAACCCGTACCTCGCGTTCGCGGTGCTGCTCGCGGCCGGGCTCAAGGGCATCGAGGAGGGCTACGAGCTGCCCGAGGGCGCCGACGACGACGTGTGGGAGCTCACCGACGCCGAGCGCAAGGCGCTCGGCATCGAGCCGCTGCCGACGTCGCTCGAGGCGGCGATCGCCGTCATGGAGCGCTCGGAGCTGGTCGCCGAGACCCTCGGCGAGCACGTCTTCGACTACTTCCTGCGCAACAAGCGCCAGGAGTGGGCCGAGTACCGCGCGCAGGTCACGCCGTACGAGCTGCAGCGGTTCCTGCCGCTCGTCTGACCGTGGCCACGACGCCGGGCCGCGGCTCGTCGCTCCCGACGCGGCTGACGCGCGTCGGCGTGGCCGACGTGCCCCGGGGCGAACGGCTCCTGGGCGACCCCGCGCTCGCGGCCGTCGACGCCGAGGTCGTCGAGCACGTGGTCGCGGCGCTCGCGGAGGTCGGGGACCCCGACGAGGCGCTGCTCGCGGTCGCCAAGCTCGCGGGCGCGGTCCAGCGCGACGACCGCCTCACGGCGCTGCTGCACGACGTGCTCGCCGACGACGGCCCCGCGCGCGCCCGCCTGCTGGCCGTCACGGGTGCGTCGTCGGCGCTCGGGAACGCGCTCGCGGCGCACCCCGTGAACCTGCTCGCGGTCGCCGACCCGACGCCGGGCACGGGCGTCGCCGCCGCCCACGTGCGCGCCGAGCTGCTGCGCGCCGTGGACGCCGACCCCGCCGCGGACGTGCCCGTCGCCGGGCTGGCCGGCACGCCGGGCGTCGACGCGATGCGGCGCGCCTACCGCACGCGGCTGCTGCGCATCGCCGCGACCGACCTCACCGCCGAGGACCCCCTGACCCGGCTGCCGGGTGTCGCGGCCGCGCTCGCGGACCTCGCGGCCGCGGCCCTCGAGGCGGCGCTCGCGCTCGCGCGCGCCGACCTCGACGACGAGGGGTGCGGCGTGCGGCTCGCGGTCATCGGCATGGGCAAGGCCGGCGGGCGCGAGCTCAACTACGTGTCGGACGTCGACGTCGTGTACGTCGCCGAGCCGGTCGACGGCACGCCCGAGGACGAGGCGCTCGTGGCCGGCGCGCGGCTCGCGGCGGGCCTCGCGCGCGCGTGCTCGGCGCCCGCGGGCGAGCCCGCGCTGTGGCCGGTGGACGCCGCGCTGCGCCCCGAGGGCAAGGACGGCCCGCTCGTGCGGACGCTCGCGAGCCACCGCGCGTACTACGAGCGGTGGGCCAGGACGTGGGAGTTCCAGGCCCTGCTCAAGGCGCGGCCGCTCGCCGGGGACGCCGACCTGGGCCGCGCGTACGTCGACACGGTCAACCCGTTCGTGTGGGCGGCGGTGCAGCGCGACAACTTCGTCGAGGACGCGCAGGCCATGCGGCGCCGCGTCGAGGCGCACATCCCGCGCGCGGAGGCGGACCGGCAGCTCAAGCTCGGTGCGGGGGGCCTGCGCGACGTCGAGTTCACGGTGCAGCTGCTGCAGCTCGTGCACGGGCGCGCCGACGAGTCGATCCGCAGCCCGTCGACGCTCACGGCGCTCGCGGCGCTCGCGGCCGGCGGCTACGTGGGGCGTGAGCACGCCGCTCAGCTCGCGGTCTGCTACCGCTGGATGCGCATGATGGAGCACCGGATCCAGCTGCACCGCCTGCAGCGCACGCACCTGGTGCCGACGTCGGAGCCCGACCTGCGGCGGCTCTCCCGGACCATGCGGATGCGCATCGAGGGCCCCGAGGGGCTGCTGGAGCGGTGGCGCACGACGCGCCGCGAGGTGCGGCGCCTGCACGAGGAGCTGTTCTACCGACCCCTGCTGCCGGCGACGGCGCGGCTGTCGACCGAGGAGGCGAGCCTGGCGCCCGAGGCGCAGCGCGCGCGCCTCGCGGCCATCGGCTACCGCGACCCGGCGGGTGCGGTCCGGCACATCGCCGCGCTCTCGGAGGGCGTCTCGCGGCGGGCGGCGATCCAGCGGCAGCTGCTGCCGGTCATGCTCGGCTGGTTCGCCGAGGGCGCCGACCCCGACGCCGGTCTGCTCGCGTTCCGGCGGCTGTCCGAGCAGCTCGGCTCGACGCACTGGTACCTCAAGCTCCTGCGCGACTCCGGCACCGCGGGGCAGCGTCTCGCGCAGGTCCTGTCGACCTCGCGGTACGCGGCCGACGCGCTGTCGCGCTCGCCGAACTCCGTGACGTGGCTCGACGACGACGCCGAGCTCGCGCCACGGTCCGCCGAGCGGCTCGTCGCGGAGGCCGACGCCGTGCTGCGGCGGGCGAGCGAACCGGTGCCCGCCGTGACGGCGTTGCGCGCGCTGCGCCGTCGCGAGCTCGCCCGGACCGCCGTCGCCGACGTGCTCGGCGGCACGACGGGCGTGCGCGCGTCGCACAGCCTCACGAACGCGGCCGACGCCGTCCTCGCGGGCACGCTGCGTGTCGCCGAGGCGGAGGCGCGCGCCGCCGCGGGGGTCGACGCGAGCCCGACGCGTCTGCTCGTCGTCGCGATGGGGCGCATGGGCGGCCGTGAGATGGGGTACTCGTCCGACGCCGACGTGCTGTTCGTGCACGACCCGGTGCCGGGCGCCGACCCGCAGGCCGCGCAGCAGTTCGCGGTCGCGGTCGCGTCGCAGCTGCGGCAGCTGCTGGGGTCGGTCGGGCCGGAGCCCACGCTGAGCGTGGACGCGGACCTGCGCCCCGAGGGACGCAACGGACCGCTCGCGCGCTCGTTCGACGCGTACGCCGAGTACTACGCGCGCTGGTCCGCGACCTGGGAGAGCCAGGCGCTGCTGCGGGCCCGACCGGTCGCCGGGGACACCGGGCTGGGGGAGCGGTTCGTCGCGCTCGTCGACCCGCTGCGCTACCCCGAGGGCGGGCTCGACCCCGCCGCGGTCCGCGAGGTGCGTCGCATCAAGGCGCGCGTCGAGGCCGAACGGCTGCCGCGCGGCCTCGACCCGACCCGCCACCTCAAGCTCGGCCGCGGCGGCATCAGCGACGTCGAGTGGACGGCGCAGCTCCTGCAGCTGCTGCACGCGCACGCCGTGCCCGCGCTGCGCACGACGTCGACGCTCGACGCGCTCGCCGCCGCCACCGAGGCCGGGCTGCTCGACGCCGACGACGCGACCGTGCTGCGCGAGGCGTGGGAGCTCGCGTCGCGCATCCGGGACGCGAACGTGCTGTGGACGGGCCGCGCCGAGGGCGCGCACGCCGACGTCCTGCCGCACGACCGGGTCGCGCTCGCCGGCGTGTCCCGCGTCCTGGGGATGCCCCCGGGCTCGGGCGCCGAGCTCGAGGACACGTACCTGCGCGGCGCGCGGCGCGCGCGGGCCGTCGTCGAGCGCGTCTTCTACGGCTGACGCGGTCCCGGTCCCGACGCGAGGCGGCGTCCGTGCAGGTCGCGGCCCACGAGCGCTCACCCTTCGCCCGGGGCAACCGATGGAGAGGTGAACCCCCTCCGTGTGCGGTCGCTGTCGCGCGCCGTCGCGGCCCACCGTCAGGAGACCCATGTCGTACCCTTCCGTCGCCCCGCACACCCGTCGCCGCGGTCGGCGTCTGTCCATCGCGGGGAAGGTCCTCGGACTGCTCGCGGCCGCGGGCCTCGTCGGCGTCGTCGTCGTGGTGTCCGCCGCGCTGGGCCTGACGCAGCTGCGCGCCGACGTCGAGCGGACCAGCGCGAACGTCGCCCAGCTGAGCCAGGTCAGCGACCTCGCGCGCGCGTTCCAGGCCGGACGGGCCCGCATGGTCGAGTACCCGGCGGCCTCCGAGCAGGTCCGCGGCGACCTGCGCGACCAGCTCGACGGCTACGTCGCGACGATCGCCGAGCAGCTCGCGGCGTACGAGGACCAGGCCGCCGACGCCGACGCGTTCGCGGCGTTCGAGGGCGCCTGGACCGAGATGGTCGGCCTCGCGAAGGACGAGCTGTTCCCGATGGCCGACGGCGGGGACGTCGCGGGGGCCGCGGCGTTCTACCGGGCGGCGATCCTGCCGCAGACGACGATCGGTGCGGACGCGATCGCCGCCGAGAACGCGGCCGTCGCTGCGGCCGCCGACGCGGACGCCGCTGCGTCGGGCGCCAACGTCAACCGCACGCTGGCGACCGTGGTGGGCGTGCTGCTGCTCGGCCTGACCGTCGTCGTGGTGGTCGGTCTGCGGGTCGCGCGGCGGCTCGCCCTGGACGCCGGGGAGGTGCGCACGGCGCTCGAGGCCATGGCGGACGGCGACCTCACGCACACGGCGCACGTGCGCAGCACCGACGAGCTCGGTGACATGGCGCGCTCGCTGGACCTCGCGCAGACGAGCCTGCGCGAGGTCGTGTCCGGCGTCGCGGAGTCCGCGCACACCGTCGCGTCGGCGGCCGAGGAGCTCGCCGCCGCGTCGACCCAGGTCGTCGCGGGATCGGACGAGACGTCGGCTCAGGCGGGCGTCGTGGCGGCCGCGGCCGAGCAGGTGTCGCGCAACGTGCAGTCGGTCGCGGCGGGCGCCGAGCAGATGGGTGCCTCGATCCGCGAGATCGCGCAGAACGCGTCGCAGGCCGCCAAGGTCGCGGGCCAGGCCACCGACGCCGCGGCGGCGACCAACGAGCAGGTCTCGCGCCTGGGGACGTCGTCGCAGGAGATCGGCAACGTCGTCAAGGTGATCACGTCGATCGCGGAGCAGACGAACCTGCTGGCGCTCAACGCGACCATCGAGGCGGCCCGCGCGGGCGAGGCGGGCAAGGGGTTCGCGGTCGTGGCGGGCGAGGTCAAGGAGCTCGCGCAGGAGACCGCGAAGGCCACCGAGGACATCGTGCGGCGTGTCGAGGCCATCCAGACCGACACGTCCGGCGCCGTCGGTGCGATCGGCGAGATCGCCGAGATCATCGCGTCGATCAACGACTACCAGCTGACGATCGCGTCGGCGGTCGAGGAGCAGACCGCCACGACCACCGAGATGTCGCGGTCGGTCGGCGAGGCGGCCGCGGGGTCGGGGGAGATCGCCTCGAACATCACGGGCGTCGCCACGGCCGCGAGCTCGTCGTCGGAGACCCTCAACCAGATGGGTGCCGCGATCGGCGAGATGGCCCGCACGTCGGAGGACCTGCGCGCCCGGGTGTCGCACTTCCGGTACTGAGCGCCACCGGGACCGGGTGCGCACAGCGGAGCACCCCCGTCGCCTCGAGGGCGACGGGGGTGCTTTCCTGCAGGTCAGGCGCTCACGGGAGCAGCCGTGACACCTGACGATCAGACGTCGTAGTACAGCTCGAACTCGTGCGGGTGCGGGCGCAGCCGGATCGGGTCGACCTCGGCCGAGCGCTTGTAGTCGATCCACGTGCGGATGAGGTCCGGCGTGAACACGTTGCCGGCGGTCAGCCAGTCGTGGTCGGCCTCGAGGTTGTCGAGCACCTCGGCGAGCGAGCCCGGGACCTGCTGGATGAGCGCGTGCTCCTCGGGGGGCAGCTCGTAGAGGTCCTTGTCGACCGGCTCCGGCGGCTCGATGCGGTTCTGGATGCCGTCCAGGCCGGCCATGAGCATGGCCGCGAATGCGAGGTACGGGTTCGACGACGGGTCCGGCACGCGGAACTCGACGCGCTTGGCCTTGGGGTTCGAGCCCGTGACGGGGATGCGGATGCACGCCGAGCGGTTGCGGGCCGAGTAGACCAGGTTGACCGGCGCCTCGAAGCCCGGCACCAGGCGGTGGTACGAGTTCACCGTGGGGTTGGTGAACGCGAGCAGCGACGGCGCGTGCTTGAGCAGGCCGCCGATGTACCAGCGGGCGATGTCCGACAGGCCGCCGTAGCCCTTCTCGTCGAAGAACAGCGGCTCGCCGTCCTTCCACAGGGACTGGTGCACGTGCATGCCCGAGCCGTTGTCGCCGAACAGCGGCTTCGGCATGAAGGTCGCCGTGCGGCCGTTCTCGTGAGCGACGTTCTTCACGACGTACTTGAACAGCTGCACCTTGTCGGCCGACTTGGACAGCGTGTCGAAGCGGTAGTTGATCTCCGCCTGGCCGGCGGTGCCGACCTCGTGGTGCGCGCGCTCGACCTGCAGGCCGAGGGCGTCGAGCTGCAGCGAGATCTGGTCGCGCAGGTCGGCGAAGTGGTCGACCGGCGGGACGGGGAAGTAGCCCCCCTTGTAGGGCGTCTTGTGCCCCAGGTTGCCACCCTCCTCCTCGCGGCCCGTGTTCCACGCGGCCTCGATCGAGTCGATGTAGTAGTACGACGCGTTCTGCTTCGTCTCGAAGCGGATGTCGTCGAAGATGTAGAACTCGGCCTCGGGCGCGAAGAACGCGGTGTCCGCGATGCCGGTCGACTTGAGGTACGCCTCGGCCTTCGCGGCGACCTGGCGGGGGTCGCGGCTGTAGGGCTCGTCGGTGTACGGGTCGACGATGTGGAAGTTGATGTTCAGCGTCTTCTCGACGCGGAAGGGGTCGACGTACGCGGTCGTGACGTCGGGCACGAGCTTCATGTCGGACTCGTGGATGGCCTGGAAGCCGCGGATCGACGAGCCGTCGAACATCTGGCCGTCCGTGAAGAAGTCCGCGTCGAGCGAGGCGGCCGGCACGTTGAAGTGCTGCATCACACCCGGCAGGTCGCAGAACCGCACGTCGACGAACTTGACGTCCTCGCTCTTGATGAACGCCAGGACTTCCTCTGGCTTCGTGAACATCCGCTGCTCCTCGGTCGGTGGTGCCCGGTCGACCCGGGCGCTGACGAGGCTAGGAGCGGGGGGTTTCCCCGCCGTGGCCCCGTTGTTTCCGGCAGGTTACGCGCTGGGCCCCCGTGTAACGATCTCGCGTCCCGTGCACCGGGCGGGCGACGTGCAGGGCGCACGTACGCTGGTGGCATGGCGACGCGTGACTCGGTGGGCTCGTGGCTCGAGGGCGGACCCGGCTCCGACGGGGACCGCGGCAGCAGGCTCGGGCTCCCCGCGTCGGGCAGCGGCTCGTTGGCGCGGCCCGGCCGGCGCCTGGTGGCGCTCGCGATCGACTGGGTCGCGTGCCTCGCCGTCTCCGCGGTGCTGCTGCCGGTGCGGGACGACGGGCTCTTCCTGTTCCGCGGGCACGAGCTCGCGACGCTCGCGGTGTTCGCCGTCGAGAACCTCGTGCTCGTCGCCACGCTCGGGCACACGCTCGGCCACCGGCTGCTCGGTCTGCAGGTGCGCCGGCTCGCGCAGACGTCGCTGCGCACGCCGCCGGCGCCCGTCGACGGCCCGCCCGGGATCGTCGCCGCGGCCGTGCGGACGCTGCTCGTGTGCCTCGTGATCCCCGCGGTCGTCTGGGACGGCGACGGGCGCGGCCTGCACGACCGTGCCGCCGGCACGGTGCTCGTCCGTCGCTGACGGCGGACGCCTCGCACGTCAGCGGCCGCGCATGCCCTTGCGGTCGGGGCGCGCACGCATCGGGTCGATGCCCTTGGGCACCGGGAGCTTGACCGCGCCGAGCGACGTCACGCGGCGCAGCACCTCGCCGACCTCGGCCTTGGTGAGGTTGCCCTTGAGCTTCGTGACCGTGCGGGGGAGCTTGCGCAGCGGCACCTGGCCCTCGCCGTCACCGACCTGGATCAGGTGGATCGGCGCGCCCGAGACGACGCGCGCCGTGCGCTTGCGCTCCGACTCGAGCAGCCGGCCGATGCGGTGCGCGGGGCCCTCGCCGATCAGCACGACGCCCGGGCGTCCGACGCCGCGGAACACGAGGTCCTGCGTGCGGGGGTCGGCCGCGACGGGCTCCTGCGTGAACGTCCAGCCGCGACGCAGCGTGCTGAGCGCGGCCATCGACGCGCCCGGCTGCCCGTCGATCCGCGCGTAGGCGGCGGTCTCGGCGCGGCGCGCGAGCACGAACATCGCTCCCAGCAGCGCGAACGGCACGCTGATGACCAGCAGGTACACGACGTGGCCCGTCAGGGCCCCGATGAGCACGCCGAGCGCGAGCACCCCGGCGAAGACGGCGAGGATGATCCACGTCACCGCCGGGTCGGTCTGCCGCGTGACCTGGTACGCCTGCCAGACCTGGTGGTACCACCGGGTCTTCTTGACCTTGCCGCCCTTGGCGGGGGCGTCGGGGGACGTGGAGCGCTCGCGTGCCATGGGTCAGGAGTCTACCGGGGTGCGGCCGGTCAGCCGACGGTCGCGCGGGCCAGCAGGGACGACGCCTCCTGGCGCGACGTCGTCGGCTCGCCGAGGTGCGCGAGCGCGTCGGGGATCGGCAGCCCGCGGCGGCGCATCGCCTGGCCCCAGAGCCGTCCGGCGCGGTACGACGAGCGCACGAGCGGCCCGGACATGACGCCGAGGAAGCCGAGGCGCTCGGCCTCGGCCGACAGCTCGACGAACTCCTCGGGCCGCACCCAGCGGTCGACGGGGTGGTGGCGCACCGAGGGGCGCAGGTACTGCGTGATGGTGACGAGGTCGCAGCCGGCCTCGTGCAGGTCGCGCAGCGCGTCCGCGGCCTCCTGCGTCGTCTCGCCCATGCCGAGGATGAGATTCGACTTGGTCACGAGCCCGGCCTCGCGGGCGCGCGTGATGACCGACAGCGACCGCTCGTAGCGGAAGCCGGGGCGGATCTGCTTGAAGATGCGCGGCACGGTCTCGAGGTTGTGCGCGAGCACCTCGGGGCGCGACTCGTTGACGACGTCGAGCAGCTCAGGCACCGCGTTGAAGTCGGGGATCAGCAGCTCGACGCCGGTCCCCGGGTTGAGCGCGTGGATCTGCCGCACGGTCTCGGCGTAGAGCCACGCACCGCCGTCGGCCAGGTCGTCGCGCGCGACGCCCGTGACGGTCGAGTACTTCAGCCCCATGGCCTGCACCGACTCGGCGACGCGCCGCGGCTCGTCGGCGTCGAAGTCGGCCGGCTTGCCGGTGTCGATCTGGCAGAAGTCGCACCGGCGCGTGCACTGGTCGCCGCCGATGAGGAACGTCGCCTCGCGGTCCTCCCAGCACTCGAAGATGTTGGGGCAGCCCGCCTCCTCGCAGACCGTGTGCAGGCCCTCGCGGCGCACGAGGCCCTTGAGCTCGCTGTACTCGGGGCCGGTGGTCGCACGCGTGCGGATCCACTCGGGCTTCTTCTCGATCGGCGTGGCGGCGTTGCGGGCCTCCACCCGGAGCATGCGGCGTCCCTCGGGTGCGATCGTCACGCGGCCAGACTAACCCGCGCGGTCGGCGCCCGGCCCGTCGTCCGGGTGTGACGGGGACCTCCGTCCCGGGCGGGCGCGACGACCGGGAGGGACGCTGGGCAGATACCGGTCCGCGACCCGCGGGGGGTCCGTGGTCGCCGAGCGACCGGGCGAGGAGGTGGCACGGTGCACGTCCTGGTGACGGTCGCGTCGCGGCACGGCGCGACGCGCGAGATGGGCGACGTGGTCGCCGAGGTCCTGAGGTCGGCCGGGCACGACGTCGACGAGGTCGAGCCGGACGAGGTCGAGCACGTCGAGCCGTACGACGCGGTCGTGCTCGGCTCGGCGGTGTACGTCGGGCGGCTCGCGCTCGGCCTGCGCGACCTCGTGGACCGGCAGGGCGGCCAGCTGCGGCAGCGCCCGGTGTGGCTCTTCTGGTCGGGACCCGTCGGCGACCCGCCGGTGCCGGCGACGGTGCCGGACGACGTCACGCGGATCGCCGAGACCGTCGGGGTGCGCGACGTCGCGACGTTCGCCGGCCGGCTGGACCGCGACGGCCTGAACATCTCCGAGCGCGCGCTCGTCGCGCTCACGCGCGCGGACGCGGGGGACTTCCGGGACCTCGACGTCGTGCGCACGTGGGCGGAGGGCGTCGCGCGCGAGCTGCGGACCGTGGGCCAGGAGGCGTAGCGGCCCGGGGTCGGAACCGCCGTCTCAACCCGCGGCGACCGCCGCGCCCGCGGCCAGCAGCGGCGCGAGCGCGTCGCGCAGGTGGGCGACGACGAGCGGCGTGACCTCGGCGATCGTGACCTCGCGCCCGGCCTCGGCGCTCAGGGTCGTGACGTCGGCGTCGTCGATCCCGCACGGCACGATGCGCGAGTACCAGTCGAGCGACGCCGTGCAGTTCAGCGCGAACCCGTGCATCGTGACGCCGCGGGCCACGCGCACGCCGATCGCGGCGACCTTGCGCTCGCGGCGGGGTGCGGGGGAGGCGTCCGCGGGGTCGGCCGGGAGCCACACGCCGCTGCGACCCTCGACGCGCACGGTCGCGACGCCCACGTCGGCGCACGTGCGCATGAGCGCGTCCTCGAGCGCGCGGACGTACGCGACCACGTCGACGGGCTCGGCGAGCCGCACGATCGGGTAGCCGACCAGCTGCCCGGGGCCGTGCCACGTGATGCGACCCCCGCGGTCGACGTCGACGACGGGCGTGCCGTCGACGGGGCGGTCCGAGCGGGCCGTGCGCTTGCCCGCGGTGTACACGGGCTCGTGCTCGACGAGCAGCAGGGTGTCCTCGCGCTCGCCCGCGGCGACGGCCGCGTGCACCTCGCGCTGCAGGTCCCAGGTCGGCACGTACGGCTGCAGGCGGGTGCCGAGGTCGAGCGGTTCGACGCGCATGCACGTCAGGCTAAGCCCTCGTCGGCGGTCCCCGGCCGGGCGGCGGCCGCGACGCCCTCGGGGTCGAGGTCCTCGGGGCGCACGACCTCGCGCAGCAGCTCGTCGAGCAGCGCTCGGCGCTCGGGCGCCAGGTGTCCGAGCACGCTCTCCTGGGCGGGCCCCGGATCGGCGCACGCGGCCAGCGCGCGGGCGCCGTCGGGCGTGATCGCGATGACGTGCCGGCGTCGGTCGTCGTCGTGACGGCGCCGTGTGACGTACCCCGTGCGCTCGAGCCGGGCCACGACGCGGCTCATGGTCTGCTCGGTCACGCCGCACGCGTCGGCGAGCTCGCGCTGGGACATAGCGCCCATGGAGACGTGCACCAGCACGGGCAGGCTCGCGTGGTTGAGGTCCCAGGACGCGAGGTGCGCGTCCCACGCGCGCTCGACGCGGCGCGCGGCCGTCGACAGCAGGCGTCCGACCGGCCAGTGGTCGGGCCGGCCCCGCGGCTGCTGCGTGCTCACTCGTCCTCCAGGTTGCCGAGGCGTCGCCGCGGCGTCATGATGCTCAGCATGCTGAGGAATCCCGTGGCGCGCGCGGTCGCCGTCGCCGTCGTGCTCGTCGTCTGGCTCGGTCTCGGTTCCGTGGGCGGCATGGCCCAAGGACGCCTCTCCCAGGTCCAGACGAACGACGCGGCGGCGTTCCTGCCGTCGTCGGCGCAGTCCACCCGCGCGGCCGAGGCCGCACGCGACTTCGTCGACACGCAGACCCTACCTGCGCTCGTCGTGCTCGCCCCGGCGGACGGCTCGGACGTCACCGACGCCCAGCTCCAGGCCGTCGCGCGGTTCGCCGAGCAGGTCCCGGCCCTGCCCGTCGACGGCGGCACGTGGGCCGACCACCTCACCGGACCCGTCGTGCCGGTGCCGTCGCAGGACGGCGCAGCGATCCTCGTGCCCGTCCCGCTCGACGGACAGGCCGCCGAGCAGCTCGTCGACGACGAGTCCCTCACGAACCTGCTCGTCGGCGACCTGCGGACCGCGCTCGCGGACGACCTCGGCGCGACCCCCACCACCGCCGGCGACGTCGGCCTGCACGCGTGGGTCACGGGACCCGCCGGCTTCGTCTCCGACCTCGGCACCGCGTTCGCCGGCATCGACGGCCTGCTCCTGCTCGTCGCGCTCGGCGCGGTCCTGCTCATCCTCGTGGTCGTCTACCGGTCCCCGTTCCTGCCGTTCGTCGTCATCCTCACGGCCGTGTTCGCGCTCGCGCTCGCCGGGCTGGTGGTCTACGAGCTCGCCGACGCGGGCGTGCTCGTCCTCAACGGCCAGGCGCAGGGCATCCTGTCGATCCTCGTCGTCGGCGCCGCCGTCGACTACTCGCTCCTGCTCGTCGCGCGCTACCGCGAGGAGCTGCGGCACGCCGAGCACCCGGCGGACGCGATGCGCGTCGCGTGGCGCCAGACGCTCGAACCCGTCGCCGCCAGCGCGGGGACCGTCGTGGCGGGGCTGCTGTGCCTCCTGCTGTCCGACCTCGCGTCCAACCGCAGCCTCGGCCCCGTGGCCGCGATCGGCATCGGCGCCGCGCTGCTCGCCGCGCTCACGTTCCTGCCCGCGATGCTCCTCGTCGCCGGTCGTCGTTCGCGCGCGCTGTTCTGGCCCCGCGCGCCCCGGCCTGCCACGGCGACGACCACCGCCGCCACGCACGGCGAGCACGCGGCCACGGTGCCGCCCGCCGCCGCCGACCCCTCCGAGGGCACCGGCCTGTGGGCGCGCTGGGCGCGGTTCGTCGCGCGCCGCGCCCGTCCCGTGTGGCTCGTCAGCGCCGCCGTGCTGCTGGTCGCGGCCGCGTTCGTCCCGACGTTCCGCGCGTCCGGCACGAGCCAGACCGACGTGTTCCTCACCCCCGTCGACTCGGTCGCGGGCGAGGAGGTGCTCGCCGAGCACTTCCCCGCGGGAGCCGTGCAGCCCGCGGTCGTGATCGTCGCGCAGGACGAGCTCGACGCCGTCGTCGCCGCGGCGCAGGACGTCGACGGCGTCGCGTCCGCCACGCCCTACACGGGCTCGACCGGCGCACCCGCCGGCGCCGCCCCCGGCGGCCCCGGTGCCGCCCCGGCCGACCCCGTCGTCGTCGACGGCCGGGTCCGCGTCGACGTGGCGACCGAGGCGCCGTCCGACAGCCAGGAGGCGGTCGACACCGTCGCCGACCTGCGCGACGCGGTCGTCACGGTCGCCCCCGACGCGCTCGTCGGCGGCCCCGCCGCCGAGACGCTCGACACCCAGGTCGCCGGTGCGCGCGACCTGCGGGTCATCGTCCCGGTCGTCCTCACGGTGATCCTGCTGATCCTCATGCTGCTGCTGCGCTCGGTGGCCGCCGGGCTGCTGCTCATGGGGGCCAACGTGCTGTCGTTCGCGGCCGCGATCGGGGTCTCGGCGCTCGTGTTCGACCACGTGCTCGACCTGCCCGACGCGGACCCCGTCGTCCCGCTCTACGGGTTCGTGTTCCTCGTCGCGCTCGGCGTCGACTACTCGATCTTCCTCATGACGCGCGTCCGGGAGGAGTCCGCGGCGGTCGGCACCCGCGCCGGCGTGGTGCGTGGCCTCGCGGTCACGGGCGGCGTCATCACGTCCGCCGGCCTCGTGCTCGCCACGACGTTCGCGGCGCTGTCGGTGATCCCGCTGCTGTTCATGGCGCAGCTCGCGTTCATCGTCGCGTTCGGCGTGCTGCTCGACACGTTCGTCGTGCGCAGCCTGCTGGTGCCGGGGCTCGTGCACGACCTCGGGGCGCGCACCTGGTGGCCGTCGGCGCTCGCACGACGTCCCGAGCACGGCGTCCACGCGGCGACCGCACGGACCGCGGCGGACGAGGATCCCGCGCGCCGCTCGTAGAGTGGCGGGCATGGAGCCGCTGCGCATCGGACTGGTCGGGTACGGCGGCGCGGGGCGCGGCATCCACGCGCGCCTCGCGCGCGCGACGGGCCAGCGCGTCGTGGCCGTGGTGACGCGGAACCGCGGCGAGCAGGTCGTGGCCGACTGGCCCGGCGCGCACGTCGTGCCCGACGTCGAGGCGCTCCTCGCGCTGCGCGACGAGCTCGACCTCGTCGTCGTCGCGAGCCCGACGGGCGACCACGCGGCGCACGTCCGCGCCGCGCTCGACGCGGACGTCGCGGTGCTGGTCGACAAGCCGCTGGCCACCACGCGCGTGCAGGCCGCGGCGCTCGTGCGGCTCGCGCAGGAGCGCGGCGGGCGGCTCACGGTGTTCCAGAACCGTCGCTGGGACCCCGAGCAGCTCACGCTGCGCGCGCTGCTCGACGCCGGCGAGCTCGGTCGCGTGCACCGGTTCGAACGGCGCTGGGAGAGGTACCGCCCCGAGCCGCAGCACCGCTGGAAGGAGCAGGACGCGGTCGCGGGCGGCCTGCTGCTCGACCTCGGCGCGCACCTCGTCGACTCGGCGGTGCAGCTGTTCGGCCCCGTGCGCCGCGTGCACGCCGAGCTGCGCGCGCTGACGACGCCCGCGCTCGACGACGTGTTCCTCGCGCTCGAGCACGCGGCGGACGCCGACGGCCACCACGTCGTGTCCCACCTGTGGGCCGGCGGGCTCGTCGGCGCGCCCGGGCCGCGCACCCGTGTGCTGGGGGAGCGCGGGGCGTACCTCGTGACGAGCTTCGAGGGCGAGCCGACGCCGTTCGCCGTGCTCGACGACGCGCTCGACGCGCAGCGCGGCCCCGACGAGCCGGCGCACGAGGGCTGGCTGGTGCGCGGCGCCGAGCGCACCCCCGTGCCTCGCGCGCCCGGCGGACACGAGGACGTGTACCGCGCGATCCAGGCGTGGCTGCGCGCCGACGGCCCCGTGCCCGTCGACCCCGCCGACGCCGTGGCCACCGCGCGCGTGCTCGACGCCGCGCGCGTCGCCGCCGAGACCGGGGTGCCGCAGCTCCTGGGCTGACCCGCGGCGCGCCCGCCGCCGTGCCGGGGCCTGTGGACGACGCGCACGCGCCGCCGGGCACCGCGTGTTGGATGACGGCCGTGCCCACGGTCCCGCCCCCTGACGACGTCCTCCGGCTGCTGCACGCGCTCGGTGCACGGCCCGCGTCCCCGGTCGGCACCGACGGGTCCTGGTGGGTCGCGCGGCCCCTCGACGACGCGGACGAGCGCTGGCTCGAGGTCCAGGTCCTCGACGCACCCGCGGACGCGACCCTCGCGACGCGCGCCGCGGCGCTCCTGGCGCTCGACCACCCGCACCTCGCGCGCGTCCACGCGGTCGAGCCGCTCGCACCGGGTCGCGTCGCGGTGGTCTGCGAGCACGTGCCCGGCCCGACCGTCGCCGCCGTCCGGGCGGCGCGCCCGCCGCTCGCGGACGGCGAGGTCGTGACGCTCGCGGTGCCGGTCGCGCAGGCGCTCGGGGCGCTGCACGCCGCCGGCCTCGCGCACGGGGCGGTCGGCGCCGACCGGGTGGTCGTGCGGCCGGGCGGCATGCCCGTCCTGGTCGACCTGCGCGGCGCGCTGCGCGGCGACGGCAGCCCGACCGGTGACGTGCACCGGCTCCTCGCGACGCTGCTGGGGCTCATGGCGCCCCTCGACGCGCACCTCGCCGCGGGTCTCGACGGCACGCTGCGGCTGCGCGACGCGCTCGAGCGCCTGCTGCGCACGAACGCCGCGGCGGGCGACGTCGTCGACGCCGCCTTCGCGTGCGCGGACGCCGAGCCCGTCCTCGTGCCCGACCCGGACGTGCTCGCCGGTGCGCAGGTCGCGCTCGCGCACGGCCGCACGTCCGCGCCGCGCGAGGCCGCGGGGGGCCCGGTGCCCGCGCGGCGGTCGCGGC
>NZ_BCRB01000005.1 GCF_001552375.1 Cellulomonas iranensis NBRC 101100 = JCM 18110 | reverse complement strand
GAAGGCCGCGACCACGCGTCGCGCGCCCGCTCCCGCCCGCAGCGGCGGCGCCGCCGCGGCCGCACCCGCCGCGCCCGCCGCTGCGGGACTGCCCGTGGCCGGTTCCGAGGGCTCCGCGGGGGCCGTGGGAGCGGCGCTCAACGCGCACCGCGTCGCCAACGGGCTCGGCGAGCTGAGCATCGTGCGGTCGGGGGCGCGCGTCGAGCACGCGATGCAGATGGCGGCGTCCGACAGCATCTGGCACTCGGGCACGCGCGCGGGGTCGGCGAAGGCCCGGCCCGAGATCGTCGGGCGCGTGAGCCCCGGCGACGCGACCCGCATGATCCGGGCCTACGCCAACTCGAGCGGCCACAACGCGCAGATGCTCGGCGCGTACTCGACCGCGTACGTCGGCGTCGTCATGCACGACGGGTGGATGTACACGTCGATCACGTTCGGCTGACGGGGCCGCGCGGCGGGTCGTGCGACGGGGGTCGGCCGGGGCGGGTGGCAGGATGGCGCCCGCCCACCCGCCGCCCACGCGAGGAGAACGCCGTGCTCGCAGCGACCGTCCGCCCGTGCGCCGGGCCCGCCGAGCACGCGGCCCTGGCGCGCGTCTGGCGGCGCGCGGTCGACGCGACGCACGACTTCGTGGCGCCCGCCGACCTCGACGAGATCGAGTCGCAGCTCGTGCCCGCGTACCTGCCGGGCGTCCGGCTGACGGTCGCCGAGGCCGGCGGCGTCCCCGTCGGGTTCGCCGGCACGAGCGGCGACGAGCTCGCGATGCTGTTCGTGGACCCTTCCTGGCAGGGCAGGGGCGTCGGCGGCGCGCTGCTCGCGCACGTCGTGCACGAGCAGGGAGTGACGCGCGTCGACGTCAACGAGCAGAACGCGGCCGCCGCCGAGTTCTACGCGCGGCGCGGGTTCACGGTGGTGGGGCGCAGCGCGACCGACGAGGCCGGGCGGCCGTACCCGTTGCTGCACCTGCGGCTGACCGCCGCGGGCTGAGCCGGACGCGCGGCGGGCCGGCGCCCGGGCGCGCGCGGTGCGCACCCGGGCGGGCTCAGCGCGCCGTGAGCGCGTCCGTGAGGCGGTCGAGCGCGGTGTCGAGGTCCGCGACGTCGACCGTGAGCGGCGGCGCGAGGCGGATCGTCGCGCCGTGCGTGTCCTTCGCGAGCACGCCGCGCGCGAGCAGCCGCTCGCACAGCTCGCGACCGCTCGCCGGGCCCCCGGGGGCGGACGGTGCGACGTCGACGCCGGCCCACAGGCCGATCGTCCGCACGTCGGACAGCAGGCCGCGGTCGACCAGCGGGTCGAGGCGGTCGCCCACGTGCTCGCCGAGCGTGCGGGCGCGGGCCTGCAGCGTGCCGGGCGTCAGCAGGTCGACCACGGCGAGCGCGACCGCGCACGCGAGCGGGTTGCCGCCGAACGTCGAGCCGTGCGTGCCGGCGGTCAGGACCTCGAGCACGTCGGCGCGGCCGACCACCGCCGACACGGGCACGATCCCGCCGCCCAGCGCCTTGCCGAGCGTCACGAGGTCGGGCCGCACGTCGAACCGCTCGCACGCGAGCGTCGACCCCGTGCGGCCGAGGCCCGACTGGATCTCGTCCGCGACCAGCAGGACGCCCGCGTCGTCGCACGCGCGCCGCACGGCCGCGAGGTAGTCCAGCGGCGGCACGACCACGCCCTGCTCGCCCTGCACGGGTTCCAGCAGCACGGCGACGGTCGTCTCGTCGATCGCGCGCGCCAGGGCCGCCGCGTCGCCGTACGGCACGGTGACGAAGCCCGGCGTGAACGGACCGAACCCGCGGCGCGCGTCGGGGTCGGACGAGAACGACACGATCGTGGTCGTGCGGCCGTGGAAGTTGCCGTCGGCGACGACGACCGTCGCGCGGTCGGCGGGCACGCCCCGCACCTCGTAGCCCCACTTGCGGGACGCCTTGATCGCGGTCTCGACGGCCTCGGCGCCCGTGTTCATGGGCAGCACGAGGTGCGACGTGCCGGCCAGCAGCGGCCCGACGAGCCCGGCCAGCGCCTGCGCGAACGGCTCGAGCAGGTCGTGGTCGAACGCGCGGGAGGTCAGCGTGAGCCGGTCGAGCTGCGCGTGCGCGGCGGCCACGAGCGCCGGGTGCCGGTGGCCGAAGTTGAGCGCCGAGTACCCCGCGAGCATGTCGAGGTAGCGGCGACCGTCGGTGTCGGTGACCCACGCGCCCTCACCCGTCGCGAGCGTGACGGGCAGCGGGTGGTAGTTGGGCGCCAGGGCCGACCCGACGACGGGCGTGGTGGTCACCGGCGGATCTCCAGCGTGCAGCACTTCGCGCCGCCGCCGCCCTTGAGCAGCTCGGACGTGTCGACCGGGATCGGGGTGTAGCCGCGGCGACGCAGCTCGCCCGCGAGGTGCGTCGCGCGCGGTGCCACGACGACGTGCAGACCGTCGGAGACCGCGTTGAGGCCGAGCGCCGCGGCGTCGTCGTCGGTCGCGACCACGGCGTCGGGGAAGAGGCGCTCGAGGACCGCGCGCGACCCGGCCGAGAACGCGGGCGGGTAGTACGCGACCTGCGGGGACGCGGGGTCGGACGACAGCACGGCGAGCGCGGTGTCGAGGTGGTAGTACCGGTCGTCGACGAGCTCGAGCGAGATCACGGGGCGGCCGACGAGCTCCTGCAGCTCGGCGTGCGACGCCCGGTCGGACCGGAACCCGGTGCCGGCCAGGATCAGGTCGCCGACGACCAGCAGGTCGCCCTCGCCCTCGTTGACCTGCTCGGCGGTGTGCGTGACGAAGCCGCGGTCCGCGAACCACTTCTGGTACGCGGGGCCCTCGGCGGCGCGCTCGGGGTAGCGGAAACGTGCCGAGTACACGACTCCGTCGACGACGGTGGCGCCGTTGGCCGCGTAGACCATGTCGGGCAGGCCGGGGATCGGGTCGATCGTCTCGACCGTGTGGCCGAGCTCGAGGTACGTGTCGCGCAGCGTGCGCCACTGGCGCACCGCCAGGTCGGTGTCCGTCACGCGCTGCGGGTCCATCCACGGGTTGATCCGGTAGGACACCGTGTAGTGGGTCGGCTCGCACATGAGGTAGTGGCGGGGCGTGGCACCGGGTGCGTGCGCGGTCATCGGGCTCCTCGAGGGGGACGGGGCCGCCGCGGGGGTGGGGGCGGCCGACCCTTCGAGGGTACGAGCGTCGCGGCGTCCTCCTGGACAGGTGACGTTGCGCGTGCGGGCGCGATCCGTTGCGCTGTGGGTGCACGCAGGGTCGATCCGTTGCGTCGAAACGCCTGCGAGACACCGATCCCGCGCGTCGGCGTGCCGCGAGGCTCAGCCCGCGCGCAGGTCGCGCGCCGCGCGGTGCAGCACCACCCGCAGCATGAGCCCCAGCACGGGCGCCGTCAGGCGCGCCGTGAGCGCCGCGGGCAGCGGCCCCGCGAGCGGCACGCGCTCGGACCACGTCACGCGGCACGCACCCGGGCCCGTCGGCAGGACGACGATCGTCGCCTCGCCCAGCAGCACCGGGCCCCGCTTGGTGAACACCGCGACACCCGCCGCGCCGCCCGCGTCGGCGCCCGGGGCGTCGTACCGCGTGACGACCATGCGGTCGACGAACCCCGGCAGCCCGCGGCGCGCACCCGGCCCCGACACCGCCTCCACGCGGGTGCCCAGGCGCGGCGGCCCGTCGGTGCGCACGCGCGTCAGCGGGACCCACGCCGCGTGCCGGCGCGCGTCCGTCAGCGCCGCCCACGCGGCGGCCGCGGGCACGGGCAGCGCGCGCGTGACCGCGACGGCACCGGGGGCAGCAGGGGGCGTCGGCATGCGTCGATCCTCCACCGGGGTACGGTCGTCGGCATGCGGAGCAGGGTGCTGGGACGGACGGGTCGTGAGGTCGGCGTGATCGGGCTGGGCTGCTGGCAGCTCGGCGGCGACTGGGGCGAGGTCGGCGACGACACGGCGCACGCCGTGCTCGAGGCCGCGGTCGCCTCGGGCGTGACGTTCCTCGACACGGCGGACGTGTACGGCGACGGGCGGTCCGAGCGCGCGATCGGCGCGTTCCTCGCGTCGCGCCCCGACCTCGCCGGGTCGGTCACGGTCGCCACCAAGATGGGCCGCCGCACCGACCCGCACGTCGCGGAGGCGTACACGTACGACGCGTTCTGCCGGTGGACCGACCGCAGCCGCGTCAACCTGCGCACCGACACGCTCGACCTCGTGCAGCTGCACTGCCCGCCCAGCGCGGTGCTGCGCAGCGACGACGTGTACGACGCGCTCGACCGGGTCGTCGAGGACGGCCGCGCGGCCGCCTACGGCGTGTCCGTCGAGACCGTCGACGAGGCGCTCGCGGCGATCGCGCGCCCGCACGTCGCGTCTGTGCAGATCATCCTCAACGTCTTCCGCCGCAAGCCGCTCGAGCAGGTGCTGCCCGCGGCGGCCGAGGCGGGCGTCGGGATCATCGCGCGCGTGCCGCTCGCGTCGGGCCTGCTGTCGGGGAGGTACGACGAGCAGACGCAGTTCGCGCCCGACGACCACCGTGCCTACAACCGCCACGGCGAGGCGTTCGACGTCGGCGAGACGTTCTCGGGCGTGCCCTACGACGTCGGCGTCCGCGCCGCGCGCGAGGTCGCCGGGCTCACGCCGTCGGGCATGACGACCGCGCAGCTCGCGCTGCGCTGGATCGTGCAGCAGCCCGGCGTCTCGGTGGTCATCCCCGGCGCACGCACGCCCGCGCAGGCGCAGGCCAACGCGGCTGCCGACGCGTTCCCCGACCTGTCGGACGAGACCCTCGCGGCGCTCGCCGACGTGTACGACCGCGACGTGCGGGAGCACGTGCACGCACGCTGGTGACGCCGCCCGCGGCGCTTCAGTCGATCGAGGAGAGCGCCTCCACGAGGTGCTCGGCGTGGCGCAGCATGGTCCGTACCTTCTCGACCGTCAGGTACTCGGTGCCGTAGTGCGCCGCGGACTTGTCCCGGATGACGGATCGGAAGTGGCGGGCGAGCTGAGCGCCGTCAGGCTGCGTCCGCTCGAGGAGCTCGCCCGCGCGGGCATGGTCCTGACCGGCGTACCGCTCGCCCGAGCGGTGCCCGCAGACCGCGTCGGCCGCCGCGATGGCGGCGAGCGCCGCGAGACCGGCGGCCACCTGCCTGTACGCCTCGTCCTCTTCGACCGCGAGCTGGGCGACCTGGAGGTACGTGCGTGCCACACGGGCGCGCATCCGCACGTCCGTGGCCGTCATCGCGCGATGGCGGTCCTCCTTGCGCGGCGTCACGAGGCGGGGCGGAGCAGCTCGTCGACGGAGGGCCCGAGCACACGACGGGCGTCCGCGCGCAGGGACTCCACGAGGGGGTCGCCCGCGTCGCGCGCGAGGGCGAGGCGGCGGGGTGTCGTCAGGTAGACCTGGACGGCCTGCCCTGTCCATCGCCTGCCCTCGACCTCGAGCCGGTCGGCGAGGTGGTCGCCCCCGGTGCCGTCGGGGACGACGACGAGCAGGTCGAGGTCCGACTCCTCGTCCGCGGTCCCTCGCGCCACCGACCCGAACACGCTCACGGTGACCTGGGGCGTCAAGGTCTCGCCGTCGGCGACCGGAGGGTGGCTCTCTGCGACGAGGTCGGCGACGCGGCGGGCCAGCGCCTGCCAGGGGTCGAGGGCCCGGAAGGCGGCGTCGACCGCCGGGTACGCCAGGTGCGCGTCGTTGAGCTCGTACACGTTCGACGCGCCGACGGCGTGCGTCGTGACGATGCCCTGGGCGACGAGCCGGGCGAGTGCGTAGCGCACGCCGCGCTCCGAGCCGGTGCGCGCCAGCCGGTGCACCTGGGCGCCGGTCAGCGGCGTGCCCGCGCGCCAGAGCGTACGGAGCACCGTCGGGTCCAGTGAGGGGCCGAACACCCGTTCGGGGTAGGGCCAGTCCATGGAAGCACCTTCGTCAGCAATATTCTGCGGATATCCGCAGGATATCTCCGAATCCGTGCCTGGGGAAGCAGCAGGTGCCTCGGATCGGCGATCAACGTCGGCGCAGCAGACCCCGTCGGCGCGCGGGTCGGCCGGAGGTGGGCGAAGGCGCGACCGCGTCGGCCTGGCCGACGACGTGCGGGGCGGTCGCGAGCTGCGCGTGCACGGGCACGGCCTCGACGACCCGCGGGAACGTCTCGGGGGCGGGGCCGAAGGCCAGGCGCGCGCCCTTGACGACGCCCTGCCCGAGCGCGCGCCCGCCCGCGACGCCGATCGCGGCACCCAGGCCGTAGGGCGCGAGCCGCCCGACCGCGAGCCCGCCGAACCGGGCGGCCTGCGTGCGCAGCAGCTTGCGCGTGAGCTGGTTGTTGACCTTCTTGACCGTGCCCATCGGCATGCGGGTGAGCAGCACGCGGCCCACGCGGAACGTGGTCAGCTCGGTCGCGTCGCTCACGACCTTCGCGCCCGACTCGCCGAGCAGGGTCGACAGCAGCAGCGCCTTGCGGCGCTCGGTGTCGGTGACCTCGATGCCGTGCACCGACGCGACGGCGAGCGCGAACGCCGCGGACGCGCCGAAGAACGTCGCGACGTCGCTCACGGTCAGGGCGGTCGCGAGGCCCGTGCCGACGATCGGCGCGGCCGCCGCGGCGCCGACGGCGCCGCCCGTGCCCGCCACGACCAGCAGGTACTCCTTCTCGAGGAGCTCGACGACCCGGGCCGGGCTCGCGTCGGGGTTGCGGCGCCGCACGCTCTCGACGTGCGCGTGGATCGTCGCTGACGGGATCGTCACCGCCTTGTCGAGCGCGCCCTGCACGAGCCGCGGCACGTCAGCGCTCCCCGGACACCGTGAGCGTCGTCGTGGCGCCGTGCTCGAGCGTGCGCCCGACCGTGCAGTGCTGGTCGACCGCGCGGTGCACGACCGTCAGCAGTCGGTCGCGCGTCGCGTCGTCGAGGCCCGAGAGGTCGACCTCCATGACCTCGGCCAGCGCGGGGTAGCGGTCCTCGGTGGGGTGCGTCGCGCCGCCCACGCGGATGGTGACCCGGACGTCGTCGCCGAAGCGGTGCACGAGCGCGGCGTCGGCGGACAGGCCGCTGCACGCGCCGAGCGCGATCTTCAGCAGCTCGCCGGGGGAGAAGGCCTCCGGGTCGCCGACCGACCCGATGCGCACCTGCGCGCCGCGCGAGCTGCGGCCCACGTACTGGCGCTTGCCGGTGCGCTCGAGCCACAGCTCGGTGTCGCCCGCGTTGGCGAGCGGGTCCGGGGTCTCGGCCACGGTGGGTGCCGGGGTCCCGGCGACGTCGCGCGCGTCCTGGTCGGTCGTCATGGGGCGATCCTCGCACGCACCCGCGCGGGGTTCTCGGCGAGCGCGCGACGCCGCGCCCGCCGCCTCCCGGGGCCGTCGAACGCGGGGAACGGCCGTCTCCGCGGGCCGGGACGCGGCCGTTCCCCGCGTTCGGCGAGGCGCCCGGCGGTGCTGGCGTCGGTCCTTCCCCGTGGCGGGGGTGGCGACGGGGGACGGTGGCGCAGGTCACGGCGTCGGGGACCGGGTCGCGGGACTCGCGTGAAGGTCGTGTGACGGGCCTTCCCGTGGGAACAGACCATGGGGTCGGATCGTTGCGATGAGCAGGATGAAGCGATACGAGGAACTCGAGACCGAGGACGGCAAGGTCGTCCGCTACCAGCGACACGAGAACGGCGGCGGCCTCGTCGCCAAGGGTGCGCGCGTGCACGACAGCGCGTTCGTGGCCGACTCCGCGTGGGTCGACCCGGGCGCCGTCGTCGAGGCCGGCGCGTCGGTGGGCCGGTTCTGCTGGATCGAACCGGGCGCCGTCGTCTCCGAGCGCGCGCGACTGGGTTCGCACGTGCACGTCGGCCGTGACGCGGTGGTCGGCCGCGGCGCCCGCCTGGGTGCGCGCGTCGAGGTCGGTGCGGGTGCGCACCTGGACCCGGCGCTCGTCGTCGAGCCCGAGGCGCGGATCGCCGACGGCGCGCACGTCGAGCGCACCGGCTTCCCGCCGCACGTGCTCGCCGCCTGACGCACGCCTGAGAGCCGGCACGCCGCCCGGGCCGCCCCGGGCGGCGTGAGCGTGCCCGCGCGGGTCGTGCAGCGCGGTCGTGAGCAGCGACTTCACCCGGAGGGGCACCGTGCGGCCCGTTAGCGTCGGGGCCATGTCCCACGCGCAGCCCCCGCCGGCGGACCCGACCTCCCCGCCGACCACCGCCCCTGCGGGCGACGCCCGCCCCGCCGACGAGGCCCGTCCGGCGGTCGTGCTTCGCCAGGACCGCTCGACCGAGTCCGTGCTCGAGTGGGTCGAGCGGCTGGTCGGCCAGGGCCCGCAGGCCGTGGGGCGCGGCGAGATCAGCGCGCTCATGGCGCCGATGGGCTGGGACCTGACGTTCCCCGACGGCGCCGCGACGTCCGCGACTCTGCACCCGGTGGTCGCCGACCGCATGGTGCTGTTCCGCTACGCCGGCTCGCGGTACACGGCGGTGTCCGACCGCGCCCCGCTCGCCGTGCCCGCGGGGCCGCGCCTCGCGGTGGTGGAGCTCGTCGAGCAGGGGCACGGGCGCGTGCTGCGCGGCGACCACGAGCTGCCGATCGGCCCGGGGGACGTCCTGCTGCACCCGCCGCGCGGCCGGTACGGCGTCGCGTGGGAGACGGGCCCCTGCCGGCGGACCGTCGTGCTGCTGACGACGTCCCTCTACGGCCGGCGCCCCGACGCGATCCTGCGCGACGAGGACCTCGTGCTGCGCGACGCGCCTCTGGCGCCGGCCGCGCAGCACCTGCTGGAGGTGCTCTTCGACGACGACGTCGATGCCGTGGTGCGTCTCACCGCGACGCAGGCGCTGCAGGGGCTCGTGGCGGCCACGGTCGCGTCGGCCATCGACCGCGGGCAGGCGCCGCCCGAGCCGGGGATGCGCGACCGGGTCCGGGCGCTGCTCGTCGAGCGGTACGCGGACCCGGACCTCGACGCGGACGTGGTCGCGCGCGAGCTGCGCATCAGCAAGCGGCACCTGTTCGCGCAGTTCGAGGACAGCCGGGACTCGTTCGCGACGACGCTGCGGGACATCCGGCTCGAGCACGCCGCGGAGATGCTCGCGGGTGCCGACGACGGCGTGACGGTGCGGCGCGTCGCGCGCGAGACGGGGTTCGCCGGGACCGCCCAGCTGGGCCGGGCGTTCCGTGACCGTTTCGGGCTGACGCCCACGCAGTTCCGCGCCGCGGCGCTGCGCGGCCAGCCGCTGCCGACGTCGCGCTGACGGAGCGGCAGGTCAGGGCCCCGGCGGGGCCGTCGGCCGTGTGCGCCGCCTCACCTCCGCGACCACCTCCGCGACCGAGCCGAATGCGGCGAACCGGACCGCGTTGACGATTCGTGCGCGCGTGCGTGACGTACCGCGCAGTCTCACCCCGGTGAGGGGACCTAGGGCCTCCATGGTGTGGGCGACCCCCACCCCTCGTCGGAGGCTCCCGCATGCCCACGCAGTCCCGAGGTCGCGCTCCCGTGCGCCGCCTCATGTCGTTCGTCGCAGCGGCGCTCGCCGCGTTGCTCGCGCTGCCCGTGCTCACGGCACCGGCGGCTGCGGCAGACCCCCAGTACCTCGGCATCACCAAGTCGGTGGACCGCGGCGAGCTCGCGCCGGGCGACACGTACACGTACAGCGTGCAGGTGGCGTGCTCGGAGGCGTCGTGCCTCGACGCGGTGCTGACGGACCCGCTGGGCGAGCACGCGGGGCACGAGCTTCTGGACGTCGAGCTGCTGCCGTCGACGCCGGGTCTGACGTTCGTCCCGACGTGGACGTCGGGCGGCACGACGTCGGCGACGGCGCCCGCGGTCGTCGCGGCCGACACGCGCCTCGACGTCGCGTTCACGCAGCCGACCGTCAGCCCGACGGGTGAGGGCATCCAGGCGGGTCAGACGTTCTCGGTGCAGCTGACGCTGCGCGTGCCGACCGACCTGCCGCCGGGCACCACGACCACGCACGTCAACACCGCGACGGTCACGGCGACGAACTCGGCACCCGCGACCGCGTCGGCGCAGGTCGAGGTCACGGTGCCGGTGACCGTGGCCGTCACCCCCGCCAAGTCGTGGACGCCGGCCCAGCAGGCCTTCGCCGCGGGTGCGCCGTCGACCATCACGATCGGCGCGACCAACGCCGCCAACGTCCCGGCCGACGCGCTGGTGCTGCAGGAGCCCGCGGTCGCGCCCGAGGGTGCCGCGACCCTCGACGCAGCGAACCCGTTCACGCTCGTCGACCTCGTGTCGCTCAGCGGCGTGCAGGTGCCGACCGGATGCACCGCGGTGCGCGTCGACGCGTACGTGCAGCGTGCGGGCACGTGGACGTGGGTCGCGGGCGACGGCGGCCTCGTGCTCCCCGGCGGCGTCGACGCGGACGCCGTCGGGGGCCTGCGCGTGACGTGCGACGGCCCCGTGGCCGTCGGCGACACGCTGTCCCTCGACCTGGGCGTCGCGCAGCGCGCGACCCACCGCACGACCGACGCCGACCTGTCGGTCACCACGAGCACGCTCACCAACACCGTCGCGGCGACCGTCGAGGTCGACGGGCAGGACCCGGTGTCCGCGACGGCGACCGCGCCGTACCGCGTCGACCCCGCGCGCCTGGGCACCGAGGTCGTCAAGGACTTCGCGCCGGCGCGCGTCTCGGCCGGCGAGCCGAGCGTGCTGAGCCTCGTGGCGTCGCAGACGTCCGACGTGCCGGTCCGCGAGCTGCGCGTGAGCGACCTCGACTTCTTCGGCGCCGACCCCGCGTTCGGCGGGTTCGACGGCGCGCCGTCGTGGCCGACCGGCGCGACGGGCGCGTCGGTCGTCTACCACCTGTCCGACGGCTCGACGCCGTCCGTCACGTTCGCCGCGGGCGACGTGCCGGCCGGTCCCACGCTGGGCTCCGGCGTGCACGTCACCGGGTTCGAGCTCGTGTTCACGGGCTCGATCGCGCCGGCTGCCGAGCCCGCGCGCGCCCGCGTCACGGTGCTCACCGCCGAGACCGCGACCGGCCCGGTGCGGCAGCTCGACAACACCGCGACGGTGCGCGTCGAGGCGCCCAACGGCAACACCGCGCAGGGCACGGACGACGCGCGCCTCGCGGTCGTGCCCGCGTCCATCGAGGTCGGCCTGGCCAAGACGGTCCGCCCGAACGCCCAGCTGCGCCCGGGCGACACCGCGGTCACCGAGCTGCGCACGACGCTCGCGGTGTCGTCGTCGTACGTCACGGCGCGCGACCTCGTCGTCACCGACGCGTGGGACGGCGCCGCGCGCGGCTTCTGGGACGGCTTCGACCTGACGGCGATCGCGCCGACGCAGGTGCCGTCGGAGACGTCGGTCGAGGTGCGCCTGCAGACGTCCGTCGGCACGTGGGTCACGGTCCGCACGGAGCCCGCGCAGGGCGCGGCGTGGCTGCTGCAGCTCGACGCCGCGGAGCTCGCGGCCGGGCTGCCCGGCGGCACCGCCCTGTCCGACGTCACGGGCGTCGAGCTGCGCCTGCACGACGCCGACGGCTTCGAGGAGAACACGACCGTCACGCCGTACCTCGTGACGACCGCGCGCGGCACGCTGCGCAGCGGCGGCACCCTGCCCGAGGGCACGACGACGCTGCGCAACGCGGCGACCGTCAACGGCAGCGGCACGACCGGCGGCGGCACCCCGGTGTCCGACGGCGACGACGCGGACGACGACGCGGCGGTCACCCCGCCGCCGCCCGGCACGGGCCCCGTGGAGGTCCGCAAGACGTGGACGCAGCCGACCGTGGCCGCGCAGTCGGGCCAGCAGCGCACGACGCGCGTCGCGTGGCGGACCGCCGCGGGGGCGTCGTCGGTGACGCTCACCGACCCGGCCGCCGCGACGGACCCGGCCGCGGCCGACCCGGCGGGCACGCTGCTCGACGCGTTCGACCTGGTGCGCGTGCAGCCGATCGCCTACTCGGCGACGCCGTTCACGAACGGCTGGTACCTCAAGTACGACCGCGTGACCGACGTGCGGCTGCTGCTGCCCGACGGCGCGGGCGGCCGGTCCTGGCAGTCGGTCACGGCGCCCGCGGGCGGCTGGACCAACGGCGGCGGGTTCGTCGGGTACACGCTGACGACGCAGCAGCGCGCCGACGCGTGGGGCGTGCAGCTCGTCCTGGAGGAGAACGGCCCCGCGCGCGCCGCGGCCCGCCAGCCGGGCGCGGCCCTCGACCCGTTCGCGCCGGCCGTGGGCACGGGCGTCGCGGCGTCGTCGACCGACCGCACGCTGGACCTGCAGTGGCAGATCCGTGAGGTGCGCCGCACGGGTGGCTGGGTCACCGACAAGGAGACCTACAACGCGGGCGCCGCGGGCGTCGTGCGCAACACCGTGGGCATCGCGGCGCAGCGCACCGACGGCGTCGTGACCGCGCAGGAGCGCGCGGACATCACGATCACGGGCTCGACGCCGCTCGTGCGCGTCGACAAGACCGTGTCGACGGGTGACGTCGCGTACGTGCCGCGGCCCGGCGTGGTCCCGGCGGACCAGTGGCCCACGCGCACGTTCGGCCTCACGGCGTGGAACGACGCCGTGGCCCGCGCCTCGTACCTGCGCATCACCGACCCGGCGTGCTCCGACGTCGACGTGCAGGGCACCGCGTGCGCGCTCGCGGACCCGACCGCCGACCCGTTCGCGGCGTCCGTGGACTGGCTCGCACCCGGCAGCGGCGAGAGCCCGTTCGACCGGTTCGACCTGACGAAGGTGCGGTTCTCCGCGACGCGTCCGGCCGAGGTGGACCTCGCGGCGTCGACCGCGTGGCTGCTGCGGTACGCCGACGGCGACTACACCAGCGAGCGCACGACCGTCGCGGCGCTGCTCGCGATGACGCCCGCGCAGCTCGCGGACGTCGTGGCGCTGAGCGCGACGTTCCAGGGCACCGACCCGGCGGTGACGGGCGGCACGATCACGCAGGGCAACCGCCTGCGGCTCGACCTCGACACGCGCCTGCGCACCGAGGTCCGGTCGACGGGCCAGGCGCAGACGCTGCGCGCCGGCGAGTCCGTGACGGTCGAGAACCACATGTACGCCCAGTCGTACGACCCGGTGCTGGACCCGGCGGGCGCGACGATCGCCGCCGGCACCGACGGCGTCGACGTGCGCCTCACGGGCGGCGAGATCAACGTGGGCGTCGCCAAGACGATCTCGCCCGCGGTGGTCACCGAGCCGACGCGCGACGAGCCGCTGACGGTGCGCCTGACGGCGACCAACGGCACGGCCCCGGCGGGCACGCTGGCGCCGGCGCAGGTGCGCCTGCAGGACGACGCGACGACGTCGCCGGAGTTCTGGGACCGGTTCGACCTGGTGGGCCTGGGTGCGGTGACGCTGCCCGCGGGCGCCGACCAGGTGCAGGTCGACGTGCACGGGCCGTTCGGGCCCGGCGGCGCGGACGCGTGGGTGACGGGCACGCCGGGGGCGACCCCGACGCTGCCGGTCGCGGCGGAGCGCGCCGGTGACGTCGACGGCGTCCGGTTCGTGCTGTCGCGCGCCGACGGCGCGTTCTTCTCGGACGCGGTGCCCGCACCGGGCTGGTCGACGACCGCGCAGCTGCAGGTGCGGCTGCGGGACGTCACGCGCACGGGCGGCGACCCGATCGTGCTGGACGCCGACCACCACGAGGTGACCAACACCGTGGTGGGCCAGGCCGACCGGCTCAACGGCGAGGCGTCGCAGGAGCGCGCGAGCGCCGCCGCGGTCGACCTCTTCGAGGGCACGCACCGGCTCGCGGTCGACAAGCTCGCGAACGACGGTAACCGGACCGTGCAGGTCGGCACGGCCGTGCCGTGGGACCTGTCGTTCCGCAACGCGGGCAGCGGCTACCTCGACGTCGCCGAGCTGCGCGACACGCTCCCCGAGCACCTCGTGTGGACGGGTGAGACCGCGCCGGTCGTGACGGTGCCCGCGGGCAGCGCCATGGGCGACCAGGTGACCGTGTCGGTGGACGGCGACGACCTGGTGCTCGCGTGGCCGCAGGACGCGCGCCGCCTGGCGCCGGGCGAGCGCGTGGCCGTGCGTCTGGTGCTCGAGCTGCAGCCCGGTCTGTCGGCGGGGCAGCGCGCGGTCAACACTATGGCCGTGCGCACCGCGCAGACGCTCGAGGCGTGCACGCCGCTCGACGGCTCGCGCCCCGTGACGGGTGCGTGGGCGGACGACGCGACCACGTGCGGCTCGGCCGACCACGTGTCGCCGCGCGCGGGGTCCAACCTGTTCGCCGTCAAGGGCGTGCGGGGCTCGCAGCCCGGTGCGGCGACGGCCGACGGCCAGGAGTGCACGACGCGCCTGACCGCGACGGGCGGCGACTACCACCGCACGCCGTGCATCGCGCGCTCGCTGGCCGGTGCGCAGGACGACTGGGTGCTGCGCGCGCAGAACGCGGGCACGACGAGCGTCGACGAGCTGACGATTTTCGACCCGCTCGCGGCGACCGGTGACCGCATGATCATCACGGGCGGCGAGCGCGGCTCGGTGTACCGGCCGCAGGTCGTGCCCGGTTCGCTGCAGGTCACCGCGCCCGCGGGTGCCGTGGTGGTGACCGAGGTGACGACGACGGCGGACGTGTGCGCCGGCACGTGGGCGGGTCTGCAGGACCAGGCCGTCTGCGAGCAGTCGGGCGAGGCGTGGTCGGTGGCCGACGACGCGACCGACTGGTCGGCCGTCACGGGCCTGCGCGTGCACGTGGACCTGCGGCCGTCGGCCGCGGGGGCGCTGCTGAGCGGGCAGTTCGTCGACGTGACGTTCTCGACCGTGAACGTGCTGGCGGGCGACGACGTCGTCGACGGCGTGCCCGCGGGCTCGGCGGCCGACGCGGTGGTCGCGTGGAACCAGTTCGGCGTCAAGTACCACGACGTGGGTGCGCCGACGTGGTCGAAGATCGCGCCGCCCAAGATGGGCGTCGAGGTGCTGACCGGCCCGATCGAGGTCCGCAAGGTCGTCGAGGGCCCGGCGGGCGGCTACGCGCCGGCGTCGTTCGGCGCCGACGTGGTCTGCACGCTCGACGGCGTCACCCTCGACCTGGGGGCCGCCGCGACGCTCACGCTCGACGAGGGCAACGGCTGGACGGCCCGCGTCGACGGCGTGCCGGTGGGTGCGCGGTGCGACGTCACCGAGACCGGTGAGCCCGGCAGCCACGGCGAGACGACGCGGTCCGGCACGGTCCGGCTCGAGGTCGACGCGCCCGCGGGTGCGGACGGCGCCGTGCCGACCGCGCAGGTCGCGACGCTGACCAACACGTACGCGTTCGGCGGCCTGAGCGTCACCAAGCGCGTGGACTCGACCGCGACCGCGGGCCTCGAGGGGCCGTTCACGTTCGCGCTGACCTGCACCGCGGCGGGCACGGGTGCGCCCGTGACGTTCGACGGCGCCGACGCGCTGACGTTCACGCTCGCCGACGGCGAGACGTTCACGGCCCCGGACGAGGTCATCCCCGCCGGTGCGACGTGCGCGCTGACCGAGACCGACAGCCGCGGCGCCGACCGCGTCCTGCTGGTCGGGGACGGCGTCGTGCCGACCGGTCCGGGTGCGGCCGACGTGACCGTGGGCGCCGACGGCGCAAGCGTCGAGGTCGTCAACGGGTTCGACGCGGGTGTGCTCGAGGTCCGCAAGGTCGTCGACGGCGCCGGTGCGGCCACGTGGGGCGCGGGTGCTTCCTTCGGGTTCTCCGCTGTCTGCACGTACGACGCGCGCACGGTGCTCGACGAGTCGTTCGACCTGCTCGCGGGCGGGCTGCGGACGTTCGGTCCGTTCCCGGTGGGCACGTCGTGCCGCGTGCTGGAGACGGCCGCGGGCGGTGCCACGAGCTCGGTGCTCGCACCGGCCGACGGCGTCGTGACGGTCGAGCCCGCGTCCGACGAGGGCGAGGTCCCGGCGGCCGTGGTGACGGCGACCAACACGTTCGACGTCACGTCGGTCGAGGTCGTCAAGCAGGTCGCGGGCGCCACGACGGCGCCGGGCGCGGCCGGGCCGTTCACGGTCGAGCTGGTGTGCGCGTGGCCGGTCGACGGGCAGGACGTGCCGCTCGACGTGCCCGGCGGTGCGCAGCGCACGCTGCGGGCGCCGACCGCGCTGACCGCGTCGTGGACGGGCCTGCCCGTCGGCGTGGACTGCACGGTCACCGAGACGGAGACGGGCGGGGCCGCGCAGGTGGCCGCGACCGTGCGCGTCGAGGGCCGCGAGCCCGTGACGTCGACGGGTGCCCGCGTGCCCGTCGTCGGGCTGGCCGGGACCACGGAGCCGGGGCAGGCCGTGGTCGAGCTGGTCAACACGTTCGACGCGCCGCCGGCGGACGGCGGCACGACCGCCGCGGACCGTGACCCGCTCGCGCTGACCGGTGCGGACGTGCTGCGCGCCGGCCTGGGGGCCCTGCTGCTGCTGGCAGCCGGTGGCCTGCTCGTCGCCCTGCGGAGGCGACGGGCCTGAGGACCGGTGGCGGCCGGCATCCCCCCCGACGCCGGCCGCCACCGCTGCACGACGCCGTCCGGGTGAACTCACCCGGGCGGCGTCGTCGTCGTGCCCCGGCGGGGGTGCAGGATGACGCCCATGCGTAGCGACATCTTCGACCGGACGAACCTCGAGGTCGAGAACGGACAGCGGTTCTTCTTGCAGAACTCCAAGATGCTCAAGGTGACCCTCGGCGAGCCCGTGCTCGCCGCGAAGGGCTCGATGGTCGCCCACCAGGGGGCCGTGCAGTTCCACCACAAGGGCTCGGACACGCTGGCGAAGTTCGTCAAGCGCGCGATCAGCTCCGACGACCAGGCGCTCATGACCGTCTCGGGGCAGGGCGACGTGTTCTTCGCACGGTTCGCCGAGACGGTGTTCATCATCCACCTCGAGGGCGACGCGATCAGCGTCGGCGGCGCGTCGCTGCTCGCGTTCGACGCGACCCTGCAGTGGGACCTGCACCGCACGCGCGGCGCCGGCATGATGACCGGCGGCCTGTTCAACACCCTCATCCAAGGCCACGGGTCCGTCGCGCTGACGTCCGACGGCCAGCCCGTCATCCTCGACTGCTCGCAGCAGCCCACGTTCGTCGACCCCAACGCCGCTGTGTGCTGGTCGGCGAACCTCGTGCCCGAGGTCGTGTCGAGCATGAACATGAGCTCGCTGCTGCGCGGCGGCACGGGGGAGGCGTTCCAGTACAAGTTCCACGGCCCGGGCTTCGTGGTCGTGCAGCCGTCCGAGGGGTTCGCGGGGCTGGGGCAGACGAGCTGACGTCGAGTCCTGGCTTCCGGGGGTGAGGGGTTGTCGTCGCCACGCGACGGCAACCCCTCACGCTGTCCTGGGGCGGGCGGGCGGGAGGTGCGGGGCGCGCGTGGTGCGGTGCGCGCGGGAGGTGCGGGGCGCGCGGGGTGCGGTGCGCGCGGGAGGTGCGGGGCGCCGCAGGGCGCGGTGATCGACGGGCGCGCGGGTGTCACAGCGGGCGGTGCGGCGTGGGTCGGACGTCACGCCCGCGGGGGCTGGCCTGCGGGTTCGCGTGTCGGTACGTTCGCGACCGTGCGTCTGAACCGGCCGTCGGCCCGTCCCGCCCTGCTCGCCGTCGCCGCGGTCGCGGCCCTCGCCGCGTGCTCGTCCGGCACGTCGCCCGCGCCGGGTGCGTCGCCCAGCACGTCGGCGCCGACGGTCGTCGCGTCGCCGTCGCCCACCGCGTCCGCGACGCCCGACGTGCCGGTGGTCGTGGCGCCCGCCGAGTGCGACGCGGTCTCGCTCGCGCCGGGTGCGACGGTGACGGGTGCGGACCTGTCCGCGTGCGTCATCGGGTTCTCGCTGGCCGCGGGAAGCGGCCACGAGCACGTGCAGTCCGGCGACTCCACCGCCGAGGTCGACTTCGTGTTCTCCGACGCGCCCGCCATGACCGGCACGATGGTCGACGCCGACGGCACCACGTCGTTCGTGCTCACGCAGGACCGGTCGTGGATCACGATCGACGGCCGCTGGGTCGAGGGCGACGTCACCAGCAGCGACTCCGAGAAGGTGCTCGCCGGCACGGTCGGCACCGCGTACCGCACGCTCGCCGACCCGGCCGTCAGCGCCGGCATGATCGCCATGTCACCCACGTACACGGTGCAGCCCGACCAGGACGTCATCGACCTCGTCAACGGCGGCGAGGTGCACGCGTGGCGCCTGCAGTCCGACGCACCGTTCAGCATGGCCGGCGTCGACATGCAGGAGCTCATCGTGTGGCTCGCCGACGGGCACGTGGTCGTCGGGACGCAGGGGACCGGCACGTTCGGGGGCGTGCAGACGACGACCGTGCAGCAGTTCACCGACTGGGGCGTGCCCGTGGTGGTCGAGCCGCCGGTGGGGTGAGGTGGGGGGCTCCACGCTTCCCTCCACCATGGCAAGGAAGCGAAGACGCGTAGCGACCTGCCTGACGCAGCGCAGCGCCGGATGCGTGGAGCGCCACTATCGAGTCCGGGCCGTCTGGCGCGATCACCTCAACGGTCGCGTCGTCGGGGGCGCAGCGCCGGCTCGTTGCGCGGCTCGCCGGTGATCGGACGTTTGCTCACGGGGTGATCGTGCTGGGACGTCGCTGATCCGTATGGGTGGCTCGGCGCAGGATCGGCCGGTGGGCGACTCGTGACCCGCTACGGTGCTGCGCGGCCGTGAGGTCCGATTTGCAGGGGGGCAGGGTGTCGGCGACCGCCGTGGAGAGTCCGGTGGGTGCTGCGCTGCCGCGGGAGTGGTGGCAGGTCTGGGCGCAGCGTCGCGCGCAGTGGTGGGTGGCTCGTCCGGTGCTGGCGGCGCGGTGGGCGCGGGTGCGTGCGATCGGATTGTGGGTCACGTTGGCGTGGGTGCTGGCGCTGCTGGTGGTGGTGCCAGATCTGCGGTTGGCGGTGCGCGGGTACGTGGGTGCCGTGTGGTTGGTTGTCGCCTGGTGGGTCCTGGCACGGACCAGGACCCTCACGTGGGCCGGGTGCATGCGCTACTTCGCTGGGTGCGTGACGTGGTCGTTCGTGGTCGCGGCTGTGTGCACCGTCTTGGCGCTCCGTGTCGCGTCGACGGCGGGCGGTTCTGGACCGACGGTGATGATCGCCTCGCTGAGCGAGGAGGCTCTGAAGCTGGTCCCGGTAGCCGTGGTCGCCTTGCTCGCGCCGCGGCGTGCGCGACGGTTCGCTGCGGTGGACTGGCTGCTGCTGGGGTGGGCCGCAGGCACGGCGTTCGTGGCCGTCGAGGAGGCCGCGCGTCGCACGGCGTTGATGGTCACGACGTCGGGGATGATGACTCGCTTCTGGTCCGGCGGTGAGGGGGTGCCCCCGGACTGGGTGCAGCTGGGGTGGGTCCCGGTGCCGAACGCCCTGCATGGAGAGATCGCCGCGTACGGCGGTCACGGTGTGCTCACTGCGACGGTCACGGGCGCGGTCGGAGTCGGCGTCGGGGTATGGCGGTGGAGCCGTCGGCAAGGGGACGCAGGTGGCGCGATCGCTCGTGCGGTGGCACTGCTCGCGCCGTTGCTGGCGTTGTGGGTGGCGATCGCGGACCACGGAGGTCTGAACGTCCAGGTCGACGCGGGCGCGTTGTCACCGGACGGCACACCGCGGTGGCTGGACCCGGCGGTGACGTCGGTGCCGTGGTGGGTCCGGGTGCCCTGGTCGGTGCTCGGCCACGGCCACGGCCGGGTGGCGCTCGTCGTGCTCGTTGCCGTCATGTGCACGCTCCTCGACGCGCATCGGTTGCGGTCGCTGCGTGCACCCGGCTTGGTCCACGACGTGGCGCCTTCATGGGCGGGGCGGGGCTGGAAGGCAGGCGGCCGAGGGCGGGCAGCGCGTCTTTTCGAGGGCATCGCCGCCGTGGTGACGTGGTGGGTCTGGGTCGTGGTCCGCGACGTCACGCAGACGGTGGCGGCGTTCGCCCGGCAGCCGGACGAGCCGCGACGGGTCGCCGTGCTGCGCGGGCAGGACGCCGCGGCGGCCCAGCGTGCGGCCCGCGAGCTCGCCTACGACACCCTGGCGGGCACCCCGACTCGAAGCGCAGTCCTCCGCGCACAGGCACTCGCCGGGACCGCCCTCGGGTTGCTGCTCGTCCTCGCGCTCGGGGTGGCCCCGGCGGCCGCTGCACGGTTCGGCCCTTACCCGTGGGACCTGCAGCGGTACCACGAGACCTACGGTGCGAGCTGGCTGGCCGGGCTGATCGAGGACCTCGGTCGTTGGTGGCACGACCAACCGATGAGCACGCAGCTGCTCATCGGACTCGGCATCGCCGCGCTCGTGACGCTGTCCGGGGGCTCCCTCGCTTTCGCGTTCGGAATCTCCGGGGTCCTGACCTGGGGCCTGGACAAGTCCGGCGGCATCGCGACGTTCATGCGCGACCCGCAGCGGGCCACGCGCGACTACGTCCTGACCGCCACCCCCGCCCAGGTCGCCGCCGACACCCTCGGTGTCGCGCTCACCTTCGCACCAGCGAACTTCGCCGGCGCCACGATCGGCCGCAGCGTGCGGACCACCGCGAAAGACGTCGCCGCGGACCCCGCCGCCTGGCTCGCGACGCGTCGCGCGCTACTCACGGATGGGTCCGACGCTGGGGTGATCGACCTCGACTGGTTCTTCGGAAGGAGGCCGGTGCCGCTGGCTGACGGGACCGTGCAACCGGCCCTGTCGGCCGCTGAGGAAGCTGCGGCGGTGGCACGGTACGAGGCGCTCCCGCACGTTCCTCTCTCAGCGAAGGGTGACGAGCTGCAGTACCAGTTGAGGGTTTACGGCGACAACGAGCGTGTCGTCGAGCTTGCTGAGGGCCGCACACTTCCCGACGGTTTCACTTCGACCTACGGCGCCGTGGGAGATGCCAAGTACGTCGCACCGGGATCGGGGAGCTCGTTCTACGAACCGGCCGTGGGAAGCAAGCTCGAAGAGGTCGCGACACGCGTCATGGACAAGCGGCTCCTTCGCCTGGCAGAGGCAGCGAGCCGACTAGGAGACACAGGAGTGATTGAGTACGTCACCAACAGCCCAGCCGCGGCGAAGTTCTTCGAGGATCGGATGATCGCTCTGGGACTCCGCGGCTACGTCCGACTAGTCCCGTGAGAGGTTGGAGAGATGCCCAACTCCGTCGTCGCCGTCGCGGACGGTGACTTCCGGTTCGACCCGTCGGCCGTCTTCGACGTCGTGCGCGCGGCCTGGCCGCGCAGCACGTTCGCCGGGGTGAGTGGTCGCCTGTCGGAGGTGTCCGCGGGACAGATCACCGTGCTGGACGGTGAGGAGCTGGTCGCGCTCGTCGAGGTGGACGTGGCGGGGGAGGCGCTCGACGTCGACTGGCGGACGCCAGAGACGCTCGCGCAGGTCGTCTCGGTCATCACCAGCCTCCCGGGCTTCGCCGGTGACTCCTCGGTCGTCCTGACCGACTGGGCGGACACGCTCGTCGAGCTGCGCCCCGGGACGACGGCACGAGATCTGCTCGCGGCCCGGGGTGACGTGCTGTAGTCGGTCAATCCGACCCTGGAGCCGCCCTGAGCGCCTCCGCATGCACCCACCGGTGCGCGCCCGTCGACACGTCGACGCACGGGTGGCGCAACGACGCCGAGTCGTCCCACTCCCAGCCCGACGCCTGGCTCGACCGCGGTCGCATGGTCGCGCTCACAGGCGAACGGCAAGCGTTGGTCATGCTCTCCTTCGCGGTGACGCACGACGCCGTGGCCGACTAGCATCACCGCCAACGGCAGCGCACGCAGGCACTCGCTCCCGCTGCCTGAAGCCACCCCCCAACTGAACTACGACGACACCAGCCCTTGAGGTGATCGGCGCACCCCGAGTCGCGGCACCGGTAGGCTGAACCCGCGCCGATCGGACCGCACGGCCCCGGCCGGCGCAGCACGGGACCAGCGAGACCACGCTCAGCAGTGCCGGTCGAGACCGCCGACGGGTTCTTGACCACGTTTCTCGCCTGTCCCGCGCGCCTGGGGACCAGTAGGAAACTCCGTAGTGCCTCGTCAGGTGTGTGGCATACCTTGAGGGACAGAACGGACATCGACGGAAGTCGGAACGCTGCGAGCGTCTGACCTGGGTGTCCACGGGTGGCTCTGCCCAAGTGAACTCGTGCGCTGGTGCTGCTGGTGCGACCGGCCGGGCGGCTCGAGCGGGGGCTGGCAGCACGGTCAGCACAGCGCGCGTTCTTCAGGCTCGCCGGCGATGAGGAGACCCAGGAATTCGAGTCGTCCGCGCGGCGTGGGGAGCCTGTACTGTCCCGGACATGGCCGATAAGGACGCGCCGCCCATCGATACGACCCGCCCTCCGACAGGCGAGCTCGCCGCCCGTCGGCTGGTGGAGGCGCTCGTTCGCACGGACGACCGGGCGGAGCGGCACTACCTCGAGGTGAAGTCGGACATCGACCTCACGCGGACGCTAGGCGCGGCCAAGGTCGCAAAGTTCATTCTCGGGGCTGCGAACCGTTCCGTAGAACTTGCGAACCGGGCGTTCGGCGGCTATGGCGTCATGGTTATCGGCGTCGCTCCGGGTGTCGCACCGGGAATCCCTGCCATCGAGATCGGTGAGATCGAAGAACGGGTTCGCCCGTTCGTCACCGCTTCCGGTCCCGGGTGGGATGTTGTCCGAGTCCCTGTCTCCTCGGATCGCGACGTGCTGCTGGTTCTCGTTGACCCGCCCGTCGCAGGACAAGACCCGTTTCTCTGCTGGCGCGACTTCTCGCCGAGTGAGAAAAGCGAGCAGAAGTACTCGTTGCGTAACGGTGGGCTGTACATTCGCGCCGAAGGGTCGACACGTCCGGCGACCGCTGAGGAGATTGCCGCTCTGATCCAGCGCGGCAAGACCAGCCATCCAAGCGTCGACATCGAGGTCACCCTCGTTGGAACGGCAGTGCGGCCAGCCGTCGACCCGGGCTTCTTGGGCGCGCATGTAACCAAGGTGGCTGCGGCACTCCTACGCAAGCTGCCTGACGAGGAACCGCCCGTCGAGCGACCAGTTCACTCGCTGACGGAGCTTGCTGCCGTTTCCTCGCTGCGGGAGGCTCTCCGCTCAAACGTGCCGTTGATGAACCCTCTCGTAGGCAGGGCAATCCCTGAGGACCGCGCCCGTGAGGATTACGTGGCATCCGTGCGCGCCTGGGAGGTGAAAGCACAGGACGCTATCTCGAACTTCCTTGATGCGCTTCTCGCGCGCGCGGCTGAGCCCGTGATCGTTCGAGTTGCGAACCGTGCGGACACCTTTCTCGAGGACGTGGAGCTCTCTATCCACCTCGAAGGTGACGTCGAAGGTCTGGAACCGCGCGAGGCGGCAATCTCTCGGAGCGACTGGCCACCTCGACCTCCGCGTGCGTGGGGACCTCGACCCGAACCAAGCCCTTGGGCAACGATGCCCGGGCCGTCCATGTACGTACCGTCGCTGCCCTCTGCGTACACGCCCCCCGATTTCTCCTGGAGTAACGGCGGATCCATCAACGGCACGTGGTCGATCGGAGACCTGCGGCCCCGAGAAGAGGTCGAGGCGTTCCCGGATGAGACATTCGTCGTCGTTGTCCGCGACCCCGGTATGGCGACCGTTCGCGGGACGTGGACCCTAACGTCAAGGGGGCACCACAGAGTATACGAGGGTGAGATGACCCTGGCGATCGACGAGGCACCAGACGTTTCGGAGGTTATCGAGACTCATCTCGATAACCTGGGGTAGGGGAACCCAGGCGCGCCGAGGTCGGTGCGTCCAAGGCATTGGCGCGAACGGTCCGGGCCCCTGCCGCGTAGTTCGTGCTCGAGGCAAGCTGCAACTCGGTGCTTGTCGGCTCGACCTTGAACCCGGTGGCTGGGTTTCGACGAGCCCAGCCACCTCGGATATGGCACTTGTCAAATAACCCGTCGTCGCTGGTCAACTGGCATAGAGTCGCTAAGCCGAAGGTGGACATTCCCAGATCGGAAACGGGTCCTCTTGCTGGCCTGCAGGATCCCGGCTCCCAGTCAGGTACCGTCATGCCACCGAGTGCTCGGTGGAACTGACGCACGGTTGGACGATCTGCGACCGCAGCTTCGACGGCTGACCCTCAGGCCGGCGCGAGATGGCTAGATGGGTGACCCCTCCTCGTGCGTCCACGAGCGAACGAGCATCAGCGAGATGAGTTCGTCGACAAACTTCCCAAGCCTCCGGACGTTGCCGGTGCGGCTCGCGCCTGCCTTGAGGAGCGCCGTGACCTCCGCCGGATCGATTCGCGCCGATTCGTCCGCATCGAGTTTGGTGAAGCGGTCCGCGACGAGCCGGTCGATCACCACGTCGATTTGCTCGGCCGACAGGCTCTTGAATTCGATCATCGCGTCGAACCGGGAGTACAAGGCGTCGCCAAGGGCATCTCGGACTTGGGTGACCGACTCGTAGTTCGACGTGCAGATGATCAACGACGGACCCACAGTCACGCTGTAGTTCTTGTCCTCGAACTCGCCACCGTCGAACAACTGGTAGAACGCGCTGTGGAAGACCGGGTTGGCCTTGTCGAACTCGTCGATCAGGATCACCCCGGACTCCCGGTCGAGCAGGTCCCGCGCTAGCGATGCCTCCGAGTGCGTACCGCCGAAAAGATAGGAAGCGAACTTGTCACTGTGAAACATCGAGAACTGCTTGCGCAGCAGCCTGCCACCCAGCAGGCCGTTGACGAACTGGGCGGTCTCGGTCTTGCCCACACCGGATGGGCCGAAGAACATCAGGACGATCGGTGCGGAGCGGTTCTCGCGGGTCAATGGGTACAGTGCTGCCAGCAGGGACTCCTTCACGTGCGCCTGGCCCACGAGGTGATCGGCGAACCCGTCACGGACCGCCCTCACGACCTCTTTCGTCACCCGCGGATATGGGTACGTCTTGATCTCTACGTCCGCGACCCGCTCCAACTGCGCACGGACCGCCGCCGGCGGGTTCTGAAGGTGGAGCTCGTGCGGGCGCAGCTGCCGGACGAGACCGGCAAAGTTCGTGATCACGTGCTCTTGCAGGCTCGCGTAGTCACCGGACTCCGCCACCACCCGGTGCGGTCGCGCAGCCTCAGCATCCTCGGGGTCCTCCCCCGGATCGGGGGCGCCCTCGAGCCGGTGAAGAACTGTGCGGCGATCTTCCTCGCGTGCGAACACCAAATCCATTAGGCGTTCGTGAGGAGTCGCACCGATCTCGTCCGTGAACCAGGTGAGCGGCCCGTAATAGATGGTTACGGTCGGGTCACTCACCGGAGACACCCGCCAGGATGACGTCAAACACGTCCAGAGGCGGAGCCGCAGGCGAATCGCCGTCCAGGATATCCACCGCGGATGTCGGCTCGGGGTCGTGGTCCCCGGACATCTCGGCCCTCATGGCGAGATCTGCCTCGGTCGTCTCGCCGACGCGCACACCGTGGTAGACCAGGCGCATCCGCCGGAGGTCCGCCAGACCGTAGTTGTTGCGGAACGCGCGGATGTTGAAACGCAGCACACACTTGTGACCTTCGTTGTCCGTGCCGAGAAGATCGTAGTAGCCCTTAGCTCGTTCGAACGCTTCGTCCATCCGTGCGATGTCGAGACCGGAGTCTTCGGTGCGAGCGATGATCATGTAGGGCGTGTACATCTTCACGTAGGCCGCCGAGTCCTTCGGTGCGGTCACGCTCAAGCCCTCCAGGACGCGGACGCGGCTGTCGCTGGACACCTCCGCGAGGTAGTCGGTCAAGATCGTGTTCGACAGCGTCTTGCTCAGGATGCTCTGCCCGACGCTCGCCACGTCGATGCCGGCGCCCACCTGGGCTGACGCGCCCACGAACGGCAGCCAGCTAAACTTCGCGGCGAGCTGCGTCTCCACCTTCGAGTGCATGTCACGCGTGCGTTCGCGCACCTCCCCGCTGGTGGTCTCGGCTTTTCCGCCCGCGGTGATGTCGAGATAGTCCGACGCGCTCTGCTCGTCAAAGTACACGACCTTGATCATCGGCTTTCGGGTTTCCTCACCGGATTCTTTGCTCATAGCCCTCTCCTGGCAGTGCTGGTCAACCTTGGTGAAGCAGAAAACGACATAGTCGTCCTGACTGGCCGAGGCGTCCTCGTTATCAGCGACGTCCTCCACACCGGCGTTTACCGCAACCGCATGATCGTCGGCAAGCTCGCCGACCAGCAGCTCGTCATGATCAGCCACGCCCCCGCCCGCAGCGCCATCGCCGCCGCGACCGCACGCGCACACACCGCACTCGGACCGCCCGCCACAGCGCACGCCGCCGGACGTTTCGGCCGCAGGGTCTGCTGCAGGAGTGGGTGACAGCTTTCACCTGTCCGCGCGGCAGACCCATCACCCGCCTTCACCCCGACACTTCGACTGCCTGAAGCGCCTTCCCTTGCATGACTTCGCCGGCCGTGGGGAACCACACAGGGCGGAAGGTGAACTGAGCGTTCCGCAGGACGTCGAGGATCTCTTGCGTCTTCGGTGCCGGTGTGAAGCTCGCCCGGGCAAGCATCTCGACGTGTTCACGGGCGGAGACGGTCCAGCCATCGCCGGCGGCGGCTTCGACGATGTAGCCCGCGGTGTTCACGTCGGCGTCCCACAGCGCTTCGAGGGGTGTCATCTGCTCTCCTTGATCCATCTGTGGCGAGTTTGGAGCGCTCGTGCTGTTCTCGAGGCCGATGTGTTGGTCGCTGTCAGCTCGCTCGGGCTGAGGCGATCTGTGCTGCGGACAAGTACACCGACGTCAGGTGCGAGTCGTGGCGGTCGTCGGCCCCGTCCCTCACCCGCTCCCCGGACACCGCGACGCTTGTCGCAGCGATCGGCGCGTACTCCTGGTCGAGGGTCGGCACTGCTTGTCGATCAGCGGGCGCGTAGAACACCGGGGATGTGGCTTCTTCGAGCCGAGCCACCGCCGCAATCTTCGCGACCAGCGCCGAACGGTGAACCGGGCCGTCGCCGCCCCCTCCAGACACGGCGAACATCGCCGGCATCGCACTCGAACCGCCGCACACCTCCATCAGTTCCCAGAACTCGCGCCAACTCCACGAGGTCAGCTTGCTCGAGGACGGTGCGGCGTACAGACCTCGCTGCCGCCGCGGGGCGCCCGCGCTGGTCGTGTCTACCGTGAAGACCCGCTCGTGGTCTTTGACGGGGTCGCCGTGCGCGTCTGCGTAAGCGATCGGCGCGTACAGCGCGTAGTCCGGAATCACAATCGTCCAGTTCCCAAACCAACGGCCGTGCGACCTCATGAACCCGAACTCCGTCTTGGGCACACCGCCTCGCCACGGTCCGGCCGCGGCCAGATGAATCGGTCCCACCCATCCGGGTAGCGGGAACACGTAGTAGGTCGGCACCGGACTCGCGAGATACCTGCGTAGCTGTGCGACATCGACGTACGCGTGGTGGTCTGTTCCCGACGCCTCCGTGGTCTTGATCTCGAGGTTGAACATCTTCCCGAACAAGCCCGGGGCGATATCACCGACTCGAACATCCTCGCCGCGAGTTGGCCACCACAACGCCGCGTGCGACCGGTACCGGTACGTCGCGTAGAGCGAAGTCCAGTGCTCAAGGGTCTTCTCAGGGATCGAACGCACGTGCGGCACCACTTTCCAAGCGCGAAGGTCTCGATGACTGCACTGTGTCACCTTCGCGTGCGCAGTGACGCTCAGATCGGCGGCAGGTCACCCATTCGGCTCCCGTTCCTCGCGGCTCAGGATGCGAACATCTGCCCGACCCCGCTGAAGTCCGGGTAGATGGTCGCTCTCGTGAAGCCGAAGTTCGTCTCAAGACGGTCCAGTAGCACGGGCTTGACCGCGGCCGGCACGACGATCCCAAGCGCCTCAGGGAAGTTGGTCCGTCTGCGCCCACGACCCACCGTGCCGTGCGCCATCCCGAGGTCCTTCATCTGTGTTGAGTTCCACGAGGCGGGTGCCGTGAAGTCGCCGAGCTCGGAGACCGTCGAGCCGGCAGTGGTATCCGGGTCGCTGTGCAGCACGAAGAGTCCTCGCTGCGCTGCGATGCGGGGGTCGATCGTGGGCGTCGAGTAGATCAGTCGGGCGGGCTTCCTCGAGTGGAGCTGGTCGTACGAGTCGACCGCGTGAGGGTTGCGGATCGTCGTAAATGCCCTCCGCTGAAACGCGAGGAGGAGTCCAGGCCGCGTCCGAACGTTGACCCCGCCCGCGGTCGAGTCGTCGTCGCAGAGGAACCACAGCGCGACGAACGGGTCGGTCGTGACGTCGATGAGGCGCGTGGCCGCGGCGTGGTGGCGCAGGCGGGCGAGCAGCTCCCAATCGCCGGTGTACTGGGCGCGGTCTGCGCCGATAGTCCGGATCGTCTGGAGCATGTTCGTCTCGTGATCGCGGATCTGAGCCGAGCTCTTCTTCTGGCGCGTCGCCTTCGACTCGACTCTCCATGCCTCGTCGGCCTGACCTCGCCAGACGATCCCGTCGCTAGGCCCGGAGATCGAGATGCTGCTGATCGCGTTGACGATCTCGAGCGCTGCTTGCTGCAGACGCTTCGGCCCGGGGTTGGTGCTCGTCCGGCAGATGGAACTGGAGTCCGACTCGAAGACCACGTGCGAGGGCCACGGCGACGTCGGGACTGGCGTCGGGACTGGCGTCGTCATGACCGCCATGGTGCCAGGGCGGCGGTCCCGTTCGCAGGCGTTCCGCGAACGCGGGAAGGGAGGACCCCCGACCCGCTCGTGGCTCCGGTGGTCACTGCGCTATGGACACGGTGCGCTGTCGCGACGCCCCGCCCTGGAGCGCCGGTGCTGGCTCAACACACGCGAAGTCGTCGGTGAGGGGGCGAGCTCTACAAGGGTTGGGTTCGAGACCCCAGCCCGCTGCCCCAACATCGACCTGAGATGCGACAGCGAAGCCCGTTCGACAGCGCCGTCGGGAGGGCTCACCTTCAAGGGGCGCTGGGGACTGCCCCGACTCCGGTTGACCCGTTTCGGTAGGGGCGTTCATGCCGCGTAAGCGGCTTGGAGCAGTGTCTCGTACTCGATGGGCGTCAGGCGTCCGAGGCGGTCTTGGCGGCGTCGGCGGTGGTAAGTCTTCTCGATTCAGGTGACGATCGCCAGGCGCAGGTCCTGGCGGGTGGCCCACGAGCGGCGGCGGTTCAGGACGGTCTTCTGCAGCAGCGCGAAGAACGACTCCATCGCGGCGTTGTCGGCGCAGGCTCCAACCCGGCCCATGGACCCGGTCAGCCCGGCGGCGCGCAGGGCGTGGACGTAGGCATGGGAGCGGAACTGGGTGGACCACGGTGCCGGCCGGTCGGCGCAGCGCGACGGCGTTGGCCAGCGCGTTGACAGCCAGCTGCGAGGTCATCCGGGAGTCGATCGAGTATCAGACGATCCGGTTGGTGCACGCGTCCTTGATCGCGCAGAGGTAGAGCTTGCCCTCGGCGGTGGGGTGCTCGGTGATGTCCGTGAGCCACAGCTGGTTGGGCCGCTCGGCGGTGAAGTCCCGCTCGACGAGGTCGTCGTGGACCGGCGGGCCGGGCCGCCGGGCGTTCCCGCGCTTCTTGGCGTGGGCTGACAACAGCCATGCCGTGCTGCATAGGCGGTGCACCCGGTTGCGCCCGGCGCGGATGCCGTGAGCGGGCAGCTCGTCGGCGATGAACCGGTACCCGAACTCCGGGTCGTCGTGATGGATGTCGATCGCGGCGTTGATCAGGTGCGCGTCGTCCCAGTCCCGGTCGGTCACAGGCCGCGAACGCCAGGCGTAGTACGCCTGCTTGGAGAACCCGAGCACCCGGCAGGTCACCGCGACGGGGATGCCGTCCGCGGCCAGGTCACCGACCAGCGGGTACATCATTTTGGGATGATGTCGCGGGCGAAGTAGGCCGTTGCACGGCGTAGGATCTCGTTCTCCTGCTCGACCTGCTTGAGCCGGCGACGCAACTCGCGGACCTCGTCCTCGCCGCCGGGCACCGGGTCGGGCTCGCGGCGGCCTGAGGCACGGGCGTCTTCCCGGTCGGCGATCGCCAACCAGCGCGCCAGGCAGGACTCGGAGATCCCGAAGCTGCGGGCGACCTGCGCCCGGGACTGCTCGCCGCGCCGGGCGACAGCGATCACGTCTCGCCGGAACTCCGGCGGGTATGCGACAGGCACGATGCTGATCCTTCCAGCGAGGAACACGTCCCTCGCAGGCCAGGAGTCAACCGAACCGGGGGCAGTCCCCGGGTGGCGCAACGACGCCGAGTCATCCCACTCCCAGCTCGACGACTGGCTCTACCGAGGACGCATGGTCGCCCTCACAGCCGAACGCCAAGCGCTCGTCATGCTGTCCTTCGCGGTCACGCACAACGCCGTCGCTGACTGGCATCACCGCCGGCGTCAACGCGACCAGGCGCTAACGCCCGCCGCCTGACACCCCCGAACCACACCGTCCGACACCAGCCCCCTCGAGGGGCTATCGGCGCATCCCGGAGCCGTGCACCGGTAGGCTGAACCCGCGCCGATCGGACCGCACGGCCCGACCGGCGCAGCACGGGTCCATCGAGAACACTCCCAGACGTGCCGGTCGCGATCCTCGCCGGGTTTCCGACCACGTTTCTCGCAGGCCCCGCGCGCCTGTAGCTCAGGGGATAGAGCACCGCTCTCCTAAAGCGGGTGTCGGCAGTTCGAATCTGCCCAGGCGCACCGAGGTGTTACGCAGGCCAGAGGCGGTGTCGGCGCCCCGACTGCGGTGGACGGGTTCGATTTGTCCGCCATTGGTCAGCGTGTGGTCAGCGACTGGTCTCAGGGAGTGGACGACCTGTCAACGACGTGGACGAACCCTGGCGGACGGCGGAGCCGAGCGACCGAGGCTCCCAAGTGCTGAGGCCCTACGGTGTTGACATGGATTGGGGAACGCTGCTGGCGTCGCTGCTTGGTGTGGTCGTCGGCGGCGGCGTCACGTACCTCGTCGGTATGCAGCTCGCGCGCGTGGACGCCGCGCGACGCCGAGGAGAGGCCCTCCAGCATCGCCTCCTTGACACCGCGAACGCGTACCTCGGGGCGGTTGCCGAGTATCGCCGTCACGCTGCCGACACCCTGGACTGGATCGAGAACTGGAGGGCGTCTCGCGAGGCGGGTCACACGGAGGCGGCCGCGATTTCGTGGGATAGAAGGGTTGAGTCCATCGCCCGGCGAGAGGAGGAGCGGGCACGCGCCCTCGTTGAGCGCGTGCGGATAGAGCTCCTTGCCCCCGATCTTGCCCGACTCGCCGGTGCTCTCTTGTCGCCACCCGCCCCAGTCAGTGACCCAGGGCGGCAGGAGGCCGCAGAGGCTCGTTGGCAGGCCGCATACGACGACTTCCTTTCTGCGCTTCGAGCCCGCTTGTCCCTGCCCCGTGAGTGAGGAATGAGGCAGGGGGAAGCGAGGTGCTAGTCGCCGAGCTGGCCGTCCGCTTGGTCGGGCGCCTCGCTGTCTCGCGACACGAGCCCCCGAAGCACTCCCTCGCCGATCACCACTTCACCGCGGGCGAGCCTCAGACAGTCGCCGAAGTGATCAATCGCCCGCGCGGCCACCTCTGCCCCGAGTGCTTCCGCGGCTGTGTGCTCTGCTCGTCCGAAGGTCGCGGCGAGTAGTAGTCGCAGGAGACTGCGCTTCTGTTCGGTACTCAACTCGTGTGAGGTGCATACCACTGAGTAGCTGCACGCGAGGGCTTCCCACAGGCGGAGTTCTCTCTCGTGATGCAGATCCCGAGACAAGTTCTCGAGGAACACGTCGTAGTCCGCAATCTCCGGGGCGCCCCAATCCGCGAGCGCGTGCATGACAAGGAGGGCCCGGTGCCTGGTCGCCGTTGCCATCGACATCACGCGCATCACCTCCCTTCGCGAACCCGTCGCTACGTGCAGGTGTGCGGCAGGGAGGAGAAGATGCCTGCCGCCGCGACAGTTTTCCGGGAGAGGTGTGCCAGCCGGCCTACCAACGTGCGATCTCGCTGGTCGCGGGGCGGGTGACAGTCGGCGGCGGACAACAGCTTCAGCGCGCACGGGCACCCGGACTCACTTGGAGGCCGGCGGGACGCTAAGTTCCGGGCGTGCTGGAGGCCACGGCAGAGCGTTCGACGTCGCTGGATGCTGCGGCGCACGCAGTCCTCGAGCTCACGGCCCCGAATCGGCTTGAGGAGGACCTCGTCGGTCTGGAGGACGCCCTGATGGCGCGAGGCCTCGAGCCTCGCCAGACGCTTCTTCGGCAGGTCGTGCGTGGGCGTGCGCCCGTCGAAGGCTCGGGACTGGTCGTTGGGGGGTTGCCGTTCATCAGGGCGGCGTTGCATCGAAACGGCCTGGCGATGCCCGAGCCGCTTGACTACCTCGACGCTCCCGTCACGGCCCTCGGTAGAGCGATCTGGCCGAGCACACTCGGCGCGGTCGCCGCCGGGCTCGAGCACCGGGGCGAGCCCGTCTTCATCAAGCCCCGAGGCGTCGCCAAGCGGTTCGCCGGGCGCGTGGTTGCACAACCGCTGGACCTTCGGGCGCTGCCTGTCAGCAGCTCAGCCACCCCAGTCTGGTGCTCCGACGTGATCGAGATCGTCAGCGAGCACAGGGTCTTCCTTCGGCACGGAGAGATCCTCGGGGTCCGGCACTACGACGGCGACCCGAGTAAAGCTCCCGGCCTCAGTGGGGTGCAGGTAGTCGTCGACGAGGTGCGCGGGCACCTTCCGGCCGGCTGTGCGCTCGACGTCGGCGTCGTCGCACCCGACCGAGTGGTCCTGATCGAAGCGAACGACGGGTTCTCTCTCGGCCATCACGGGCTCGATGCCGGTCCCTACTTCGACGTTCTACACGCGCGGTGGACGGAACTCGTTCGCCGCGGCTGCTAGAGAAGCGGTCGTAGCACGAGCCTCGCTCGGCTCATGCGGCCGGAAATGCCCTTCCCAGCGCACGGTGGGTTCTCTCGACCTCCGCCTCGCTCATCGGGCCCGGTGCAACGAGTCGCTCGGCGAGCTTGTTGGGCCACACGACGGCGACGTCGGCGATGACGAACGATCCACCGATGAGGGGCCAGTCGGCCTCGATGAAGCACAGCGCACCGTGTGCGGGCACGTCCGTGAGCGACGCTGCGTCGAGCGCGGACCGGACGAGACCGACCTGCTCCTGGACGCCTTCGACCAAGCGGGTGCAGTCGCGGGAGCCGACGAGGAGCTTCTCCACGCGCGGCCGGAGCAGCCCACCCTCGACGCGAAGTGACGGCCGGCCCTTGTAGCGCTTGGCGTCAATGACGTGAGCGCCTGTGGGGCCCACGGCGATGTGGTCGATGTTTGCCCTCGTCCCCGGGATGCGTCGGTCGTGGAGAAGACGGACGCCGTTCCCCGTCAGATCGGCCAGCCGCGCGCCCAGCAGCTCCTCGCCGCGGGCGCCGCGGGCCCAGGCTGTCGTGCTCTGAGGCTCCTCGGAGAGCGCGAGGATGAGGCCACCAAGCCGAGGGTGCGCCTCGCGGATGCGAGCCTCGCGCTTGGCGGACCGACGTTCGTACTCGCGTCGGGCGGAGGAGCCCGCTGTCCCCGTCTCGATGTCAGCCAGGGTGGGTGCCGGCGTCGAGTCCACAGGCTGCGCCACCGAAGGCACTGGTTCGTCCGGCTCAGTGCATGCGAGACAGCGGACGGTCTTCGTGGCCTTGCAGTACGCCGCGCGGGTTCCGGACTCGAGTTCTGCGCCGCACCCTGCGCAGGTGCCCGCGTAGCGCAGACGCATCACCTTGGCCGCGTTGACGGCGTCCCTGCCGGACGTGGTCGTCATGCCTATCTATCGGCGGCAAGGCACTGAGTCTCAAGATCGGCCCGCGGCGGACGGCCTGATGCCGCGGTGCCACCTTGTTGACCGTGCGACGCCCTCCTCGGCACCTCCAGAGCCGATAACGGACCCTGACTCTTCTTGCATCGATGCGCTGTTGGTGGTGCCGGGGCGCTCCGAGGGTCTGCGGCGCAACCTCGATCCCCTGAGTAGAAGATGCCCCGGATGACCACGACTCCTCAGAAGCTGGGCAAGCGACACCGGTTGCATGGGTACCCCGCTCGTTTCAATCGGTTGCCCACCTCGTACGTCCGCACCGTGCCAGAGGACGACGAACGTGCCCCTTGGTCAGTAGTCCTTGTCGAACCCGCTCTCGGTCGCCGCGGCGACGAGGGGCTGGACCGCGGCGTTTCCGAGCACTTCTCGCATATTGCCGATCAGATCCCGCACCTGATGGGGAACGAGATGGCCGGTGGGTGAAGAGTTCCGGATTCGTTCAACGTAGTGCTCGACGAGGGTCGGTCCGTGCTCGAGCAGCACCCCATCGGGAAAGTCGGGATCGAAGAACCGGTCGCCCAAGCCAATTCCCCGTCCACCCAGCATGCCTGACGCTTCCGGTATTGCCGACCCTAGATGCGGCAATGCGTCAGCCCAACGAGCGAGTTCCTCCAGTTCTGCTGTTCGCGGAATCCCGGCGAGGCGGGCCCTCACGTGATCACCGAGCCAACGTTCCCATACTGCTGCTCCGTCGAAGCGGTCGGACTGCAGCAGGCGAACAGCTGCTTCCGCGAAGTCTGCGGCGTGTGCGCCGTCGTTGGCCAGGACGCTGCCGTCTAGGAGGGCCTGTCGCTCTTCGACGCTGATCCCGGCGACGGCGACTATCGATGCGACAAGCTCGAGGAACTGATCTCGCAATCGGTCGTCAAGATCCCCAAGGCGATCCCATTCCGCAATCACGCCCTCGAGCAGCCCGGCGCCCAGCAACTTATCGTTGTATCGAGGGTGGTGTAGATACGGAGACCAAGCGCGCCTCGCCGTTGCGTCTTCCAAGAACAAGGGGATGACGCGTTCGATTGCGAAATCAGGGTCGGCGGCGAACAGGAAAAAGAGCCCGCTCGCAACGGCCGGTTGCGTGGCGTCGAGTGCATCGTCGGTCCCTTCAAGCAAAAGCCCAAGAGCGGCGCGTTCCTGTTCGTTGAGGCCCGACCAATCGTCTCGGTTGTGCCGCCAACGGCGGTCGATCTCGCCTATCCAATACTGCGCGAGTTCCCCCGGCCACGAGTTAAGGTATAGGGGCGCAAAAGAGACGGGATCAAGATCCTGCGCGTGGGTGAAGGACGTGCTGTGCTCATGCCACAGCGCGAGCGCGATGTCGCGCATCGCGGCGAGCGCGGGTGTCTCATCGGCATCGGCCTGCGATCGCACCTGCTCGAGGAGGAACCGGCTGATCGTGCGTGCGGAATCTACATCTCCTACAAGCTGCGATACTCGCGCCACCGCCGGTTCGGCGTAGGTAGCCAAGTCCGCTTTTGCCCAGCCCCCGGCCAGGGCTCGCCGAATGTCAGGCGCTTGCTTATCGGCCCGCTCAGCGATCAGACGCCACATCTGTTCGCCCACATCGGGACGGGCCTCTGCTACCCGGCTGATGAGAGAAAGAGCGTCCTCCCATCTCGGCTGATCAAAGGCTCTCTCCGAGTATTCGCGGCCAACGAGGTCTTCGAGTGCATGTGCCGGGTCATTCTCGAACGACTGCACAAAGTCGTCCGGCTCCATGGGGAACTTCCCACCCCAGGTTCCGCTTGACATCCAGCGGTCGAAGTCCGGATGCTCTCGAGGCGCAAAATCAGGGTTTGCCTCTTGCGTGGCCTCAAGCTCGCTGGCCGCATCCCGCCATTCCGGCGCGACGCCGGTGAGCCAGACTAGGGCGTTATACTTCGCGTACGCGACGTAGCGGTCGAGATCGGGTATGTCCTCGGACGCCGACGGGCCCGCAAGGACGGCTGCCAGGAGTCGATCGCGGGCTGAGGCAGAGGCCGACGGGATGGCGGCCTGCATTACTTGGTATACCTCATGCTTCAAGCCGATCTTGTAGATCAGCGACCTGTCCAGCAACCAGGAAATCTTCTCATCGGGGGCGCGAGACTGGTCTCGGGCCAGGAGGTGGAGTGCGAGACGCTGGAAGAGCTCCCGACCGAGTGACCACCACCGCTCGGGCAAGTCGGCGAGGACGGGCAGTGCCTTCTCGCCGTATGCTCGCAGTCCGTCAATCACGGCGTCGACAGGGTCGCGGAACTCGTCCTGTGGGTGCGGTTCAATTGCTGAACGCCCGAAGCTCAGGCTGTCCCACTCCCTCGGTCCAAAGTATGCGTCAAGCAAGTCGTATGCGGCGCTAAGGGCGTCTTCAAGAAGGCTCTCGAGCGCGGGATCGCCAGGCTCAGTAGCCTCGATAAATTTCAAAACATGGCTGGCTAGGATTTCCGCCGCGGTGCTCCATCGGGCTTCGGCATCCGGAAGTGCGGTCGCTGATTCCGCATCGCTGAGGAACCACCGGCGCTTCAACGCTAAGCGTGGCCGCAGCGCAGATCTCAACACGGAGACGTGCTCCGTGTGATCTCCGGAGAAATATGCCAGCAACCAGTCCGTTTCCACTGGAGCCGAGTGACCGTGGATGGAGCTCGCAAGAAGCATCTTCCAGCGTCGCCCGGCGTCGGTGTCCTTCTTGCCTAGCTGGTCCGCTGCCCAGCAGGCATCCCGGAAGAGTGCGTCCGAGAACGCTTGTCCTAGGCGCTGCACGGTCTGTAAGGCCGCACCATGTAGTTCGGGCGATGTGATGAAGACGCTGCAGAACCAGTTGACAAGTGTTGGCTCCGCTTCGCCACCGCGCCCACCGGTGAAGATCGACCTAAACCCAGAGAGGTCCTCTGCCCATCGAAGCCAGGCCAACTTGTGGGCGAGGATGGCGTTTTCGACCGCCGCGGCGAAGTGGCGAGCGCCATCTGTAGTCGCGATCCGGTCAGCAAGATAATCACGATCGACTGGAGTCATCTCCGGGCCAGCGTCGATTATTTCGTTCATGCGCGATCTGTGGTCCGTCTGACCCATCCGGGCGCGTACGTCCCACGCCTGAAGTGCCGCGACGAGCGCGGCATGATCGTCGCCAACTACTGGATAACCAATCGTGCCGACGCCCAGTCGCTCCCATTTTGGGTCTGCCGCATGGTGTAGCGGTGTGAAGGCGAAGCGCAGCGTCCGCGGCGGAAGTCCGAGCGCAAGGTAGCGCATGATCGGGTCGTCGTGGCTGTATCCTACAAATACTACGGTGTACTCCTGGAACATTGGCAACAAGAACCGTGTGGCCCAGCCGCGAGTCAAGTACGCTCGTCCAAAATCGGTATCGGTGAGCACAAGCTCGCGCGGATCTCGGCGCACCGAGCCGTGTAGGTGGACGAGGCCGATGAATTCGTCACCGAGGGGAAGTGAGGGTCCGAACCACGTGTCGCGCACCTCCACCCCCGCACCGGTCGCCGCGGAAAGTAAGTGATCGTCGAAATTCGTGGTAACGATGCGCAAATCCCCGGTGGAAGATGCCAGTCGCACGAGCGCCGTGTGCGTCGCGTTGGGCAACGAACCCGCTCGGCCGATCAGAGCGCGCGTATGTGCGTGGGTGGCGAATCCGGCCGGTAGTTCTCCAAGGAAAGTGTCGAGGTTTGTGGTGTCCGCGAAAGAAATCCGCGCCATGCTCGCCAACTCGCGAGCCAGGCCGGTGAACGATGGAAGGCTGGATGGGGGACCCATTGATGCACCGGCACCAACGAAAAAGACCAGGTGCCCCGCGGAATGCGCGTCGATGACCGCCTGCGGCAGTTCCACCTCACTGGTGATCCACATGGGTTTCCGCTCGTCTGGAACCAACTCGCGTGCGCGCGCCCGGCTATGCGCGGACTGAGTGTGCCGGGGCACGGCTGACCGCTCCAAGATCGCCTAGTCGCGCTCAAGTCGTCAACCGGTAGCCGGGTGGCGCAGCGCCGCCGCTCGCCCACCCGTCATTGCCCTCCGGCCGTGGCTGCATCGCGTCTCGCGGCCCGCCTGGTAGAGGGGAAGCGGGCGCCCCGGGGTCAGCGCGTGGTCAGCAGGAACCCGTAACGCGGTCACGATCCCAACTACGTGGGCGTCGTTCCGCTGGTCAGCGCGTTGTCCACAGTCCAAGATCGGATCCTAAGGCGGGTGTCGGCAGTTCGGATCTGCCCAGGCGCACAGAGTTGTCTTCGCTGGTCAGAGATGGGTGGTCGTCGAGGTCGCGCCCGCGTCGAGTCGGCTGGTCCTGGGCGAGCGACCGGCTACTTGACGTGGACCGCCTGTCGCGGACCCTCCCGGCGTGTCGCAGGCGTGCAGACTGGAAGCACTGCACCCGGGAGGACGTCATGCCGTTGGCCCGCGGGATCATCCGCCTCAACAAGCGGTTCACCAACCCGGTCATGCTGCGGCTCGCGGGGATTGGGTCGGTCGTCGACCTCGAGCACGTCGGCCGGAAGACCGGGACCGTGCGGCACACCCCGCTCATGGCGTTCCGCCGCGGCGACGTGGTGACGATCGCGCTGACCTACGGCTCGGACGTCCAGTGGTTGGCGAACGTCCGACACGCGGGCGGGTGCCGTATGCGGATGGGTCGGGAGATTCTCAGGCTCGGAGCGCCGCGCGTTCTGGACCCCGCCGAGGCGATGACCCGCATCCCGCAACCCCAGCGTGCGCTGCTGCGCTGGCCCATCCGGTGCCGCGACTACGTCGAGCTGTCGGTGCTCCGCCCGCCGGCCGCCGGGGACGTCGACACGCGCAGAAGATGAGGCGTCTGCGGCCAACGCGCGACCGGCGATCACCAGGCGCTGGGTCTGGTCTTCCCTCACCACCCGAGAGGCGGACGGCAGGGCTGTCGGCGGCGGGCGGCGCCGCCGACAGCGTCACCCGCAGCTCACCCCCGCGTACCCGGCGTCGTACCCGCTGAGCCCGGCGCCCCACGCGACGATCCCCGTCCCGGTGACCCGCACGGCCCCGGCGTCGACGCTCGCACCGGGCACGGTCCACGTCTTCTGCACGGTCGACCCCGGCCACACCAGCCACCCACCGACCCCGCGCCACGGGGACGTCGCGGCGACCAGCACGGGCACCCGCTCGGCGTTCCGCACGTGCACGGTCACGCGCGGCGTGCCGTCGACGCACACCGCCTCGGCGGACACGGCCAGCGCGACGGACCCGCGCGTCCCGGGTGCCCCGAACGGCGTCACGGGAGCCGATGGAGCCGACGCCTCCGAGGCCCCGGCCGCGTTCGTCGCGGTCACCGTGAACGTGTACGCCGTGCCGTTCGACAGCCCCGTGACCGTGCACCCGGTGGCGTCCGTCGTGCACGTGGCCCCACCCGGCTGCGCGGTCACGGTCGAGGACGTCACGGCGCTCCCGCCGTCGTCGGCCGGCGCGGTCCACGACACGTCCGCGGTGCCGTTGCCCGCGGTCGCGGTGACGGCCGTCGGCGCGGCTGGCGCGGTGGCCGGCGGCTGCGCGACCTCACCCGGCCACTGCGCGACGGTCTGCGCGGCGCCACCGGCGCCGAGCTTCTCGACGCGCAGCGCGTTGATCGAGAACGCGTTGCCGCCCCCGCCGCCGCGGATGCCGATGTTGCCGATCAGGCCGTCCGCGGGCTGGTCGCCGTCGAGCGTGATCTCGGTGACCAGGTCGTAGCTGCCCATGTTGACCATGCCGCTGTTGAAGTACGCGGGGATGTGGGTGGCCACCTGCCCGGCGGCGTACTGGTGGTCGTTGATGACCGCGCCGTCGCCCGTGGTGTACCCGCCGTTGGTGTTGTCCCGCAGCCAGCGCACCCGGATCGCCGTCGTGCCCTTCGCGGTGTAGTTCACCGTCAGCCGGTACGTCGTGCCGGCCTCGGGGCGGAACGCGACCTCGCCGTCGTCGGTCGTCGACCACGGCCACACCGCCGCGTCGTCGCCCAGCACGACGTTCGCGCCGCTCCACGCGTCGCCCAGCGACGTGTCGTACACGTGCACGCCCGGCACCGGCTCGCGGTCGCCACCACCCGGCAGGTCCACGTACTCGTGCGTCGCCAGGAACTCCTCGGGGTACAGGATGCCCAGCAGCGCGAGCTTGGCGTTGCCGTCGTAGTCGTACGGCATGGCGAACTCGCCGCCCTTCCAGCCCTGCCGCACGTCACGCACGCCCGCGAGCTTCACGGCGTGCACGACCTTCGGGTTGCCGGTCGTGTTGCCGGGCCCCGCGCCGTAGTCCCGGTAGATCTTGAACAGCTCGGCGTACTTCATGCCCTGGTTGTTCTCGGCCTCGGGCGTCAGCTCACCCGGCGGCAGCGCGACGTCCATCTCGGTGACGTGCACCTCGACGTCCCCCAGCGACGCGAACAGCCGGATGTTCTGCTCGACGGCCGTGACGTCGGTGGCCAGGTTGTAGTGGCCCTGCATGCCGATGACCTCGATGAGCGGGCGACCGCCCGGCCGCTCGCCCGCGTGCCGCGCGTTGATGTCCTTGACCATCTCGTAGACCACGCGCGCCTTGGCGGGGGAGTCCAGGCCGAAGTCGTTGTACGTGAGCTTGACGTCCCAGCCGTGCGCGTCGACCACCTCGGCGGCCTTGACGAACGCGAGCTCCACCCAGTCGGCGCCCAGCGCCTGGTACCAGCCCTCGCCCTTGGCGAGCGAGCCGCGCCAGTCCGCGGGGTTCGCGGTGCCGACGGCCTCGTTGACCACGTCGACGGCCACGAGCCGGTCCCCGAAGTGCCCGAGCACGTTCTCGACGTGCGTGTTGAGGTTCGCCAGCGCGGTGTCGCGGTCGAACGTGCCCGGCTGGTCGAACCGCGCGGGCGGCGCGTCCCACATCCACGTCGGGGACTGCGAGTGCCACGCGAGCGTGTGCCCGTACAGCGCCAGGTCGGGGTTGCGCGACGTGTACCGCGCGAACGCCGCCTCGGCCGCGTCGTACGTGAACACGCCCTTGTCGCGCTGCGTGCTCTCGGGCTTCATCTCGTTGCCCGGCGTGTACGACGCGTAGTTGTACAGCAGTCCCTCGATCTCGCCCGCCCCGAAGATCCCCATCGAGAACCGGTCGGCGTGCTGGTCCTTCATGGGCGGGTAGTGCTCGAACGTCTGCCCGGGCTCCGGCAGCGCGGCCGGCTCGGGCGCGGCCGCCGCGGGGCCGGCGGGCCCGAGCGCACCGACCGCGAGCACCGCGGCCAGCAGCGGTGCGCCGACGCGCGCGGCGGTGCGGCCCGCACGACGACGACGGGGGACGAGCGTGCGCAGGGGTGCGGTGACGTCCGGACCCGGCATGGGTGCCTCCAGGGGCGCTCCCCGGCGCGACGCTGCGCGGGGCTCGGCGATGGTGGCGAACGATGGCAAACGTTCTCCACCCGTGATGCCGTCGAACCTAGCCCGCGACGCTCCGGGGTTGTCAAGAGTCCGCCACGTCCGGTTGGTCGGGTCTTGACGTCCGTTTCCGCCGCCGCCTACGTTGACCCCACGCGGTGTGGCGAGCGTTTGCCGTCGACGACGACGGTGGCGCCGCCCGGGACCCGACGCCGGGTCCACCCGCGTCGCCGCGGGCGGTCGTCGCCCGCGCGTCGAACCCCTGAGCAGCGCGGACGTGCGGGACGGCGTGGTCCCGCGGCGCCCGCCTGCCCGGGGTCAGCCCTTGGGGAGGAGCAGTCGATGATCCGACGGACCAGAGGTGGCGGGACCGAGGAGACGGCACGGCACGACGCTCGGCGGCGCGCTGCCAAGCGCCCGGCGCGTTGGGCCGGAGCGGGCCTCGCGGTCGCGCTCGCGACCGTCGGCTTCGTGGCACCCGCGCACGCCGCGGTCGACGCCGCCACGTACGACGTCACGATCCGCGCGACCGGCGCTGGCACGGTCACCGGCGGCGGCACGTACGCGCCCGGCGACACCGTCGAGCTCACCGCGACACCCGGGGCGGGGCAGGTGTGGGCCGGCTGGACGTCCGCCGACCTCGCGTGGATCGGCGCGCGCGCCCTGTCGTTCACGATGCCCGAGGGCGACGTCACGCTCGAGACGTCGTTCCGGCCGCAGATCGCACCGCTCAAGGAGGTGTACCGCGACTACTTCGACGTCGGGAACATCTACTCCAACGCCGGCACCTACGCGGACGGCTCGCAGGCGTCGTCGACGATCGCGCGGCACTACTCGGTGATGACCGCCGAGAACAACATGAAGCCCGACCAGCTGCTGCCCAACAACAACATCGACCCGGTGACGGGCGAGTTCACGTTCACCTTCGGGCCGGCCGACGCGTTCGTCGACCAGACGCTCGCGCGCGGCATGAAGGTCCACGGCCACGTGCTGGTGTGGCACGGGCAGTCGCCCGCGCGCATCAACAGCGGCGCCACCGGCGGCACGCGCGCGCAGGCCAAGGCCAACATGGAGGAGTACATCCGCGAGGTGCTCACGCACTACCGCGGCAAGGCCGAGTCGTGGGACGTCGTCAACGAGGCGTTCGTCGACGGGCTCGCGGAGTTCGACCCCGCGACGCAGGACTGGCGCGACTACCTGCGCGGCGGCCCCAACGGCGGGCAGTCCCGCTGGTACAGCGCGTACGCGAACGGCGCCGACACGGCCGCCGGCGAGCACCCCGCCGACTTCCTGTACGACGCGTTCGTCTACGCCCGCCAGTACGGGCCCGAGGCGCGCCTGGAGTACAACGACTTCAACGTCTTCCAGTCCGAGGGCAAGGCGCAGGCGATCCTCGCGATGGCCACCGACCTCAACGCCCGGTACGCCGCCGAGCACCCCGAGGACCCGCGCCGGCTGGTCGAGTCGATCGGCCTGCAGTCGCACAACTACATCAACCAGACCCCCGCGTTCGCGTGCTCGGACCGCACGCGCCTGCGCTCGCTCGTCAAGGACGCGGCGGCCGAGTGGCAGCCCGGCGCCTGCTCGAACGAGGCGTCGGTCGAGCGGTCGCTGCAGCTCATCACCGAGGCCGGCTTCACCGCCAGCATCAGCGAGCTCGACCTGCAGGTGTGGGAGGCGTGGAACGGGCAGCCCGAGGGCGAGGACCGCGCCGCGTACCGCGACCTCACCGACCCGACCGTCGCCGACCGCATCTCGCGCGGCGAGTTCGACTACTGGGTCGGCAAGATCAGCAACCGCGCCGAGCTCGAGAAGATCCAGGCGCAGCGGTTCGCCGAGTACTTCGCGGTCTACAAGAAGTACTCGACCGACATCAACCGCGTGACGTTCTGGGGCATGACCGACCAGGCGTCGTGGCGGTTCACGCACAACCCGCTGATCTTCAACAGCGACTTCTCCGAGAAGCTCGGCGCCGCCGCGTCCGCGAACCCCGAGCGCTGGCTCGGGCAGCGGCACCCGGTCGTCGACACCTCGAAGCTCGAGGCCGCGATCGCCGAGGTCAAGGCGCTCAAGCTCAGCGCCAAGGACTTCACGGGCCTGAGCATCGCGCGCGTCAAGGCCGTGCTGGGCCGCGTGATCGCGGTGCTCGCGACGCCCGGCGCGCAGGGCAAGGTCAACGCCGCCACGGCCGCGCTGCACGAGGCGGTCGCCGCGCTCGAGCGGCGGTAGCGGCGGCGCCGGCGGGTCCAGACGGCAGCAGGGCGGGGCGCGACGCCTCGCCCTGCTGCCGTCTGCCGTGTCCGCCCCCGGCCGTCGACGGGCGCGCCGCGCGGCCCCGCGCTGCGCCCGACGTGCCGCCACCCGCGTGACGTCGGCCTCGCGCGCGGCCCGGCGCTCGTGGATCGGGCCCCACGTGTGATCAGATGGGGTCCTCGCGTCGTCGACGCGCCGGGAGAGCTGGGAGCGGACCTCGAGGTCCGTGGCCCGCCCCCGACGGGCGGACGGCCCGTGCCGCCGTCGGCGCACGCACCGCTCGGGTGCGCCGCCGGGCGTGAGCGGCCCCGCCGTGGGCCGCGGCCCGTCGTGCTGCACCGTGCTCGCGGTGCAGGCATCGCAGTTGGAGGAGGACCTGTGGCCCGAGCCGGCCAGCGACGCCCCGGGCGTGCCCGCCCCGACGCGGGCGGCCAGCGCCGTCGCGCCGCGCACCCCGACCAGGAGGGGATCATCCCCGTCCTCGCCGGGATCGCCCGTGAGGTCGACGACGCCGTGCAGCGCACGCCCACGCGCTCCGGCGTGCGGACCAAGTTCCAGGTCGTCGCGCTGCTCGTGCGCGAGGAGCGCGCCCGCGTCATGGGCGACGCCGACCTGTCGGAGGCGAAGAAGGCGCAGCAGCTCAAGCGGCTCGACGGCGTCGCGACGCAGCTCGCGCGCATCGCCGCGCGCGACACGACCCTGCTGACGCTGCTCACCGACGACGCGAAGCTGTCCGACGCCGCGCGCTCCTACAAGGAGACCGTGATGCGTGCCGGGGGGCTCGACGTCCCCGACGAGCCCGAGCCCACGCCGGCCCCCGCGCCGACCGCGGGCGCCGACAAGCGGGTCGTGCCGCAGTCGGTCATCGCCGCGCGCCTGGCCAACCCGTTCCTCGCACCCGACTTCGAGGCCGCCGCGGCCCTGCGCGCCGCGCCCCGCACGCACCGCCTGGACGGGTGGGAGCTGCTCGAGCCGCTGTTCCGGTCGTTCGAGCGTGCCGCCAACGGCTCGCCCGCGTGCATGGAGCTGCCCGACGTCCGCACCCTGCCGGGCCTGCACGGGCGCGAGCTCATGCCGCACCAGGCGCGGCTCGTGGCCGCCGCCGCGCGTGGGCACCGCACGTTCCTGCTGGCCGACGAGCCGGGCCTCGGCAAGACCGCGCAGGCGCTGCTCGCCGCGCAGGCCGCCGACGCGTTCCCGCTGCTCGTCGTCGTCCCCAACGTCGTCAAGACCAACTGGGCGCACGAGGTCGGCATGTGGCTGCCGCTGCGCAACGTCACCGTGGTGCACGGCGACGGCGAGGACGTCGACGGGTTCGCCGACGTCGTGGTCGTCAACTACGACATCCTTGACCGGCACGCCGGGTGGCTCGGCACGCACGGGTTCCGCGGCATGGTCGTCGACGAGGCGCACTTCATCAAGAACAAGTCGTCGCTGCGCTCGCAGCACGTGCTGGGCATCGCCGACAGGATCCGGCTGCGCGCGACCCGTCCGCTGCTCATGGCGCTGACGGGCACGCCCCTCATCAACGACATCGAGGACTTCCGCGCGATCTGGCAGTTCCTCGGCTGGATCGACGACGACAAGCCGCTCGCACCGCTCATGTCGGCGCTCGAGGAGACGGGCCTGACGCCCGCCGACCCCGGGTTCTCCGCCGCCGCGCGGTCCGCGGTCATCGACATGGGCATCGTGCGGCGCCGCAAGGTCGACGTGGCCGCGGACATCCCGGCGCGCCGCGTCGCGGACCTGCCCGTCGAGCTCGACGGCGCGGTCGGCCGCTCGATCCGCGCGGCCGAGGCCGCGCTCGCGCAGCGCCTGGTCGAGCACTACCGCTCGGCCGTCGCGGCCCGCGGCGAGATCGTCGACCGCGTGGACCTCGACCTCGCGCGCCGCGTCGCGGCCGCCGAGCTCAAGGACGCGTCGTCGAAGAAGAAGGGCGAGAACGTCTTCACGATGGTCCGCCGCATCGGCCAGGCGAAGGCCGGGCTCGCGGCGGACTACGCGGCGCAGCTCGCGCGGAACGTCGGCAAGGTCGTGTTCTTCGCCAAGCACGTCGACGTCATGGACGCCGCCGAGCAGCTGTTCACCGAGCGCGGCCTCAAGCACGCGTCGATCCGCGGCGACCAGACCCCGCGCCAGCGCGAGAAGAACGTCACGGCGTTCGTCGAGGACCCCGAGGTGCAGGTCGTCGTGTGCTCGCTCATGGCGGCGGGCGTCGGGCTGAACCTGCAGGTCGCGTCGAACCTCGTGCTCGCCGAGCTGCCGTGGACCGACGCCGAGCAGACGCAGGCCATCGACCGCGTGCACCGCATCGGCCAGGACCAGCCCGTCACGGCGTGGCGCGTGATCGCGGCGCAGACCATCGACGCACGCATCGCCGAGCTCATCGACGCCAAGTCGGGGCTCGCGGCTGCGGCGCTCGACGGCGTCGCGCTCGACGAGGACGCCGCGTCGACGGACGTGCAGCTCGACGCCCTGGTCGGTTTGCTCACCGACGCGCTGCGCGCCGAGGGCGTCGCCGCCTGAGCGTCACCAGCCCCAGGTGCCCGCGCCGCCCTTGAACGGGCCGACGACGCGGCGCGTGCGCCACCCGCCGTAGAAGTCGCCCTCCTGCGCCTCGACGACCTCGCCGTCGACCGTGCAGACCAGCCCGGCCGGGTAGAGCGCGACGTGGTCGAGCAGGGCCTCGTACCCGGGCCGCGGGTCGGGGTAGCCCCACGCGGCGCGCGGACGGACGACGCGCGTACCCGCGTCGGTGCCGACGACGTCGAAGTACGTCGCACGGCCCTTGAACTCGCACACGGTCGAGGCGCCTGCGACCGGCACGAGTGCGCCCGGTGCGACGTCGGCCAGCGGCAGGTAGTACGTCGGCGGGTGCGACGTCTCCAGCACGCGCAGCGCGCGGCGCGTGTCGACGACGACCGTGTCCCCGAGCCGCACGACGACGTGCTCGTCGCTCGGCACGACCGCGGGCGGGCGCGGGTAGTCCCACACCGACTCCTGCCCGGGCCCGGGCGGGGCGGCGGCGCGACCGCCGGGCGGGGGAGTACGCGGGTGCCAGGTGTCCGACGTCATTGCCCCACTGTCGCCCGCGGGCCGACGGCGCGCACCCGCGGCAACTACGGGGTCACTCCTATCAGATTCTCAGATGTGCGCGTACGATCCTGTCATGCGCACCGTCACCGCCACGCGCGCCTCGCGCGGGTTCTCCGACCTGCTGGACGCCGTCGAGCACGGCGACACGATCGCGATCACGCGTGGCGGGCGCGTCGTCGCCCAGATCGCGCCCGCGGTCTCCACGACCGGCAGCGCGCTCCGCGCGGCGCTGGCGGGGGTCCCCACGCTCGACGACGACCTCGAGGGCGACGTCGCCGGCGCGACCGCGCTGCTCACGACCGACGAGAGCGACCCGTGGCACGCCGGCTGATCCTCGACACCACGACGCTCATCGCCTACGAGCGCGGCACCGTCGACCGCGACCTGTTCGACGACGACGACCTCGCGATCGCCGCGGTGACGGTCGCGGAGTTCCGCACGGGCATCGAGCTCGCCGACACCGCGCGACGGGCGGCCGACCGCGCGCGGGTGCTCGCCGCGATCACGTCGGCGATCACCGTGCTCGACTACACCGAGCGCACCGCCGCCGAGCACGCGCGTCTGATCGCGCACGTCCGCCGCGCGGGCCAGCCGCGGGGGGCGCACGACCTGATCATCGCGGCGCACGCCGCCGAGCACGGTCGCACGGTCGCGTCGTGCGACGCCCGCGCGCGGTTCGGCGACCTCCCCGAGGTCCGGGTGGTCCTCGTCCCGCGGCGCTGAGAGTCGGCGAATCGGCGCGGGCCGGGCCCGAGTGTGCGGCGCCCGGCTCACCGTCCCGCGCGTCGCCGCCCCGCCCGTGCCGAGAAGGCGTCCATCGCGGCGAGCACCTCGGCGGCCTGCCACACCCGCGCACGGTGGCCCGTCGACGGCGAGTGGAGCACCCCGGCCTCCTGGAGCACCTCGATCGCGTTCCGTGCCGCCCGGTCGGACACCCCGAGCGCGCGGGCCGCGTACTCGGCCGTCACGACGGGTTGGGAGAACAGCAGGTCCGACAACGGCCACGCTGCCGAGTCCGACCGTGCCGTGATCGTGTCGCGCCAGCGCGCGCGGGCGGCGACGACCTCGGCGGCGAGCTGGCGGCCGTTCGCGGTCGCGGCGACCGCGGCCGACGCGATCTGCTCGACGATCGGGTCGAGGTCGCCGTCCCGGTAGGCGCCGAGCGCGCGGAAGTACGACTCCGGGTCGCGCAGCAGCCCGGCGGACACCGGGACCGTCGTGTGCAGCGCGAGACCGCGTCGACGCAGGACCGTGTGGACCAGGACGCGCCCGGTGCGCCCGTTGCCGTCGGTGAACGGATGGACGGTCTCGAACTGGGCGTGGACGACGGCCGCCAGGACGAGCGCCGGCACGTCGTCCCGTGCGGCGAACGCGACGAGGTCGTCGACGAGCAGGGGAACGCGGTCGTGGTGCGGCGGGACGAAGTCGGCGCCGTGCGGACTGATCGGCGAAGCGCCCACCCACACCTGCTCGGAGCGCCAGCGTCCCGCGGTCTCGGGCTCCGACTCCGCCAGGAGCGCGCGGTGGACGGCGAGGATGCCCGCCGCGGTGACGTCGTCGCCCGCGGCGAGGGCGCCCGTCATGGCTCGGACGTTGGCTGCGACGAGGTCGGCGTTCTGCCGGGACGGCACGCCGAGCGACGCGAGCGCGAGGTTGCGCGCGTTCGTGGTGAGGTGCTCGATCTGCGAGCTCGACGCCGACTCGGTCCGCAGGAGCACCGTCGGCATGGGGACGGGGAGCGACGCCATCGCGCTGTCGAAGCGTGCGACGTCGAGCGTCGCCTCCTCGGTGAGCGCCGCCACCCGGGCGCTGACGCGAGGGTGCGCCGCCGCGATCGACGGTGGCACGGCGGCCTCGTAGGGCCGCGCGACGCGCCGTCGCTGGAACGCGTCGAGGTAGGGGCTGGTCGCCGCCCAGGGCAGCGTCTCGTGGTCGACCGCCGGCCACGGGTGGTCGGTGGTCATCCTTCTCCCCGGTTCGTCACGAGTTGAAGCCTACGGCCATACCCTTCACTCCGCCTGTGCCGGCCGGAAGCGTCGTCGCGGTCGGTCTCCCTCCTGGGCGCGCCCGCGCGGACTGGACGTGAGGGCTGAGGTATGGCAACCCTTATCCCGTGCCTCCCGCCGTCGAGCCCCGCTTCCGCACGTCGCCGAACGTGCTGTTCGCGACGGTCGTGACGCGCGTCGTGCGGCTCTCGCCCGGGTTCGTGCGCGCGACGCTCACCGGGCCCGACCTGGGCGTGTTCGCGCCCTACGGGCTCGACCAGCGCATCAAGATCCTGCTGGGCGAGCCGTGCGACGGCCTGCTGCCCGGGCTGCCCGAGCGCGAGTGGCGGCGCGTGTGGCGCGCGGTCCCCGAGCACCGGCGGCCCGTGCTGCGCAGCTACACCGCCTACGAGGTGCGGCCCGACGCGCGCGAGCTCGACCTCGACTTCTACGTGCACGACCCCGCGGGCCCCGCGAGCGAGTGGGCCCTCGCCGCGCGCCCCGGCGACCCGCTGCTGGTCTCGGGCCCCGACGTGCGCGCGGGCGCGCCCGACCACGGCGTGCAGTGGTGTCCCGGCGGCGCGACCGAGCGGGTGCTGCTCGCGGCCGACGAGACCGCGTACCCCGCCGTGCGAGGGATCCTCGCGGCGCTGCCCGCGGGCGTGCGCGCGACGGTCCTGCTGGAGGCGGGCCACGCGGCCGACGCCGCGACGCTCGACGACGTCACGGCCGGGCACGACGTGCACGTGCTGCTGCGCGACGGACGGCGCGGGGGGCAGGCGCTCGTCGCTGCCGTCGAGGCGTGGGCCGCCGCGCACGGGCCCGCCGCCGCGGCCGCGGGCGACGCGTTCTACGCGTGGGTCGCGACCGAGAGCACGCGCCTGGCCGGGGCGCGCGCCGCGCTCGCCGGTGCGGGCCTCGCGCCCGACCGCGTGCACGCGCAGGGGTACTGGCACGACCGCCCGCGCGGCGTCCCCGCACCCGAACCCGCTGGCTACGCGGTCGCCGTGTGACGGACCGCACGTACGCGGTGAGGTAAGGCTTTGCTAACGTCACCCCCGGTTCGCGACGGGCGGACCGTCACGGACGAAGGAGTTGGCGTGCGTTCAGCAGTCTCCACGGTGCGGTCGCGGGTCGCGGTGCTCGCGGCCGTCACGGCCCTCGGTCTCGGCCTCTCGGCGTGCGCCGCCGACGCGGACGCCGGCACCGCCGACCCCACGCCGTCCGCCTCCGCCGACGCGTCCGACGCGCCCCGCGTCGTCGAGCACGCACGCGGCGAGACCGAGGTCCCCGCGCACCCGCAGCGCGTCGTCGTCCTCGAGCCCGTGCAGCTCGACACCGCCGTCGCGCTGGGCGTCGAGCCCGTCGGCGCCGCCGTGCTCAACGAGGCCCTCGGCGTGCCCGCCTACCTCGGCGACGCCGCCGCCGACGTGCAGACCGTCGGCACCGTGCAGGAGCCGAACGTGCAGAAGATCGCGGCCCTGCAGCCCGACCTCATCATCGGCACCGAGTCGCGCCACTCCGCGCTGTACGACCAGCTCTCGGACGTCGCGCCCACCGTCTTCATGGCCACGCAGACCGACCCGTGGCAGGACAACGTGCGCTTCACCGCGACCGCCCTGGGCGACGAGGCCGACGCGCAGAAGCTCCTCGACGCGTACGACGCGCGCTGCCAGGAGATCGCCGACGAGTTCGGCACCGCCGGGCAGACCGCGCAGCTCATCCGCCCGCGCGACGGCATCCTCACGCTCTACGGGCCCACGTCGTTCGCGGGCAGCACGCTCGAGTGCGTCGGCTTCACGACCCCCGAGCGCGACTGGGAGAACTCGATCTCCGTCGACGTCTCGCCCGAGAACGTGCTCGACGCGAAGGCCGACCACGTGTTCGTCACGACGACCGACGTGACCGACGAGTCCAGCGTCCCCGAGGCCGTGCGCGCCAACGCCGCGGCGTTCCCGCAGCTGCACCTGGTCGACCAGGCGTGGTGGATCACGGGCGTCGGCCCGCTCGGCGGGCAGGCCGTGCTCGACGACATCGAGAAGATCCTCTCCGCGGCGTCCTGACCCCCACCCGCCGACCCGCGCACCCGTGAGCACCGCAGCACCGACCGCCCGCCCGGCGACCCTCCGGTCGCCGGGCCGGGCGCGCCCGCCGCGCCGGCACGCCGCCGGCTGGGTGGTCGGCGCGCTCGCGGTGCTGCTCGGGGCCGTCGCGCTGTCGGTGCTGGTCGGGGCCAACCCCGTGCCGCCGGGCGACGTGCTGGACGCGCTGCTGGGCCGCGGCACCGACACCGCGCGGTTCGTCGTGTGGGACCAGCGGCTGCCGCGCACGCTCGCGGGCCTCGTGGTCGGCGGCGCGCTCGGCGTCGCTGGCGCGCTCATGCAGGCCTTCACACGCAACCCGCTCGCCGACCCGGGCCTGCTCGGCGTCAACGCGGGCGCGGCGTTCGCGGTGGCCCTGGGCATCACGTTCCTGCGCGTCACCACGCCCGCGGGGTACATGTGGCTCGCGTGCCTCGGCGCGCTGGTCGTGGCCGTCGGCGTGCACGTGCTGGGCGGTGCGGCTGACCTGCGCGCGAGCCCCGCGCGGCTCGTCGTCACGGGCGTCGCGGTCGGCGCCGTGCTCGCGGGCCTCACGAGCGGGCTCACGCTCACGCACCCCGACACGTTCGACCGCATGCGCGGCTGGGCCGCCGGCAGCCTGCTCGAGCGCGGCCCCCAGGTCGTGCTTCCGGTGCTGCCGCTCGTCGTGCTGGGCCTGCTGGTCGCGGCCCTCACGGCGCGCAGCCTCAACGCGGTCGCGCTCGGGCCCGACGTCGCGCAGGCGCAGGGCGTCGACGTGCGTCGCACGCGCGTGCTCGTGCTCGCCGCGGTCACGGTCCTCACGGGCGGGGCGACGGCGATCGCCGGGCCCGTCGCGTTCGTCGGGCTGATGGTCCCGCACGTCGTGCGGTGGACGCTGGGCACCGACCAGCGCCGCGTGCTCGCGGGGTCGCTGCTGGGCGGGTGCGTGCTGGTCGTCGCGTCCGACGTCGTGGGGCGCGTCGCCGTGCCGCCCGGCGAGATGCCCGTGGGCGTCGTCACCGCGTTCGTCGGTGCGCCCGTGATGATCGCGCTCGCGCGCCGCCGACGGGCCACGGCGCTGTGACCGCCACGCGCCCGGACGTGCGCGACGCCGCCGGCACCGCCGCCCCCGCGGCCGCACCCGCGCGCCGTGCCGCACCCGTGCGGCTGCTGCGCGGACCGCGCCCGCGCGTGCTCGTCGGCACCGACCGGCTGCACGTGGGCGTCGGCGTGCGCGAGGGCGTGCTGTGCGTCGTGCTGGCCGCCGTGCTGCTCGTCCTCGCGGTCGTCGGGCTCGCGGTCGGCGACTTCCCCGTGCCGTGGCCCGACGTCGTGGGCGCGTTCACGGGCCGCACGCAGGGCCTCGCGGCGACCGTCGTGCTCGAGTGGCGGCTGCCGCGCGTCGCGGCGGCCGTGCTGTTCGGGGCCGCGCTCGCCGTCGCGGGCGGCGTGTTCCAGGCCGTGACGCGCAACCCGCTCGCGAGCCCCGACGTCGTCGGCCTGTCGAACGGCGCGTTCACGGGCATGCTGATCGCGCTCGTGTCGCTGGGCGGCGGCTGGGCGTCCCGCACGGTCGGCGCCCTGGTGGGCGGGGTCCTCACGGCCGTGGTCGTGCACCTGCTCGCGCACCGCGGCGGCCTGCAGGGGTTCCGGCTCATCGTCGTCGGCATCGGGGTGTCGTCGATGCTCGGCGCGTTCAACACGTGGGTGCTGCTGCGCGCCGACCTCGAGACCGCGCTGCTCGCGTCGGCCTGGGGCGCGGGCACGCTCACGACCGCGACCGCCGAGCTCGTGCGGCCCGTCGCGGTGTGCGTCGTCGTGCTGCTCGCGGTCGTCGCGACCCGCGCCGGTGCGCTCGCGCAGCTCGAGCTGGGCGAGGACGTCGCCGCGACCACCGGCGTCGCCGCGGGCCGCGACCGCACCGTGCTGCTGGTCGCCGCGGTCGGGCTCGTCAGCGCCGTCACCGCCGTCGCCGGGCCCGTCGCGTTCGTCGCGCTCGCGGCCCCGCAGATCGCGCGCCGCGCCGCCGGGTCGCCCGGCATCCCGCTCGCCGCGAGCGCGGGCGTCGGCGCGGTCGTGCTGCTCGGCGCCGACCTCGTCGCGCAGCACGTGCTGCCCCTGACCGTGCCCGTCGGCGTCGTCACCGTCGTGATCGGCGGCGCCTACCTGCTGTGGCTGCTGCTCCGAGAGGCGAGGACCCGATGACCGCCGAGACCGCCACCACGTCGCCGGACCACCTCGGCACCGCGTCGCGGCTGCGCGCCGAGGGCGTCACGCTGCGCTACGACGCCCGCACGGTCAGCGAGGACCTCACGTTCGCGGTGCCCGACGGCTCGTTCACCGTGATCATCGGCCCCAACGCGTGCGGCAAGTCCACGCTGCTGCGCGCGCTGTCGGGGCTGCTCACGCCCGCCGCGGGGCGCGTGCTGCTCGACGACGCACCGCTGACCTCCTACGCGGCGCGCGAGCGGGCCCGGCGCCTGGCGTTCCTGCCGCAGACCATGACCGCGCCCGAGGGCATCACGGTCGCCGAGCTCGCCGCGCGCGGCCGGTTCGCGCACCAGCGCGTGCTGCGCCGCTACTCGGCGGCCGACGTCGACGCGGTCGAGCGCGCGCTCGCCGCGACCGGTACGACCGACATCGCCGACCGCCGCCTCGACGAGCTGTCCGGCGGGCAGCGGCAGCGCGCCTGGATCGCGATGGTCCTCGCGCAGGACACGCCGCTCGTGCTGCTCGACGAGCCGACCACCTACCTCGACGTCACGCACCAGCTCGAGGTGCTCACGCTGCTGCACCACCTGCACGTGCAGGGCCGCACCGTCGTCGCCGTGCTGCACGACCTGCACCACGCGGCTCGCTACGCGACCCACCTCGTCGCGATGAAGGACGGGCGCGTCGTCGCGCAGGGCGACCCCGCCGAGGTCGTGACGGCCGACCGGGTGCACGACGTGTTCGGGCTCGACGCCACGGTCGTGCCCGACCCGGTGACGGGTGCGCCGCTCGTCGTGCCCGCGGACACCCGCTGACCGCTGCCGGGCGCGGCGCCCGTCGGCCGTGGACCGCGTCGGGTCGGCGCCCGCCCCGCGCAGGGACGGCCTCCGCCCCGCGCCGGGACGGCCTCGCCGCGAGCCGGGAAGGCCAGGGCGCCGGCGCCCTGGTGCCCTCGCCCGGCCGGGCGCACCATGGACGTGTGAGCACCCCGCCGCGCCCCGGTCCGGCCGCCGCCCTCGTGGCGGCCGTCGTGACGCTCGCGACCGCGTGCGCACCGTCGTCACCCGCCGCGACGCCCGAGACGGTGGTCGTGCGCGCGCCCGTCGTCGCGGCCAAGGCGGCCGTGCCGCCGCCGCCCGTGCTCGCGCCCGTGGACCTCACGGCCCTGCCGGTCGTCGAGCCGCGCGTGGTCGTGCCGGGCCTGCCCGGCGACGACGGGCTCGAGCAGCTGCGCTCCGACGACCCGGCGCTCGGCACGTGGCGCACCGCGACGGTCGTGCGGGACACCGCCGCGTACGACGCGCCGTCCGGCACGCCGCGCGGCACCGTGCCGACGGCGACGCTCGACGTGCCGACCGTGCTGCCCGTGGTGGAGCGCCGCGCCGGGTGGCTGCGTGTCATGGTCGCGACCCGCAGCGCGCTGCCCAGCCAGGACCCGGCGCAGGTCAACGGCCGCACCGCGTGGATCCGCGAGGAGGACACCGTGGCGAGCGGCACGAGCTGGCGCCTGCACCTGGACCGCGCGGCGCTCACGCTCACGATCGACGACGGCACGACGCCCCGCACGGTGCCCGTGCTCGCGGTCGGTGCGCCCGGCACCCCGACGCCCGCGGCCGCGCAGTTCCTCACCGGGTCGCAGTGGGACCAGCCCGGCACGTACACGCCGCGCAGCCTGCTGCTGTCGAGCCAGAGCGAGACCATGGACGCCTACGACCGACGCACCGGCACGTCCGCGACCGCGATCCATACGTCGCCGTTCACCGCGACGGGTGCGATCTCCAACGGGTGCGTGCGCGTCACCGCCGACGTGCTCGACCTGCTGTGGGGCAAGGTGCCGCCCGGCACGGTGCTGACGGTCTCCTGAGCCGGGCCGGCCGGCCCGACCTCGGTCCGGCCTCAGTCCGCTCTCACCCCGCCCTCAGTCCGCCCTCACCCCGCGCCGCCCTCGCGCGCCCGCACCGCGGCGATCGCGTCCGCCGCGCGGATCAGCCCGATGTGGCTGAACGCCTGCGGGAAGTTGCCGATCAGCCGCCCGGCGTCCGGGTCGTACTCCTCACTCAGCAGCCCGAGGTCGTTCGCGTAGCCCACGAGCTGCGCCATGAGCTTCTCGGCGTCCTCCAGCCGGCCGCTGTTCGCGTGCTGCTCGACCAGCCAGAAGCAGCAGATGAGGAACGGGTGCTCGTCGCCCTCGAGCCCGTCCATGCCCGTGTCGGTGCGGTACCGGTGCACCAGGCCGTGCTCGTCGGTCAGCTCCTGCTCGATGCGCGCGACCGTGCCGAGCATGCGCGGGTCGTCGTACGCGAGGAACCCCGTGTGCGGCAGCTGCAGCAGCGACGCGTCGACCTCGGCGTTGTCGTACGTCTGCGTGAAGCTCTCGATCTCGGGGTCGTAGCCGCGCTCGTCGATCTCGGCGCGCAACCGGTCGCGCAGCTCGCGCCACCGCTCGACCGGCCCGTCGAGCCCGTGCTCCTCGACCGCGCGCACGCCCTGGTCGAACGCGGCCCACATCATGGCGCGCCCGTGCGTGAAGTGGTGCAGGTCGCCGCGCATCTCCCAGATGCCGTGGTCGGGCCGGTCGTAGTGCGTCTCGGTGTACCGCAGCAGGCTCTTCTGCAGGCCCCAGGTGTACTCGTCCTCGCCGACGCCCGCGTCGCGCAGCATGCCCAGCGCGATCATCACCTCGCCCACGACGTCGGCCTGGTACTGGTCGGCCGCGCCGTTGCCGATCCGCACGGGCCGCGAGCCCTCGTAGCCGTCGAGGTGGTCGAGCTCCTTCTCGTCGAGCTCCCGCTCGCCGCCCACGCCGTACATGATCTTGACGTCGTCGGCGTCGCCCGCGACCGCGCGCAGCAGCCAGTCGCGCCACAGGCACGCCCCCTCGGTGAGGCCGTGCGCGACCGCGACCTCGATGGTCAGCGCCGCGTCCCGCAGCCACACGAACCGGTAGTCCCAGTTGCGCACGCCGCCCAGCTCCTCGGGCAGCGACGCGGTCGGCGCCGCGACGATCCCGCCCGTCTCTCCGTGCGTGAGCGCGCGCAGGACCAGCAGCGAGCGCAGCACGAGCGGGTCGTGCGTCGTGCGGACCTCGAGCTTCGACGACCAGTCCGTCCAGAAGCTCACGGCCGCCGCGAGCGCCTGGTCGGCGTCGATCGGCTCGGGCGGGTCCGCGTACGACGGGAACCACACGAGGTCCCAGTCGAGCACGTCGCCCTCCTCGAGCCGGAACCGGCCGCCGAGCCGCGGCGTGCGCGCGCCGCCCGCCGCGGAGAACGCGCCCGGCTCGGCGGACGTCCCGTCCTGCGCGACGCCGTCGTCGCCGTCGACGCGCGTCAGCAGCGGACCCGTGACGAGGATCCCCTCGGGGCCCGCGAGCGACTGCAGCGCCTCGCGCCCGTGGTGGTCGACCACCCGCACCCACGGCGTGGCGCGCGCGTAGTCGAACCGCAGGCGCAGGTCGTGCTCGACCTCGACCGTGCCCTCGAGGCACTCGACCTGCCGCACGAGGTCGTCGCGCCCCGACGTCAGGGGCAGGAAGTCCGTCACGCGCGCCGTGCCCGTGGGCGTGCGCCACGTCGTCTCGAGCACGAACGTCTGCGGCAGGTACCGCCGCTCGATGACCTCGCCGTCGACCGCCGACAGCTTCCAGCGCCCGTCGTCGGGTCCGCCGAGGATCGCGGAGAACGCCGCGGGGGAGTCGAAGCGCGGCAGGCACAGCCAGTCGATGCTGCCGTCGCGGGACACGAGCGGGCCGGTGCGCAGGTCGGACAGGAGGGCGTAGTCCTCGAGGTGCGTGCTCACCTCGTCCTTTCTACGGTGCGGACGCCCGCCCCGCAGGACGGGCGTCCGGTTTCGCCCGGGTCCGGGCGGCCGACTCGCACCGCGCGGACTCGGCGGTCGGGTCAGTCGGCGACGTGCCGGCCGCTCTCGCGCCGCCCGTGGTTGACGTCCGCCTCGTCCGGGCCGGGGCCCGTGTCGACCGGCGGCTGCGTCTGGTCGGCGTCGTGCGCGTGGTCGTGGTCGTGCGGGTGGTCGTGCTCGTGCGTGTGGTCGTGGGTGTGCCCGCCGGGGTCCGCGGGGCCGGGGTTCTCGCTCATCGGGTGCTCCTTCGCTCGCCGTCCCCCGATCGTCGCGTCGCCCCGGACGATCCGCACCCTGGTGGACGGACGTGCACGGTTGCGGGCCCTCCCGACGCGACGCACGCTGTCGGTACGACGGGCCGGGAGGTGGCGTGAGCGGATCGGACGCGCTCGGCACGTACCGCGCGATGCGCGACTTCACGCGCACGCCCGAGCCGTCCGGGGCGCCGCCCGCCACGGACGGCGCGGTCGAGCGCCGGTTCGTGGTGCAGCGGCACCGCGCGCGCCGGCTGCACTACGACGTCCGCCTCGAGCTCGACGGCGTGCTGCTGAGCTGGGCCGTGCCCAAGGGCCCGACGCTCGACCCGGGCGTGCGGCGCATGGCCGTGCACGTCGAGGACCACCCGCTGGAGTACGCGGGCTTCGAGGGCGTGATCCCGCGCGGCGAGTACGGCGGTGGCGACGTGATCGTGTGGGACCGCGGCACGTGGGTGCCGTACAAGAGCGACGACCCGGCCGCGGAGCTGCGCGACGGCCAGCTGCACGCCGAGCTGCACGGCGAGCGGCTGCGCGGCAAGTTCCTGCTGGTGCGCAGCGACCGGCGCGGGCGGGACGGCGGCGACGGCAAGGAGCAGTGGCTGCTGATCCACAAGCACGACGAGCACGCGGTCGACGGCTGGGACGCCGAGGACCACCCGACGTCGGTCGTGTCGGGGCGCACCAACGACGAGGTCGCGGCCGACCCGGACCGGTTGTGGCGCTCGGGCGTGCCCGCGGCCGAGGCCGAGGTGGACCTGCGGGACGCGTCGCCGCCACCACCCGCACCCCTGCCCGCCGACGACGACGCGCTCGCGGCCCTCGACGACCTGGGGGCGTCGGGCACGTGGGAGGTCCACGGCCGACGCCTGCGCGTCACCAACCTCGACAAGGAGCTGTTCGGCGGCCGCGACGGCGAGCCGCCCGTCACCAAGCGCGACCTGCTGCGGTACGCGGCGCGCGTCGGGCCCGTCGTGCTCCCGTACCTCGCGGGGCGCGCGCTCAACATGCACCGGTTCCCGCAGGGCGCCGGCACCGCGGGGTTCTGGCACAAGCAGCTCCCCGACCACGCACCCGACTGGGTGCCGCGGTGGGACCGCCCCGACGTCGACCCGGGCGACACCACCACCTACCTCGTGGTCGACGAGCCCGCGGCGCTCGTGTGGGCCGCGAACTTCGGCGCGCTCGAGTGGCACGCGTGGACGTCGCGCACCGACGCGCCCGACCTGCCGACCTACGCCCTGGTGGACCTCGACCCCGGGACGTCGACCACGTGGGACGACCTCGTGCTGCTGGCCCGCCTGCACCGCGACGCGTTCGAGCACCTGGGCGTCCGCGCGTACCCCAAGCTCACCGGGAAGCGCGGCATCCAGATCTGGGTCCCGGTGGCCCCGGGGCCGTCGTTCGACGACACGCGCGCGTGGGTCGAGCGGCTCTCGCGGACGGTCGGCCAGGTCGTGCCCGACCTCGTGAGCTGGCGGTGGGAGGTGCGCGAGCGCGGCGGCCACGCGCGGCTCGACTACACGCAGAACGCCGTCAACAAGACCCTCGTCGCGCCGTACAGCCCGCGCGCCGCCCCGGGCGCGCCCGTGTCGGCACCGATCACGTGGGACGAGCTCGACGCCGACTGGCTGCGCCCCGACGCGTTCACGGTGCGCACGGTCCTCGACCGGCTCGCCGACGTCGGCGACCCGTTCCGCGGCGTGCTCGACGCGCACCAGGTGCTGCCGCCGCTGCGGTGAGGGGGTGCGGCGCCCGCCCGGGCCGGTCCCCTTGAGCGGCCCCGAGACGCGTGCCAAGGTGAGGACGTCGCAGGCGCGCACCCGCCCCCGTCGACCCAGGGGCATCCCCACGCGCGCCTCGCAGGGGCGGCGCGACGCGGCGGAAGGGGCACCCGGTGCGGCCAGGGCAGGACGACGCGGAGGCGGCGCGGACCGAGGCGTTCGCCGAGCTGGCCCGCATGCAGCCCGTCGACTCCGGCTCGCTCGCGTCGCTGCACGAGCTCCTGCTCGTGGTGCGGCGCACGCTGCCCGGCGTCGAGGACGTCTCGCTCACGCTGGGCGAGCCGGACGCCCCGACGCACGTCACGACCACGAGCCCGGGCGCCGCACGGGCCGACGGCTGGCAGGTCATGGCGGGCGAGGGGCCGTCGTTCGACGCGTACCGCGACGGGGCCACGGTCACGAGCGCGCGGTGGACGGCCGACCCGCGCTGGCCGCGCGTGGCCCGGCACTCCGAGACCGCCACGGGCGGACCCGCCACCGCCGTCCCCGTGCAGTACGGCGACCGGCGGTGGGGCGTGCTGACGTGCTACGGCGACCAGGTCCACACCGCCGACCAGGTCGAGGCCGTCGAGCTCGTGGCCGGGACGGTCGCCGCCGTGCTCACCGGGTCGCGGCAGCGCGACGAGCTGCGGGCGCTCGTCGCGCAGCTCGGTGAGGCCCTCGAGTCGCGCGCGACGATCGACCAGGCCAAGGGCGTGATCATGGCGCACCGCGGCGGCACGCCCGACGACGCGTTCGACCACCTGTCGGCCATGAGCCAGCACCGCAACGTCAAGCTGCGCGAGGTCGCGCGGGACGTGGTGCAGAGGGCGACCGCCGCGCGCCGCGAGCGGACGGACGGCGCCGGCTCCGGCCGGTGACGCGGTGCGTCAGACGTCGCCCGCCTCGTGCACGCAGATCGCGATGTGCGTGCGGTTGTCCGCCGGCAGCTTCTCCAGGATCCGGCTGATGTGCGTCTTCACCGTCGCGACCGTGATGAACAGCTCGGACGCGATCTCGGTGTTCGACAGCCCGCGCCCGATCGCACGGGCCACGTCGCGCTCGCGCTCGGTGAGCGCGTCGAGCTTCTGGCGCGCGGCCGCGCGTCGTTCGTCGCGCGGCTGGTCGGTGACCGACGCGATGAGCCGGTCGGTGACCGACGGGGACAGGGTCGTGCGGCCCGCGCCCGCGTCGTGCACGTGCCGCACGATCTCGGCCGGCGGCGTGTCCTTCAGCAGGAACCCCGCGGCGCCCAGGCGCAGCGCGCCCAGCACCATCTCGTCGGTGTCGAACGTCGTGAGGATCACGACGCGCGCGTCGGCCTGCTCGGCCAGCAGCCGCCGCGTGGCCTGCAGGCCGTCCAGCCGCGGCATGCGGATGTCCATGAGCACGACGTCGGGCGACGTCGCGCGCACCACGTCGAGCGCCTCGAGCCCGTCGCCCGCCTCGCCGACGACCTCGATGGTCGGGTCCGCGCCGAGGATGAGCCGCAGCCCGACCCGCACGAGCGTCTCGTCGTCGACCAGCACGACCCGCGTCGCCGGCCGGCCGTCGGCCGTGGTGGTGCCCGTCATGCCTGTCCCTCCGTCCCGGCCGCCCACGGCAGCCACGCCTGCACCGCGAACGTGCCGTCCGGGCGTCGTTGCACGTCGAGCTCGCCACCCGTGAGCCGCAGCCGCTCGGCGAGCCCCGTGAGCCCCCACCCGGACGACGGCAGCGGCGTCGCCGGCGGGTGGTCGGGCATCCGGTTGGTCACCTCGACGCCCACGCGGTCGCCCGGCGTGCCGTGCAGCCGGACCTTCACGGGCGCGCCCGGCGCGTGCTTGCGCGCGTTCGTCAGGGTCTCCTGCACGACGCGGTACAGGTGCCGGCTCGTCGACAGCGGCAGCCGCGCCAGGTCGTCCTCGGCCACGTGGTCGAGCACGTACGACACGGGCGACCCGGCGGCGCGCGTGCCGTCGACGAGCTCGTCGACCTGCGCGAGCGTCGGCTGCGGGCGCGACTGCTCGTCGGCCGCCGCGGGGTCGCGCAGCAGCCCGAGCACCTCGCGCAGCTCGCCGAGGGCCTCGTGCGCGTTCTCGCGGACGATCGCCGCGGTGTCGCGCACCTGCTCGGGGTCCAGCCCGGCGCGGTACTCCAGCGCGCCGGCGTGCAGCGCGACCAGCGACAGCCGGTGCGCCAGCACGTCGTGCATCTCGCGCGCGATGCGGTTGCGCTCGGCGGCGCGGGCCGTGTCGCCGCGCGCGTCGGCCTCGCGGCGCGCGATCGCGGCCTGCTCGCGCAGCGACGCGACGAGCGCGCGCCGACCCCCGATGAACAGCCCCGTCACCACGGGCAGGGCCATGCCGACCAGCACCGACAGCAGCAGCACCCACCGCGGCGGGTAGGGCAGGTCGTCCGGCAGGAAGACGTTCTGCAGCGCGCGGTCGGCCACCAGGCCGGCGCCGAACCACAGCGCGCAGACCGACAGGATCTCCGCCCAGCGGCGCCGCGTCGCCAGCGACACGACCGCGAGCGACGCGATGCCCGCCGAGAACACCGAGAACGACCCGAGCACGACGAGCACGCCCGTGATCGGCAGCGGCGCACGGTGCCGCAGCACGTACAGGACCGCGGCCACCACGAGCACGCCCAGGTCGACCGCGATCCACACCTCGGCGAGGAGGTTCGTCCTGCCCGTCATCTCGGCGCGCGCGATGCCCGCGCCGTACACCGCCGTGCCCGAGAAGAACCCCAGCGGCAGCGCGAGCATGAGCCGCCACGTGTGGGACCACGCGCGGCGGGCGCGGCTCGGCGGGGCGGGCGTCAGGGACACGCCGTGATGCTAGGCGCCCCGCGGGCCCGCCCGGATCGGTCGCGCGGACGACCGGGTCGGCCGCCCGGACGACGACGCCGTCCCGCGCGGACCTGCGTGCGACCGCGCGGGCCCGTGTCAGGACGCGAGCAGCGCCGCGACGTCCTCGGGGTGCGGGAACGACCCGGGGACGTACCCGCACAGCGGGTCCGACGCGAACGGGTCGCCCGTCGCGGCGTACGCGCGCGAGCGCGACCCGCCGCACACCCGGCCGAACTCGCACGCGCCGCACCGCCCGGTCAGCCGGGCGGGGTCCCGCAGCCCCGTGAACAGCTCCGACGTCCGGTAGATCTCGGTCAGCGGCTGCTCGCGCACGTCGCCCGCCGACACCGGCAGGAACCCGGACGGGTGCACCGTGCCGACGTGCGACACGAACACGAACCCGTACCCGGCGTTGACGTTGACCGGCGGGCGTCGCACGCGCGCGCCGTCGCCCCAGCCGAACGCGGCCGTGCGCTCGGTCAGCTCGGCGTACAGCTCGCCCAGGCCCAGCGCGGCCACGTGGTCCTCGCCGCGCGCGGCGAGCACCGCGCGCTGCAGCGACACGCGCCGGAAGTGGTGGCCCTCGGTCGTCTTCACCGGCACGTGCGGGCCCAGGTCGTACAGGTAGTTCATGACGTCCTCGGCCTGCTGCGGCGTGAGCGCCCCCAGGTCGACGCCGCGGCCGATCGGCACCAGCATGAACGCGCTCCACGTCATCGCGCCCTGCGCCCGCACGAGGGCCGCGAGGTCCGGCAGCTCGTGCACCGTGCGGCTCGACATCGTGGAGTTCACCTGCACCTTCATGCCGAGGTCGCGGGCTGTCGCCCACGCCTCGACGGTGCGGTCGAACGTGCCCGGCACGCGCCGGAACCCGTCGTGCACGGCGGCCGTCGCGCCGTCCAGCGACAACGACAGCGCCGTCACGCCCGCGTCCTGCAGCGCGCGCAGCGCCTTCCGGTCGAGCTTCTCGGTACCCGACGGCGAGACCGCCACCGCGAGCCCCAGCGCGCGCCCGCGCCGCACGAGCTCGGTGAGGTCCTCGCGCTCGAAGCAGTCCCCGCCGGTGATGACGAAGATGGGGGAGGGCCGGCCGAACGCCGCGACCTGGCGCATGAGCTCGGTTGCGGCGTCGGTGTCGAGCTCGCGCGGGTGCCGGCGCGGCTGCGCCTCGGCGCGGCAGTGCACGCACGACAGCGCGCACGCGCGCGTCGCCTCCCAGATGACGAGCAGCGGCCGGTCGGCCGGGTCGTGGCGGACGGTGCGGACGACGGGGCCGTGCGGGCGCATGCCGAGCATCAGACACCCGCCGCCGGCCCGGGGTCCGGGACGAGCGTCCCTTCCGCGCGGACGACGCCCACGCCCGCGTGGTCGGTCGCGCGGCCGATGCGTCGTGCCGGGACCGCCGTGACGATGGTCGGGTGAGCAGCCCGCACGTCGTGCCCCCGCCCCCGACCGTCGCCGCGCCCCCGACCGTGTCCGCCCCCCGGGCGGTGCGCGCGCGCGAGGTGCCCGGGACCTACGCGTACCACCGGCTCCAGCGGACCCGTCCCGGAGCCCGGTGGTGGCGGCCGCTGCTCGTCGGGCTCGTCGCGCTCGCGCTGTACGTCGCGCTGCTCGCGCTCGGCGGCGGCGCGCTCCTCGTCGCCGCGTTCGCGGGCGGCCCGGCGTCGTGGGACGCGCTCACCGGCCTGGACGTCACCGACCTCCTCGACCCCCTCGCGTTCACGCTCGCGATGCTCTCGATCATCGCGATGCTGCCCGCCGTGCTCGTCGCGACCCGGCTGCTCGGCGCGCGGCCCGTCGGCCTGCTCGCGTCCGTCACGGGGCGCGTGCGGTGGGGGTGGGCGCTGCGCTGCCTCGCGCTCGCGGCGGGTCTCGCGCTCGTGGTCCACACGGGTGACGCGGTCGTGGCGGCCGCGTCCGGACGGCCCTGGCAGCCCGACGTGGACGCGGGTGCGTGGCTGCTGATCGGCCTGGCCCTGCTGCTGGTGCCCGCGCAGTGCGTCGCCGAGGAGGTCGTGTTCCGCGGGTACCTCCTGCAGACCGTCGGCACGTGGCTGCGGCACCCGGCGTTCGCGATCGCCCTGCCCGTGCCGCTGTTCGTGCTCGGCCACGAGTACGTGAACCTCGCGATGCTCGACATCGCGCTGTGGGCGCTCGCGATGGGCTGGGTCACGTGGCGCACCGGCGGCCTCGAGGCCGCCGCGGCCGCGCACGTCGTCAACAACGTCGCGGTGTTCACGCTCGGCGCGGTGGGCCTGGCCGACCTCGACCTCGTGGACGTCGGGCCGGTCGCGCTCACGGTGTCCACGGTCCAGACCCTCGTCTTCGTCGGACTCGTCGAGGTGCTCGCGCGGCGCGCGGGCGTCGCCCGGGAGCGCGTCGTGGCCGCGCCTGCCGAGGGTGAGATCTGACACGTCCCGTGGCGATTCGTCGTATCCGCGTACGTTGCGTCCGTATCGGTCAGTCGTGCCGTGACACGAGTCGCCCCGGCCCCTCTTCCGTGCGGCGGGGTCGGTCCCTATCGTGAGATCCGTGCACCCCGTGAGTGAACGCATCCGTGACGCCCGCGAGCGCAGCGGCCTGTCGCAGGCCGACCTCGCGCGTGCGGCGATGATGCACCCCAGCTACGTGTCCCACCTCGAGCGCGGCGTGCGCGGTCCCGGCGACGCGGCCCTCGAGCGGCTCGCGCGTGCCCTCGGAGTCACGGCGCAGTACCTCGAACAGGGTGACCGCTCGCCCGAGTACCTCGAGTCGGAGGCCGCGCTCGTCCGTGCGCGGCAGCTCATGCGCGCGGGGCGGGCCCCGGACGCGGCGCGTGAGCTCGAGCAGGTCGAGCTCGCGGCGCTCGACGTCGACCAGGCGGCGAAGGTGCTGCTGGCGCGCGCCGAGGCGCTCGACCTCGCGGGTGACCTGGAGACCTCCTCGCAGCTGCTCGCGGACGTGACGCACCGGCTCGTCGTCGGCCACCGTCCCGAACGCGCGACGTACGCCGCGACCCGCCTCGTCATGGCGCTCACCGAGGCCGGCGACCTGCACGGCGCCGTGCGCGCGGGCGAGGAGCACCTCGCGACGCTGCGCGAGCCCGCCGCCGGCACCGACGAGATCTTCCGCCTCGAGTCGACGCTCGTGTGGGCGTACGTCGCGCGCGGGGACGTGACCTACGCGCGCGTGCGCGGCCAGGACCTGCTGGGGCGGGCCCTGGTGCACGGTTCGGCGCGCGCCGTCTGGTCCGTCCACTGGAACCTCGCGTTCGTCGACGACGCGCTCGGCGACCACGACGACGCGCTGTCGCACCTGCGCTCGGCCCTCGCGATCGCCGGGGGCGACGAGGTCGAGCGTGACGTGCCCCGCCTGCGGCTCGACCTCGCGCAGCTGCTGCTCACGGTGGACCCGCCGCGGCCCCGCGAGGCGCTCGCGGAGCTCGACGCGGCCGCGACCGCGCTGGAGGTCGGCGAGTCGCAGGTCGAGCTCGCGCGCGCGGCGACCACGCGGTCACGCGCCACGCTGCTGCTCGGTCAGCACCGCGCCGCCCTCGCGCACGCCGCGCGCGCGGTCGAGATGCTCGCGACGGGTGAGCGGCGCGACGCCGCCGCCGCGCACGAGGCGCTCGGCGACGCGCTGCTCGCCTCGGGCGAGCGGCCCGCCGCGATCAAGGCCTACCGGCAGGCGGCCGACCGGCTCGACCTGGCACCCGCCGGGCGGCCGACCGCACGCGCGTGGCGCCGGATCGGCGACCGGCTGCGCGTCGCGGGCGACGACCGCGCGCACGTCGCCGAGGCGTACCGGCGGGCCATCGACGCCGCGGGGGTCGGCGTCGTCCGCGCCTGACGAGCACGTCACCCCGACGGGTGAGGCGGCCCGTGACGGGCACGCCGTCCCGACGGGCGAGGCCCCGCCTCGGCGCGGCGGCCGCGACACGCCCGGGTGACGGCCGAGCCGGGAGCGTCTACCCCGGTCGGCCGCGGGTCATTGCGGTCTAGACACCGCCGTGGGGACCATGCCGAGGTACCGGATCGTCCGGTGCGTCGTTCGAAGGGGTCCCCTCATGAAGAAGCTCTCGCTCGCTCTCGTCGTCGCCCTCGCCGCGTTCTCCGGCGTGGCCGGTGCCACCGTCGCGTCGGGCACGCCGGTCACGCCGGGTGCGCCCGGCACGACCGTCACGATCCTCTCGCCGTGCTGCAAGGTGATGTGACGGACGCGCTCCCACGGTGACGACACCTGCGACGCCGCTCCGGGGCGACCACGCCGGCCCCGGGGCGGCGACGCAGGGCCGCGCCCTCACGCGCGCGCGACCCCCGCGTCCGCCGCGCGGTCCTGCAGGTCAGGACGTCAGGACCAGCGCTCCGACGCCGGCGGCGACGGTCAGCGGCGCGACGACCAGCCCCAGCAGCACGTACCGGCGCCACGACACGTCGACGCCCGCGCGCACGAGCGCGCGGTGCCACAGCAGCGTCGCGAGCGACGCCCACGGCGTGACCAGCGGGCCCGCGTTGACGCCGACCAGCAGCGCGACCAGCAGCAGCGGGTCGTGCGCCGCGGTCGGCTCGAGCACGAGGTATGCGGGCAGGTTGTTCACGAGGTTCGCGCCGAGGGCCCCCGCCGCCGCGACGGTCCAGGGGCCGCCGCCGGCGAGGTCCTGCTGCAGCAGGGCCCGCAGGCCCGCCTCCTGCAGCGCCTCGGCCGCCAGGAAGAGACCCGAGGCGAACACGACGAGCGGCCAGGGCACCAGGCCGGGCGTGAGCGCGCGGGGCCGGCGCCACGCGGTGACGACCAGCAGGACGACGGCCGCGACCGTCGCCGGGATCCACACGGGTGCGCCGCTCACGAGCCCGACCAGCAGCGCGACGACCACGCCCGCGCTCCAGCGCAGCAGCACCGGGTCCTCGGCGGGCGGCTCGTCGTCCGCGACCGTGTAGCGGCCCCGCAGCTCGCGGCGGTGCAGCAGCGCCACGGCCGCGACCGGCACGACGACGCACGCGAGCGCGGGCGCCCACGTGAGCGCGACGAACTCGCGGATGCCGCCGACGTGGTGCTCGGCCAGCAGGTTGGTGAGGTTGGAGACGGGCAGGAGCATCGACGCGGCGTTCGCGAGCCACACCGTGACCAGCGCGAACGGCCGCGCGTCGAGCCCGGCGTGCAGCGCGACGGCCAGCACGACCGGCGTCAGCAGCACGGCCGTCGTGTCGAGCGACAGGAACACCGTGCACACGACCGCGAGGGCCACGACCCCGCCCCACAGCAGGAGCGTGCGACCGCGCGCGCGGCGCGCGACGCCCGCCCCCACCGCGCGGAACAGGCCGGCCCCGGCGGCCAGCTCGGTCACGACCGTGACCGCCACGACGAACGTCAGCACGGGCCAGACCCGGTCGACCAGCGCGAGCGCCGCCTCGCCGGGCAGCACGCCCGTGGCCAGCGCGACGAGGCCGGCGCCGAGCAGCACGGTGCCGATGACGAGGGTCCTCACCGGGCGGCCCCCGCCACGTGCGCGAACGACGGGGAGCGGCGCGGGGCGCGGGGCGTCCCCGGTGCGGCGTTCACGGTCACGTGCACAGCGTGCACCCCCGCGCTCCGTGGTGCGTCATGACGCGCGCCGCCGGCGCAGCGCCTCGCGCAGCGGCGGCACGGGGGTGCCGGCCGCGCTGAGGTCGGCGCGCGCACGGCGCCGGTGGTGCAGCACGCCGACCACGCCGACGACCCACGGCACGAGCAGCACCGCGAACGCGAGCCGCCACGCGTCCAGGGGGTACGTCGTCGCGCCCGCGGGGGAGACGAGCTGCAGCACGACCCCGACCGCGAGGACGCCCGTGATCGTCGAGACGAACCCGCCGGTGTTGACGAACCCGGTCGCGGTGCCGAGCCGGTCGCCGGTCGTGAAGGTCCGCGCGAAGTCGATGCCCACGAGCGACACGGGCCCGCCCGCGCCGATGACCACGGCGAACACCACGAGCTGGGCGAACGGGCGCGGCGTGGCGGGCAGCAGCAGCCACGCCCACACGGCGAACGTCGCGCCCGCGGACGCGAGCACGACCCACGACCGTCGCAGCGGGTGCCGCGACGTCCACCGGCCGACCAGCGGGCCCGCGGTCATGGCCGACGCGGTCATGGTCGTGAGCAGCACGCTCGCCTCGGCGGGCGTGCGGCCCTGCGCGGTGACGAAGAACGGCACGCCCCACAGCATCGCGACGACGTTGAACGAGAACGGCGTGAGGAAGTGGGACCAGAACCCCAGCCGCGTGCCGGCGGGCAGCACGGCGGCACGCACGGCGTGCACGAAGCGCTCGCGGGCGGCGGTCTCGACGGCCGACGGCGCGGGGTCGGGCCGGCGCGCGAGCCCGGTCGCCGCGACGACGGTGACGGCCGCGCCGACGGCCGCGAGGGCCCCGAACGTCACGCCCCAGCCGCGGGCGTGCAGCACCCACGCCACGACCACGGCCGAGACGATCTGACCCGACTGCCCGACCAGCCCGGTGACCTGCACCATGACCGGCACGCGACGGGCCGGGAACCACTCGGCGATGAGCCGGCACGCGCTGATGAAGATCGCGGCGTCGCCCGCGCCGATGAGCACGCGCGCCGCCAGGGCCAGCGGCACGTCGTCGGCCAGGGCGAGCAGGCCCTGCCCCACGGCCATGACCGCCGAGCCGGTCGTGATCAGCACGCGGGCGCCGAACCGGTCGAGCGCCCGGCCCGCGGGGATCTGCAGCGCGGCGTACACGCCGAGCTGGAGCACCGAGAACATCGCGAGCCCGGTCGCGCTGAGCCCGAACCGCTGGACGGCGTCCACGCCCGCGACGCCGAGCGCCGTGCGGTGGACGACGGCCACCAGGTACGCGGCTGCCGCGACCGCCCACACCACGGTGGGGCTGCGACGCGTGCGCACCCACGTCCTCCGTCTCTCTCGTCCCGGCCCAGCGTAGGCCTCCGGCGCGTCGCCGCCGTGGGCCCGGCCGGCCGTGGAGCCCCCCGCCGGTCCCCTGACGTGGTGCGTCGCCGCGACACGCCGAGGCGGTGTCATGGATGACTCCAGAGTCATTGATTTTTCACCGGGTCGGGCGGGTCTGGACGTTTGACCGAGAGGCTCGCGAGGGGCACCATTGATCCCGACGGTGCGCATCGCCTGCCCCCTGCGCGGTGCGCACCGTTTCAGCTTCGCACCGACGGGACGAGCCACACGGCTCGTCCCGTTGGTCGTTTCCGGGGGTGTGCCGGCGGCGCCCCGGGCAACGACCCGCCGCCCGCGGGTCGCGGACCCGCCGTCCACCGCCCGCACCCCGGGATCCGCGCAACCCGGGCGGGCACGGCGTGGCCGCCCCGGGATCCGCGTGCCGCGCGGTTACCGTGCCAGGGTGACCGCTCCCGCACGCACACCCGGCCCGGGCGACCGGCCCGACGCCGACGTCGCCGCGTCCGCGGCGCCCGAGGCCGCGGACGGCCCGCCGGTCGCGCTCGTCGAGCCGCCGTCACCCGCCGAGGTCCTCGAGGGTGCCGTCGCGACGTGGCGCGCGGCGCTCGTCGAGGCGGCGGGCGCGTCGACGCTCGCCGACGTCGACCAGCTCGGCGAGGCCGCGCTCGACCTGTCGAGCGCGCACCCCTCCGGCATGGCGCAGCTCTTCGCCGGGCGGCCCACGCGGCTGTCCAACCTCGTGCGCGAGCCCGGGGCGCAGTCCGCCGCGCGCCGCCGCGCGCGCGCCGTCGCGGCGCGCGCGGCGGCCTACACGCAGCGCTACGGCATCGCGTCGACGTCGCTCGCGATCGGCGTCGCGACGTGGACGGACCGGTCGACCGCCGACCTCGCGTCGGACGACGTCGGTGCGCTCGCGCACGTCACGCGGCACCCGCGCACGCCCAGCGGACGGGGAGCCGGCGACGACGGCCCCGACGTGCCCGTGCGCACCGTGCGCGCCCCGGTGCTGCTGCGCCCCGTCGCGCTGCGCGCCCGCGGCACGGGCGAGGGCGACCACGAGATCGAGCTCGAGCCCTCCATCGAGGTCAACCCCGTCCTGGCGCGCGCGCTGCGCAGCCACGGCGCGCTGCTCGACCCCGGTGCGGTCGCGCGCGGCACGTTTACCGGTGCCGGGTTCGACCCGCGGGGCGCGCTGCAGCGGCTGTCGTCCCTCGGCGAGGCCGTGCTCGAGGACTTCCGGCTCGTCGAGCGCGTCGTCGTGGGCACGTTCGTGCACCCGGGGCAGATCATCGTCGACGACCTGGACCAGCTCGCGGGCACGCTCGACCGGCACGACGTCGTGCGTGCGCTCGCGGGGCTCGACGAGGCGCGCGCGGCGCTCGACGTGCCGCTGCCCGCGCCCGTCCCCGGGGACCGCGACCCCGCGCTCGAGCGCGGCATCGGCGACCTCGACCCCGCGCAGCAGCACGTGCTCGACGTCGTCGCGACGGGCTCCCACGTCTTCGTCGACGCGCCCACCGGCTCCGACGTCACCGGCACGCTCGCCGCGATCGTCGCCGACGCGGCCGCCGAGGGGCGCACCGTCCTGTACGTCCCGGGCCACCGGCGGGCCGCGGTGTCGCTCGTCGAGCGGCTCCAGCGCCTCGGCGTCGGCGAGATCGTGCTCGACGTCGAGCCGCACGCCGGGTGGCGCACCGCCGCCGCGCGCCGGCTGCTCGGCGCGATGACCCTCGAGCCGCCCGTCGTCGACACCGACGCCGTGCAGGCCGTCCGCGTGCCGCTCGTCGAGCAGCGCGAGCGGCTGCGCGCCTACGTGGACGCGCTGCACGCGACGCGCGAGCCGTGGGGCGTCTCCGCGTACGACGCGCTGCAGGAGCTCGCGCGGCTCACGGCCGCACGCCCGACGCCCGCGACGACCGTGCGGCTGTCGACGGACGTCGCGCGGCCTCTCGACGCCGAGCGGCGCGCGCACGTGGCGCGCGACCTCGTGCGCGCCGGCGAGCTCGGCGCGTTCCGCCTGCGCCCGCAGGACACCCCCTGGTACGGCGCCGACCTGCGCACCGCGGCCGACGCGCAGGTCGTGCGGCACCGCCTCGACCGGCTCCTCGACGTCACGCTCCCGCAGCTCGTCGAGCGCGCGGCGCAGGTGGCCGCCGAGACGGGGCTCACGCGCGCGACGACCCTCGACCAGTGGGCCGAGCAGCTGCGCATGCTCGACGGCGTGCGGGACTCGCTCGACGTGTTCCAGCCGCTCGTGTTCGAGCGCACCGCCGCCGACCTGGTCGCCGCGACCGCGACCAAGGAGTGGCGCGAGGAGCACGGCGTCCCGATGGGGTTCTGGGTGCGTCGCCGCCTGCGCAAGCAGGCCAAGGACATGCTGCGCCCCGGGCGCCCCGTCGCCGACCTGCACGGTGCGCTCATCGAGGTGCAGGCCCGCCGCGAGCTGTGGCAGGCGCACTGCCCGGCGGGCGGCTGGCCGCGGCTGCCCGAGGGCCTCGAGGTCATCGAGGCCGAGCACCTCGCGGTCCGGCAGGACGTCGAGGCGCTCGCCCTGGTGCTCACGACGACGCCCGGCGGCGGGCTGCTGACCACCACGCCGTTCGACGAGCTGCGCGACCGGCTCGTGCGGCTGCGCGACGGCGCGTCCGCGCTCGACACGCTGCCCGAGCGCACGCAGCTGCTGCACGGGCTGCGCGCGGCGGGGCTCGGCGACCTCGTCGACGACCTCGCCCACCGCCGCGTGGCACCCGCGCTCGCGGCGGCCGAGCTCGACCTCGCGTGGTGGAGCACGGTGTTCGAGCAGGTCCTCGGCGCCGACCCGGCCCTCGCGGGCTACGACGGCGCGGCGCTCGGCGCGCTGTCCGCGCGGTACGCCGAGCTCGACCGGCGGCACGTCGTCAGCCGCGCCGCGCCCGTCCTCGCGGCGGCGCTGGGTCGCGTGGCCTCGGCCGTCCGCACCCACCGCGACCAGGCGGAGGGGCTGTTCGCGGAGCTGGTCGACGAGCGCATGACGTCGCTGCGCGACACCGTCGCGCGGTACCCCGACCTCGCGCGTCGTCTGCGACCCGTGCTCGTCGCCGGGCCCATGCTCGTCGCGCAGGTCCTGCCCGCGTCGCGCACGGTCGACCTGGTCGTCGTGGACGCCGCGGCGCACCTGCCCGTCGAGGCGGCGCTGCCCGCGATCGCGCGCGGCCGGCAGGTCGTCGTCGTGGGCGACGCCCGGTGCGCGTCGGGCTCCGCGGTGCGCGAGCTCGCCGCCGTGCTGCCGACCGTCGCGCTGCACGCCGACGCGTCGCGCCGCGACCCGCACCTCACGCGGTTCCTCGCCGAGCACGGGTACGAGGGCGTCCTGGTCCCGACGCCGCTGCCCTGCTCGGCGCCGCTCGTGACGTTCGAGCCCGTCGACGGCACCGGCATGCCGGACCCCGCCACGAGCATGGTCGACTCGACGCGCGCCGAGGTCGAGCGTGTCCTCGAGTTCGTCGTCGAGCACGTGCTCCAGCACCCCGACGAGTCGCTCGCGGTCGTGACGCTCACGCCCCGGCACGCCGACGCGGTGCGCGAGGTCGTCATGGCCGAGGTCCGCGGCAACCCCGCGCTCGGCGCGTTCTTCGACGCCGGGCGCGTCGACCCGTTCCTCGTCGTCGACGTCGCGAACGTCGCGGGCCTGCAGCGCGACGCCGTGATCCTGTCGCTCGGCCTCGGCCGCACCCCGCACCGCCGCGTGCTGCACACGTTCGGCCCCGTGAGCCGCCCGGGCGGCGACGCGCTGCTGCTCGACGCGCTGGGCTCGACGCGGCACCGGCTGACCGTGGTCGCGTGCTTCACGGGTGACGACCTGGACCCCGAGCGGCTGCGCGGCCCCGGCCCGCAGCTCCTCGCCGACGTGCTGCGGTTCGCCGTCGAGCGCGGCGCGCAGGCGCCCGGCGCGGACGCGTCGGAGCGGCCCACGGGCGGGCCCGACCCCGACCGGCTCGTGCTCGACCTGGCCGAGCGGCTGTGGCAGCACGGCCTCGTCGTCGACGTCGACCACGGCGTGCCCGGCGGGGTGCGGATCCCGCTGGTGGTGGGTCACCCGGACCTGCCCGACGAGATGCTCGTCGCGGTCCTGACCGACGACGACGAGTACGTGAGCGAGCCGAGCGTGCGCGTGCGCGACCGCCTCGTGCCGGACCGGCTCGAGCGCCTCGGGTGGTCGGTCGTGCGCGTGTGGTCCGCCGCCGCGTTCCTCGACCCGCAGGCCGAGGTCGACCGCATCCGGCGTGCCGTCCACACCGCGCTGGTCGCGCGCCGGCCCGAGCTCGCGGCCCCGGTGTCCGCGCCCGTGCGGGCGGTGCCGGTGCCGGTCGAGGACGAGGACCACGCGCCCGTGCGGCCGTACGTCGACGGACGATCGGCCACGGGTGCCCAGCCGGTGGTCGCCCCGGCGACCGGTGCCGTGCCGGTGGTGCGCACCGCGACCGGTGCCCAGCCCGTGGTCGCGCCCGCCGCGACGGGTGCTGTGCCCGTGGTCGCGCCCGCCGCGACGGGTGCGGTCCCCGTGGTCGCGCCCGCCGCGACGGGTGCGGTCCCCGTGGTCGCGCCCGCGACGGGTGCGACGCCCACGGTGCCCGCCCCGCCGCGTGACGGTGCGACGCCCGCGTCCCGGGCCGCCGCCACGACCGGCGAGCCGACCGGCGCGAACCCGACCGGTGCGAACCCGACCGGCACGAACCCGACCGGTGCGGTCCCCGTGGTGCGGACGCCCACCGGCGTGACGCCGACGGTCGGTCCGCGGTCGGTCACGGGCGCGGACCCCGCGGTCGACGCCGCGGGCGGGTCAGCCGTGCGCCGCGCGACCGACCTGGGCCCCGCGGGTCCGGTGCAGACGGAGGCGTTCGTGCACACGCCGCCCGCGGGCGAGCAGCTCGTGCTGCCGCTGCGCACGACCCCGCGCCCCGACGTCCGTGCCGGGCTGCCGATCAACGCCTACAGCGACGACCAGCTCGACGACCTGGCCCGCTGGCTGCGGTCCGACGGCGTGGAGCGCACGCGCGACCAGCTGGCGGACGCGCTGCGGGCCGAGCTCGGCATCACGCGCCGCAGCCACCGCGTCGACACGGCGGTCCGCGCGGCGGTCACCCGCGCCTTCACCTGACAGCCGCGGTCACCGGCCCGTCCGACGGCCGCGGTCACGGACCCGTCCGACGGCTGCCGTCACCGGCCAGTCCGACGGCTGCCGTCGCCAGCCCGCTCGACGGGCGCTGCCCGTCATCCCCGACCGTCATCGAGGTCCGCCCGGTCCCCACGGCATCGAACCCGCGACGAACGCGGGGTTCGGCCGCTCGTGGTGTCCGAGAAGCGGCCGAACCCCGCGTTCGCGCGTGCGGGACGGGGCGTGGCTCCCGGGGAGGGGTGGCGGCCGGCCGGGTGCGCTCGTGCGGTGGGAGGATCGGGGGGTGAGTGCTGCACCGCGTCGCCCCCGCCGGGCCGTGCGACCGTCGGGGACGGTCGGCACGGACGAGTCCGTCCTCCGCTCAGTGCACGCAGCGCCGCCCGCTCCCGCGGCGTCGGTGCCCGCGCCGTCCGCTCCCGCGGTGTCGGCGCCGTCCGTGCCAGGTCCGTCCGGTCGCGTGTCGGAGCCGTCGGGCGTCCGCGCAGCGCCGTCGGCTGGGACGCCGTCCACCGGGTCCGCCGCCGACGTGGCGACCGGCCGCCCGGGCGGGGGCGGGTCCGCCCCCGCCGACCCGGTGGACGACCCGTGGCGGGCGACCCGCTCGGCGGACGACTCGGACCGGGGCTGGGGGCGCGAGGAGCCGTCGTCGAACGACGACCGGCTGCGTCGGGAGAAGCCGCCCCACTGGTGAGCCCGTCAGGGCGCCGGGGCTCCGGCGGCTCCGGTGTCGCCCACCGCCGGGGCTCCGACGGCTCCGGTGTCGTCCAGGTGGCACCGCCCGTCCTGGTGCTGCGACGGGCCGGCGCGCCCGGGTCAGGGGTGCGTGCCCGGCGGGATGCTCGGCGGTGCGCCGGGCGCCGGGGGAGTGCCCGGTGCGGGCGGCGGTGCGACCGGTGGCGTGCCGGCCGCGGGGTCGCCCGGCGTCGTGGTCGTGTCGTTGACGATCGCGGGCGTCAGACGCTGCGACAGCAGGTCGCGGATCTCCTGCAGCAGCAGGATGTCCTCGGCCGGCGCCGCGGGCTCGTCCTCGACGCCCTTCTTGCGGCGCGCGGCGAGCGCGTTGAGCGGCACGACGATGAGGAAGTAGATCGCCGCGGCCGTGATGAGGAACTGGAGCAGCGCGTTGAGGATCACGCCCACCTGGATGGGAGCGATCGGGTCCTCGCCCGGGCCGGGGGTGCGCCACGTGTAGGGGCCGATGTCCCACAGGCCCGCGAGGTTCGGCTTGCCGAACACCCAGCCGATGAGCGGGCTGATGAACCCGTCCTGCAGCGCACCGACCACCGCGGTGAACGCGGCGCCGACGACCACGCCGACCGCGAGCTCGATCGCGTTGCCGCGCGAGATGAAGTCCTTGAAGCCCTGGAAGACCTTGGCCATGCCCTTGACCTGGGAGCTGCCGCCCACGGCGCGGAGCCGGTCGCCCGCCCCCCGCAGCCCTTCGCGCATGCTGTCCGACACCGGGTCCTCCCGCTGGTCGCCCTCACCGACTGGTTCCTGCCGATCATGGCACGACGACCGCCACCAGTCGGGACGAGGCGGACGACTCGGCCACGGCGAGGGCCTCGTCCGGCGTCAGCGCGACGACGACGGGCGGCGCCTCGTCGGGTGCGGCGACGCCCCCGAGCAGGCCGCCGCCCGCGCCGGCCGGGCCGTCGGCGGGGGCGGGGAGCACGAGCGCGCGCCGCGCGACGGTACGGCCGTGGCCGCCCTCGGGTCGCGCCGCGACGAGGTCCACCCGCAGGCCCGGGGTGAGCAGCGCGGCCACCGCGGGGTCGTCGAGGCGCACCGCCGTCACCACGGTGCCGGGCGGCCCGGTCAGCGCGGCGTCCACCAGGAGTGCCGGCGCGAGCGGCATGCTCGCCGGCAGCGCGACGGCCGTGACCCCGCCGACCGCGTCCGGCACGGTGGTGACCACGCGCTGCGGTGCGGCGCCGGGCGCGACCCGGGCCACGGTGACGTCGTCCGGCGTCAGTGTCGTGCCGGCGGGCACGTCGCGGGTCAGCACGACCACGGGGACCGTGGCCGGCGGGGGTGGGCGCACCGCGTGCACGACCGCCGCGGCGGTCGCGCCGAGGCACAGCGCGGCGACGAGCGCGCGCGACCGCCACAGCAGCAGGCGCCACCGTCGTGCCGGCGTCGGGCGCGCGACCGGCAGGGGCGGGGGCGCGCCCGACGCGGACCGGGCGGCGGGGTCCGGGCCGGGTGGCGTCGGCAGGAGGCTCACCTGCGGGACGCTAGGACCCGTCGGGTGCGCCGCGTGGCGCAGGACGCGCCACCGGGGACCGGGGCGACGCAGCGAGGCCTGTGGGCGGCTCGCGGCGTCCGGGGGTCAGGCGGACGCGGCCGGTGCCGCGGAGGTCGCCGGCGCCGCGGAGGTCGTGCCGGCCGTCGTCGACGTCGACGAGCCCGACGTCGTGCCGGACGACGTGCTGCCGCCCGACGACGTGCCGCCGCTGGACGACGTGCTCGACGACGTGGTGCTCGAGGCGCTCGTCGACCCGCCCGCGCGGGCGTCGTTGCGGTAGAAGCCCGAGCCCTTGAACACGACGCCGACGGACGAGAACACCTTGCGCAGGCGTCCGGCGCACTCGGGGCAGACCGTGAGCGAGTCGTCGGTGAAGGACTGCTGGACCTCGAAGGCGTGCTCGCAGGCCGTGCAGCGGTAGGCGTAGGTGGGCACTGGTTCTCCCTCGTCGTCGCCGGGCGTCCCCGACGGTCCTCGATCCGATCCCCGGGGCTGCGCAGTGCGCTGCGGCGTGCTGCCGGAGCACTCCTCGCGGGTCCTGCGGCTTGGCACTCTCGGGGTCCGAGTGCCAACTGTACGCCTCCCGTCAAGCGGCCTCGCGGGTACCCTGCGAAGGTGCCCCGTCGCCATCGTCTGCGGACCGCGTCCGTCGTCGTCGCCGTCGTCGTCGTGCTCGCGCTGCTGGCCACCGCGCTCGTGACGACCCTCCTCGTGCGCCGCCCCCTGCCCGAGGTCTCGGGCACCCTCGAGGTCCCCGGCCTCGCGGCCGACGTGCAGGTCACGCGCGACGCACGCGGCGTGCCGACCATCGTCGCGGGCTCGACCGACGACCTGTTCCGCGCGCAGGGGTACGTCACCGCGCAGGACCGCTTCTTCGAGATGGACTACCGCCGGCACGTCACCGCCGGGCGGCTGTCCGAGCTCGTCGGCGCGAACGAGCAGGCCCTCGAGGCGGACAAGGTGATCCGCACGCTCGGCTGGCGGCGCGTCGCCGAGCAGGAGTGGGACCTGCTCACCGACGACACGCGCGGCTACCTGCAGGCGTACGCCGACGGCGTCAACGCCTACCTGGCCGACCGCGACCCGGGCGCGATCGCCGTCGAGTACACCGTGCTGGGCCTGCGCGTGCCGCAGACCGCGCCCGCGCCGTGGGACCCGGTCGACTCGCTCGCGTGGCTCAAGGCCATGGCGTGGGACCTGCGCTCCAACTACGACGCCGAGCTCGAGCGCGCCATGACGTACCGCGCGGTGCCCGACGTCGCGCGCGTCGAGGAGCTCTTCCCCGCCTACCCGCAGGACCAGCACCTGCCGATCGTCACCGCGACCGACGTCGCGGACGGCGCGGCCACCGTCGCCGACGGCGCCGGCCTCGCGCTCGCCGACGACGCGCTGCAGGACGCGCTCGCGGCGGCGGACCGCGCGCTCGCCGCGGTGCCGCAGCTCGTCGGCCGGGGCGAGGGCGTCGGCTCGAACTCGTGGGTCGTCGCGGGCGAGCACACCGCGTCCGGCAAGCCGCTGCTCGCCAACGACCCCCACCTGGGCATCTCGGCCCCCGGCATCTGGTCGCAGGTCGGGCTGCGCTGCGCCGACGTCGCGGCGGACTGCCCGTTCGACGTCACGGGGTTCGCGCTCGCGGGCCTGCCCGGCGTGATCATCGGCCACAACGGCGACCTCGCGTGGGGCCTGACGAACATGGGCGCCGACGTCACCGACTTCTTCCTCGAGCGCGTCGACGGGGACCGCGTGCTCGTCGACGGCGAGCGGCGCCCGCTGCAGGTGCGCACCGAGACGATCTCCGTCGCGGGCGGCGACGACGTCGAGCTCGAGGTCAGGGCCACGGCGCACGGCCCGATCGTGTCCGACGTGCTCGACCTCGACGGCGTCGCGCGCGGACCCGTGCCCGACGACGCGCCCGGCTCACGCTTCGAGGTCGCGCTCGCGTGGACCGCCCTGACGCCCGGCCGCACGGGCGACGCCGTCTTCGCGATGATGACGGCGTCCGACGCGGCCGACGTCGCCGCGGCGGCCGTCCTGTTCGAGGTGCCCGCGCAGAACATCGTCTTCGCGACGACCGACGGGCACATCGGCTACCAGGCGCCCGGGCGCGTGCCCGTGCGGGCCGTCGTCGACGGACCCGTGCCGTCCGACGGCACCTGGCCCCGTCCCGGCTGGGACTCGCGCTACGACTGGCAGGGGTGGGTCGAGCCCGCCGACATGCCGCGCGTGCTCGACCCCGCCGAGGGCTTCGTCGTGGCCGCCAACCAGGCCGTCACGCGCGCCGGCGAGGGGCCGTTCCTCGCCCGGGACACCGACTACGGCTTCCGCAGCCAGCGCATCCGCGACCTGCTCGCGCAGCAGATCGCCGCGGGCGACAAGGTCGACGTCGCCTCGACCGCGGCGCTGCAGACCGACCGGCACAGCCCCTACGCCGACGTCCTGGTGCCGGCGCTGCTCGAGGTCGAGCTCGACGACGCGTTCGACGCGGGCGGCCAGGAGCTGCTGCGCACGTGGGACCGGTCGATGGACCCGGACTCGGCGGCGGCCATGTACTTCGCGGCCGTGTGGGCGCAGGTCCTCGAGCTGACGTTCACGGACGACCTGCCCGCCGGGCACGGCCCCGACGGCGGCTCGCGGTGGCTCGAGGTCGTGCACGGCATGCTCGAGGACCCCACGTCGCCGTGGTGGGACGACCGGACGACGTCGGGCGTCGTGGAGGGCCGCGACGACGTGCTCGCGCGCGCGCTCGTCAACGCGCGCCACGAGCTGACCGCGCACCTCGGCAGCCGCACCGACGACTGGGCCTGGGGCAAGCTGCACGTCGCCGCGCCCGAGCACCCGGTGCTCGGTGGCGAGGGCGTGCCGGGCGTCGTGCACGCGCTCGTGAACCCGCGTGCGCAGCGCGTCGGCGGCGGGTCGTCGATCGTCGACGCGACGGCCTGGGACGCCGCGAGCGGGTCGTACGCCGTGACGGCGGCCCCGTCGATGCGCATGGTCGTCGACCTCGGCGACCTCGACTCCTCGACGTGGGTGAACCTCACGGGCACGTCGGGCCACCCCGCGAGCGTGCACTACGCCGACCAGCTCGAGGCGTGGGCGCGGGGCGAGCAGTTCGCGTGGCCCTACTCCGGGGCCGCGGTCGAGGCCGACGCGGTCACCCACCTGACGCTCACGCCCGCGCGCGACTGACCCCGGACGGCACGCCCGCCCGGCGCCCTGACGTCAGGGGACGTCGCCGTCAGGCGTCGGCCGCGCCCGGTCCGAGCCGCCGCCAGCCGGTCGGCGTCGCGACGGCCGTGACACCCACGTCGTGGGGGGCGCGCGGCACCGACCCGAGCACCTCGTCCTCGTGGACCAGCGCGACCACGGGCACGCCCGGGCGCACGTGCGCCAGCACGCGGTCGTACCAGCCGCCGCCCTGCCCCAGGCGGCCGCCCGCCGCGTCGACCGCCAGCGCGGGCACGAGCACCACGTCCGCGTCGGCCAGCGCGGCGGCGCCCAGCGGGTCGCCGCCCGGCTCGGGCGGGCGGCCGGGGGCGCGCTCGCGCAGGTCGTCGGGGCCCGCGTACTCGGCCCAGTCGCGCTGCAGGCCCGTGCCCAGCACGGGCAGCAGGAGCCGCACGCCGCGCGCCGCGAGCACCTCGACCAGGGGGCTCGTGCCGGGCTCGGTCGGGCGGGACGCGTAGACGCTCACGCAGCGCGCGTCGGCCACCTCGGGGATCGTCAGCACGACGTCCGCGAGCCGCTGCGCGACCTCCGAGCGCTGCCGCGCCGAGCGGTGCGCGCGCTGCTCGCGGATCCGGCGCCGCAGCCGGTCCTTCTCCTCCGACGGGTCGCGGGGTCGTGCGCGTCGCGCCACCTCGTCCGCAGGGGAGGGGGGCTGGGCGACGGCGCTCATGGCACCAGTGTCTCAAAGTCCGGCCCCGCCGACCCGGACCGAGGTCATGCCCGTGGTGCGGCGCACGTGCCCGGCGAGGCCCGGTCGCGCGCGCCGGTCGCGGCGCACGGCCGCCCGGCAGGCACAATGCGCGCATGAGGACGGTCCAGGACCATCTCGCCGCCGTGCTGGCCGCCGCCGCACCGGTGGCGCCGCTCGACGTCGTGCTGCACGACGCGACCGGCTGCATCCTCGCGGCCGACGTGGTCGCGTCGGTCGACGTCCCGGCCGTCGCGGTCGCGGCGCGCGACGGCTACGCGGTCGCCGCGCACGACACGTACGCGTCGGGGGCGCAGGGCCCCGCGCTGCCGGTCGCGCACGACCTGCACGCCGGCAGCCCCGCCGGCCTGCGGCACGTCGGCGGCACGGCCGTGCGCGTCGCGTCGGGGGCGCCGCTGCCGCTGGGCGCCGACGCGGTCGTCCCCGTCGAGGAGACCGACCGCGGGCAGGCGCGGGTCGCGTTCCAGCGCGTCGCGACGGCGGGGCAGCACGTGCGGGTCGCCGGCGCGGACGTGCGCGCGGGCGAGACCGTGCTGACGGCGGGCACGCGGCTCGGGGCCCGCCAGATCGCGCTCGCGGCGGCCCTGGGGCGTGGGCGGCTGCGCGTGCACCCGCGCCCGCGCGTCGTGCTGCTGTCGGTGGGGTCCGAGCTGATCGAGCCGACGAGCGCGGCCCGCCCGGGCACGGTCTTCGAGGCCGACGGGCACGCGCTGGAGGCGGCCGTGCGGGACGCGGGCGCGACGCCCGTGCGCGTCGGCGCCGTCCCCGACGAGCTGGCAGCGCTGCGCGAGGCGCTCGAGGACCAGCTCGTGCGCGCCGACCTCGTGGTCCTCACGGGTGGGCTGTCCGAGCTCGCGCACGACACCGTGAAGGACGTCCTCGCGCCGCTCGGCACGGTCCGGCTCGACCAGGTCGCGATGACGCCCGGCCTGCGGCACGGATTCGGCACGGTCGGTGCGCACGGCCTCGACGTCGTCGACGCGGGCGGCCGGACGGTGCCGCTGTTCGCGCTGCAGGGGCACCCGGTCGCGGCGCAGGTGTCGTTCGAGGTGTTCGTGCGGCCGGCGCTGCGCGCGATGGCCGGGCACGCCGAGCTGTTCCGCCCCTCGGTGGCCGCCGTCGCCACCGAGGGCTGGGTGTCGCCGCCCGGGCTGCGGCAGTTCGTGCCCGCCAGCGTGCTCGGATCCCCCGACGAGGGGTACCGTGCGACCCCGATCGGTGACCCGTCCGCCCCGTCGACCACGGCGCTCGCGCACGCCAACGCGCTGGCCGTCGTGGGGGAGGGGGACGTGGCGGTGCACCCGGGGAGCGTGCTGCACTGCCTCGTCCTCGAGGGGTGAGCCGCGCCCGTCGTCGCGCGGAAGGAGCGTGAGCCGTGGCCGTGGGGTGGCCCGTGGAGCTGGTCGACGGTGACGTGCGGCTGCGGCCGCTGCGGCGCCGCGACGGCGACGCCTGGATGCGCCTGCGCGCCGAGAACGTCGGCTGGCTCGAGCCGTGGGACGCGACGAGCCCCGAGCCGGTGCGCGGCCCGCGGCCCACGTTCGGGCAGTTCGTGCGCGCGCTCGCCGCGCAGGCGCGCGACGGGCAGGCGCTGCCGTTCGCGGTCGAGCACGAGCGGGCGCTCGTCGGGCAGCTCACGGTGTCGGCGATCCAGTACGGGTCGCTGCGGTCCGCGGCGATCGGCTACTGGGTGTCGCGGCACGTCGCCGGGCGTGGCATCACGCCCACCGCGGTCGCGCTCGCGACCGACCACTGCTTCGGCGCCCTGGGCCTGCACCGCGTCGAGGTCAACATCCGGCCCGAGAACGGGCCGTCGCTGCGCGTGGTCGAGAAGCTCGGGTTCCGCGACGAGGGGCTCCGCGAGCGCTACCTGCACATCCAGGGTCGCTGGCGCGACCACCGGACGTTCGCGCTGACCACGGAGGACGTGCCCGAGGGGCTCGTGGCCCGCTGGCACCGGCGGCGCGCGCACGCCTGACGCGTCCCATTAGCACCGCCCCGGTCGGGTGGGTCGGCGCGACACGCCGCACCGGTGCGACGTCGCGGGCGCCGTGCCCCCTACCGTCGTGACGTGAACGATCTCGCAGGCCCCGCAGCGCTCGCGCTCGTGGGCCTGTGGGCGGCGTACCTGGTGCCGCACCACCTGCGGCACCGGCAGCGACTGCTGGAGGCCCGGGCCGACGACCGGTTCTCCACGGGGCTGCGCGTCGTGGCGGTGGCGAGCAGCACGCGTCGCCGTCTGGGGCGTGGAGCCGCGGCAGCCGGCATGTGGGGGCCGAGCACCAGATCACTGCTCACCCCGGGGACGGGGGTGCCGGCGACGTCCGCCGGCACGGCGACAGGAGGCAGGACCGTGGACCGACCGCACGCCACACCCGAGCGCATCTCCGCCGAGGCCGCGCGCCGGCTGGCGCAGGCCCGTGCGTCGCGTGCCGCCGCGGCCGCGCGCCGGGGTGCGGCC